>JAFWEY010000028.1 GCA_017512675.1 Clostridia bacterium | reverse complement strand
AGCATGTGTCATAGATGCCGATCCATGCCATCAGGCCGAAGGTCAGTAAAAAGCCCTGCCGGAAGGTTTTTGCTCCGGCCGCCAGAGAGCAGACCAGCAGAATGCCTGTAAAGAGCAGCACGCCGAAGCCTTTGGTCAGCAGCACGTTCCTGGATTTATAGCTCACGTCAACCCTCTCGTGGGTTTTGAAGTATTCTTCCCGGATGTCCGGCGGATAATTGTGGATGCTCGCGGGGCTGTATTTCCTGCTGCCGCGATAAAAGACGAAAATAATCGCCGTAAAGACCGCCGCAAAGACAGCCATTTCGATCAGGATGACCCGAATATCCATGTCAGTGCCTCCTTTTCCTGTTGAAGCCTAAGGCAACACCACCGGGTTCACCGGCACGCCCGGCAGCGTATTCAGCGCCGTCCATTTCCTGCAAATTTCTCGATTTACTTCCAGCTTTCCTCCTGCTTACAAGAAACCCCTGTTCATCTGTGACGGTCTCATATTCTGCGGCCAGCGGGTTTTTGCTGCCGACGACGAGATAATCGCACCTGTCGCCGTTGCCGCAGGTGCCGCAGCGGATCAGCTGCCCGTGGAGTTCTCCGATTCCGAAGAAGTCGGAATTGCACAAAAGCGGCAGCACATGAAGAAGGCCGTGGCGCCTGGCAAATTCCGCGTTCGGGCACTGCGTGAAATGATACCGGGCGGCATGATGCTCCCTGTCATACGGCTCATCGACGTTGACGAACCCGGCCGGATACCGCCTGATATCCTTCCGGTCCCGGTTTCCCGATTTGCGGAAGACCTTGTCGATCAGCCGCATATCAAGGGATCGGTTCAGATCGAACACCTTCCCCAGCTTTGTAAAAGAACCCATGAACAGTTGATTCACGAACGGCTGCATCCCGGCGATCGGCGGCTGATCGGGCAGGGCCGGATACAGCGCAAATACCAGAAGCCCGCCATAGATCGCCCTGGCGTGACCGTTCTTCTTTCCGCCGTAATCCGGGAGTTCCCGCAGACAGCTGCTGTAATTCTGAACCGTTTCCTCCCAGATCCGGCCCGCTTCCTTCCCGTATCGGCCCGCGAGCCATTCTCTGACCGGCGCGCAATAGGGCAGCTCTTCGATTTGGATATGGTTCATTGCCTTCACCTCGCATAGATTTCCCGTACCCGATCCCACGAAGGCATCATCGCCTTCAGCCGTTCGAACGCCGGCATCGGGAATTCGGGCTTTCCGGCCCGGATCGCTCCGAACGCCGCATCCAGATCCTCCATTTCCCCCGGGGCGTGGCGGCAGTGCTCCGTCGTGCAGAGCGCGCCGAGCCGTGTCCTCGACATCCAATAGATGATCAGTTTGACCATCGCGTTCGCGGGCCCCGGCTGCAGCGATTTTTCGCCGCCCGCCGGACGAACGGGATACCCCAGAGCCGTCAGCAGGCGATAGGCGTCCCCGACCGCATCGAGCATCAGCTTTCGTTCCGCCCGGGTGGATTTTGTGAGATCGCAGCCCGTTTTGTAGCAAAGGTAAACGATCGGGAGGATAAACGCCGCGTGATATTTGAGCCACGCGTCCATGTCATCGCAGTAAACCGCGGAAAGCCTGCTGCCGGAAAACGTCTGACCCAGGATTGTTTTCACCGTTTCCGGCATTTCCCCATGCGCTTTCCCAAGGGTCAGCCGTCCGCCGCCCGCGTGGACGGTCGTGAGCCTGCCGTTCTCCCGCGTTCCTGCCGTCGAACCGAACCCGAAGAGCACCGTCTTCGGCGTCGGGGCGTTTTCAAGGATCCGGGCCTCCATCTCCGAAGCGGACAGGTTGTTGCCGGTCAGCACGACGACCGGGCTGCTGACCCGCGCAAGCTCCGGCAGAATCTTCTCCATCTGCCGGTATTGCATGACCGCGAACACAACGTCATACCGCTCCCCGTCCGGAGCCTCCAGCACGCGGGGATGATCTGCAGTATCTTTCCGCTGGATGTAATGATGGATCCGCAGCCCCTCGGTCCGAAGCGTCTGCGCCCAGGCGCCCCGGGCGATCACCGTCACGTCGTTGCCGCAGGCAATCAGCGCGTGCGCAAGCTGCCCGCCGATTACCCCTGCGCCGAATACCAAAACTTTCATACACCCTCCTGCTTGCCGCCTTACATGTCAGACAGCCAATGGCATCAGTTCCCATCCCGCAGCAGCCGGATCCATCTCCTCTGCCGGTGGGCGTAAAACGCATTCGCCCAAACCCAGACAAACGCGGTCTTCCATCCCGCCCGGATCTCCACCCGGTCGGTGTATTCCGTATGATATGCGTCCACCGGCTCCATGATGATATCGTGATTCCATACCGGGACATGCTCGTTTGTTTCCCGGCTGCGGATGCCCTCCGGGTCGAACCGCACGATATGAATCGTGTGCGTTCCGAAGGGAATTACGCCAAACAACCTGAAACGGTAGGAGGACGTGACGCCCGCCATCCACGTGAGTGCGGCGCCGCCCACCGGCTCAAAGGCCGCGAAAGGCCACGCGATATACCGGAGCGTCTCGAGCTTTCGCAGCTTCTGAAAGACAGCATCCCTGCCCGCAGGAAGGACCGATGTTTTTTGAACGGTCATTGTCCGGTTGCTCCTTTGCCATTCTTTTGGGATCGCCTTTAGAGCAGCGCGCAGATCCGCGCGATCAGCAGGGCCGCGAACGGGATCGCGATGATTTGCTTCAGCTGTTCTTTTCTGTTGAAGCCAAAACTGCGGTAACCGGCGCAGCCTTTGGTCTCCGGGATACAGTGCTGGAAAAACTGCGTCTTTGTGATCAGAATGTAATCCAGCACGATGATGTCAAACACCTTCACGCCAAATAAAACGATCAGGAAACGGGTCAGAAACTGTCCGAAAGAGAACCCGTTTCGGATGCCATCCCAGCCCCCGTATGCGATCACGCCGATGAAACCCAGCGCACAGAGCGCCATCAGTGCCCGGCCTGTCGCCGGCGCCGCCGGGAAAGGCGGTTTATGCTGCCGGGCTTTTTCTTCAATGTCCCTTGGGAAGAACTTCAGCAGGCGTTCCCATGGATAAAAGTATGCGGCTGCCCAGATCATGAGAAACAGCAGGGCGCACAGGATCAGCGTCAGAATCATCGTAACCGTCATTATGTTCACCCCTCTGCTCCGGGAAGCCACCGTGTCCGCAGCGCGCTTATTGTTGTTTCCCGTCCATGCCCTTCACGGCATACTTCATTGTCAGCAGCAATCCGCCCATCATCCAGACGTTTCCGACGCTCAGCCATCCGGCCGTCAGGGCGTTTCGGAGCGCAGTCTCCGGAGCCAGCTTCAGCAGCATGGTCAATCCCTGGCCGACCGGCATACAGAAGATCCAGCACCACCGGGGATAGGGCGTCATGCCTGTGATGAAAGCCGCGATGTGGGCGTATGAATGAATCGCCCAGAAGATCAGAAACAGAACGGCGGCGGGCAGCAGAAAGTACAGCCCGAAGCGAAAGGACAGGCCGACGGCGTTCTCCGGGCTGAGATCCGCCATGTGCCGGTAGACAAACACGCAGGCGAGGCACGGCACGTGCACGCCGCAGCCGCCGAAGATCAGGTAACCGAAGATGCCCGGCCGGTAGAGATGGGCATAGCGCGCGGATCGTGACGCGATCAGCCGATAGACGGCGAACATGCACAGGCCTTCCGCCGGGATGCCGATCAGACCCAGCAGCGCCGACCAGAATATGCGGCTGTCCGGGAGCCTCAGGTAGCAGGACAGGAAGTGTTCCAGCCCGGCTTTGCCGCTGTCGCGCGTGCCCCAGCCGAGGAGCATGTCGCCGGCCATCACCACGCAGCCCGCCAGCAGGCCGATCACCATCAGCTT
>JAFWEY010000027.1 GCA_017512675.1 Clostridia bacterium | reverse complement strand
CGGAATCCGCCACGATGCCCGCGCCGCTTCGGACGAACACCCGCCCGTTTTTCTTCCAGGCGATGCGTATGGCGATGCAGGTGTCCATGTTTCCAGTGAAGTCGATGTAGCCGATGGCCCCGCCGTAGATGCCCCGCTTGTTGTTCTCCAGTTCGCCGATGAGCTGGCAGGCCCTCAGCTTTGGCGCGCCGGAGAGCGTGCCCGCGGGCAGTACCGCCTCGATGGCGTCCAGGGCATCCCTGTCCTCCCGGATCTCGCCCCGCACGGTGCTGCCGATGTGCATCACGTGGGAGAAGCGCTCGATGGAGTGCAGCCTTTCCACCTTCACCGTGCCGAATTTGCTGATTCGCCCCAGGTCGTTCCGCCCCAGATCCACCAGCATGTTGTGCTCGGCCAGCTCCTTCTCGTCCGCCAGCAGCTCTGCCTCCAGCGCCGCGTCCTCCGCGTCGGTACTGCCCCTCGGCCGGGTGCCCGCCAGCGGGAAGGTGTGCAGCACGCCGTCCTCCAGCTTCACCAGCGTTTCCGGCGACGCCCCGGCCACCTCCACGTCGGTGCCGCTGAAATAGAACATATAGGGCGACGGATTGATGGTGCGCAGTATGCGGTAGGTGTTCAGCAGGCTCCCCTCAAAGGGCGCGGACAGCCGGTTGGACAGCACGATCTGGAAGATATCCCCCTCCCGGATGTACCCCTTCGCCCTTTCCACCATGCCGCAGTATTGCGTTTCATCGAAGAGCTGCTCCACGGGGCCGGTCATGCGCCCGCCCGGTTCCTCACGGCGTTTGCCGGTGAGCAGCAGCTCCCGCAGCTGCTTCAGCTCCAGCGCCGCCCTGCTGTAGCCGGTGTCCACGTCGTCCAGCCGCATGTTGACAATCAGCAGGATCTTCTGGCGGAAGTGATCGAAGGCAATCACCTTGTCGAACAGCATCACGTCCACATCCTGAAAGTATTCGGAATCCTCCACATCCATACGGACCGAGGGCTCGCTGTAGCCCAGGTAATCGTAGGAGAAATAGCCTACCAGCCCGCCGGTGAAGGGCGGAAGCCCGGGCAGGCGGGGACTCCTGTAGTCGGCCAGGATCTGCCGCAGCACCGCCGAAGGGCTGTCCGTGTGCATCCGCAGGCTGCCGGCTTTCATCTCCCCGTTCAGACAGGTGACATCCAGCACCGGGTCAAAGTCCAGGAAGGTATATCGCCCCCACCGTTCCCGGTCCTCTGCGGACTCCAGCAGATAGCAGTGCGCGGACACGCCCTTCAGTATGCGCAGGCATTCGATGGGCGTCAGC
This sequence comes from Clostridia bacterium, assembly GCA_017512675.1. Taxonomy (GTDB): domain Bacteria; phylum Bacillota; class Clostridia; order Christensenellales; family Aristaeellaceae; genus RGIG5678. Next base: position 1,355 of record JAFWEY010000027.1, on the reverse strand, counting down.
CGGTCGGAGAGCATCTCACAGCTCAGCGGCAGCACCCGGTACTCGCCGGAAGCAGCAAAATTCCGGGCTTCCTCCGGGCTCGGGAATATCTTCATCTGCGTCACCTCCAGTATCGGTTTTCGCCGGGGCCCGGCGGCTTTCGGCAAACCGCGCGGCCCCGCTTCGCGTCGGGCTTCGAATCGCAGCAACAGAAAACGCCCCTGACAGTGCTGCTGTCAAGGACGAATAAATCAATTATCCGCGGTGCCACCTTGAATTCACGGGGTGAACCCGTGCGCTTTGCGGGATACCGACATATCCCCGGCAACTGACGTATGCCCCACGTCGCATGATACTCTGCTCTTCAGGCATTTCCCTGCGCCCTTGGCGGTCCATTTGACGGTTTGTTTCCTGCCCGATTCTCAGCATCGCGGGTTCTCTGTGAGGGCATCGCCGCCGTTATCTCCGCTTCAACGGTTTAATCTATTAAATTGGCGAAATTATAGCATGCGTCCTGAACGATGTCAAGATTTTTCTTATGTTAAATATTCAGAGTGAAAATGTTCTCTGGAAGAAGAATGTACTCGTGCCGAGTGGTTTGAAAACAGGCGGCTTTGAACCCAACGGAGGGCGGAACGCCGCGGCTGCGATGAAACTCTCCGCGCTGCAGGCGCAGACTCCGCCGGAAGCGCCGGCGGGCCAGGCGGTGCTGCCCTGACAGCCCGGCGGCACTGGCGTTTACGGGGCCAAACCCAAACTCTCTGTTCCATAGAAACCGGGACACCCTGCGAATTCAGGCATTCCTGAACAGCCCGCAGAAATTCTTTTGCGCTCTTCCTTCGCTGCGACGGAAAATCACCGCAGCCGCCGGAGCCGGTCAGGCCGTTCCGTCGGTTTTCAGCCCGGTTCCTTGCGCGGTTCCCGCGCGTCTGGTACAATGGTATGGGTTCCGGTCCTTTTCAGCGGGACGGCAGAAACAGCATGCGCCGTCCGCGCAGCGGCGGACAGGGCGAACGGAAGGGGGAAATGACGATGAAGCCTGTAATTCTTGCGGTTATGACGTTTCGGCTGCACGCGCCCTGGGTGCACAGCCTGAAGGAAAAGAGAATGATCGTCAGCAGCCTGGTCAGCAGGCTGCAAAGCCGGTTTCACGTTTCCGCGGCGGAAATCGACGAACAGGACGCGCATCCGTTCATTGCGATCGGCGCGGCCGCGATCGTGCCCCACAGCGCGATGGCGGACAGCCTGATGGACGAAATCTCCCGGTTTGTGGAAGCGTCCACCGAAGCGGAGATTCTCAGCGAAACGAGGGAGATCCGGTAGCGGAAGGATCGCGGCGGCGGCAGAGAAAACGAAAAACGGCGGCTTTGGGGTTT
>JAFWEY010000026.1 GCA_017512675.1 Clostridia bacterium | reverse complement strand
TTGGAACGTATACGTCACATTCCAGTGAAATTCGCAGTTGATATCCGCTCTCATATGCGGTATAATCAAGTTGCGTGTTATGTTTCTTTTTCACACAATTATCATAACAACGCTGCCAGGTCTGCGCAAGGCCTGGTATCCTTTTTTTCCTCTTCTTTTCATTCAAAGGGGGCTGCCTCTTTTTTGAGACAGCCCCAAGCGAACGCAGTGAGCGTAATCGGCTTGAAATGTCTGCGAAGCAGAGATTTCAAGCCAAGCGAGCGTCAGCGAGCGGTTACTTCCAAAATCCACCGCACTGCGATCGAATCCTGCCCGAGCCCCTGCCACACCGTTCTCGCCGGATCCCGGGCGAGGCGGGCAAGGCCGTCCCGGTCCATCCCCTGGGCGGCCAGATACGCCTGTTCAAACCAGCCTTCGGCCCGCGGATCATCGACGCCGCGCCGTTTCAGGATCGCGCGGCCCATCGCGAACGCCTGCGCGCGAAGCTCCTCCTTCGCCGCCGCCAGGCGCGGATGCCCGGGGCGCAGCAGCGGAACCGGCTCCGCGACGCCGTCATCCGCCTTCCAGAGGACGCAGGGCCAGACGCCGGGCATGCCGACGGTCACTTGCCGGAATCCGCCCCGCTCCACCAGCCGGTTTTCGTGCCGGTGCCCGGCGAAGCAGTACCGCACCCGATATCGCGCCAGCAGCGCCGCGAGCTCTTCCCCGCCCTCTGGCAGATCCGGCGGAAAGGCGTCGTACGCCATCGGCGGGTGGTGCGCGCAGGCGATCACCGGAAACGGGGCGGTTTTCAGCACCGCCTCCGCCCAGTTCAGCGTCTCCCGGGAGACGGATCCCCTGGGCTCTCCGGGCCGGCAGGTGTCCAGCAGCAGATACGTCGCTCCCCGCAGCACGACCGCCCGGCTCAGCGACGCCGGATCGCGCCCGGCCGCGCCGTCGAAGCCGAAGCGCCGGTACAGCGCTTCAAAATCCGCGGGCCCGAATCCGCTGCGGGGCAGGTCGTGATTGCCCGGCAGCAGAAGAATCCGCGCTCCCGTCCGGTTCGACAGGTCCTCCAGCAGCCGCGCGGCGGCCTCGTGTTCGGCGGGGCGCCCGTTGTTCGTCAGGTCACCCAGAAGCAAAAGCGCCCCGGATTCTCTCATCAGCGAGAGAATCGGCGGGGCGTAAAACAGCCCGTCGAAGGACGCCATCTGCTCCTTCGTCAGGTGCCAGTCTGCGGAAATCAGCATTGCGGGACGCGCTCACAGCGCGGCGCGGATGGCGCCCAGCAGCTCCTCGTAGGTTTCAAAGGCCGGAAGCTCCGGATGATCCCTGCGAATCTGCTCGGTGGAGCGGAACAGGAAGCCCGCCTTGCTGGCCTGAATCATCTCCAGATCGTTATAGCTGTCGCCGGCGGCAATCGTTTCGAAGCCCACGGACTGCAGCGCCCGAACGGTGGAGAGTTTGGAATGGCTGATGCGGATTTTGTAGCCGGAAATGGAGCCGTCCTGCGCCACCTCCAGCGTATTGCACAGCAGCGTCGGCCAGCCCAGCTTCTTCATCAGCGGCGTGGCGAACTGGGTAAAGGTGTCGGACAGAATCACCGCCTGGGTTTCCTCCCGCAGCGCGTCCAGGAATTCCTTCGCGCCGGGCAGCGGATCGATCGTCGCGATGGTCCGCTGAATGTCGGAAAGCCCCAGCCCGTGTTCCCGCAGGATGCCGAGCCGCCATTTCATCAGCTTGTCGTAATCCGGCTCGTCGCGGGTGGTCCGGCGAAGTTCGGGAATGCCGCTGGCTTCGGAAAACGCGATCCAGATTTCGGGAACCAGAACCCCTTCCAGATCCAGGCAAACGATGTTCATGTCCATGTGTACCCTCCAGTCCGCGCAGGGCGCGGTTATTGTGGGGACGCGTCTACGCGGTCCCGTATCCGGCGCTCCCCGAACGGCCCCCCGCGCAGGCGCACCGCCGCGGAAGAACCCCTGGAACCCCGGCGGCAGAGACCGCCGGGGCCGCCGTTATTTGAGCTTGCCCTTCATTTTTTCGAAGAAGGATTTGCGCTGCTCGTATTCCTTGCCGGTGACCGTGCTTTCAAACTGCCGCAGCAGATCCTTCTGCTTTTCGGTGAGCTTGCGGGGCACCTCCACGCCGATTTCGACGAACAGATCGCCTTTGTTGGTGCTGCGCAGGTACTGAATGCCCTGGCCTTTGATGCGGAACACCGTGCCGGGCTGCGTGCCCTCGGGAATCGTGTAGATCACGGGCTTCTCCAGCGTCGGCACCTCGATATCGCCGCCCAGCGCCGCCTGGGTAAAGGAAATCGGCACCTGGCAGTGCAGATCGTAGCCCTGGCGGGTGAACAGCTTGTGCGGACGCACCCGAATCAGCAGCTGCAGATCGCCGGCCGGGCCTCCGCGCAGGCCGGCTTCGCCTTCGCCGGCGATGCGCAGCACCTGTCCGTCGTCGATGCCCGCCGGAATCTTCACGGTGCGCTTCTTCGTCACGCGGATCCTGCCGCGCCCGGAGCACTTCGGACAGGGCTCCTTGATGATCTTCCCCGCGCCGCGGCACGCGTCGCAGGGCCGCACGTTCTGAATGCGCCCGAACGCCGTGTTCTGCACCACCCGCACCTGGCCGGTGCCGCGGCACTTGGAACAGGTTTCCGGCTGCGTGCCCGGCTTGGCGCCGGTTCCGCGGCAATCCGGACAGTTCTCCTGGCGGGTGACGGACACCTGTTTGGAGCAGCCCATCGCGGCCTCTTCGAAGGACAGCGTGATTTCATAGCGGATGTCGTCGCCCTGCACCGGGCCGCTTCTCGCGCTCTGCCCGCCGCCCATGCCGCCGCCGAAGAACGCGGAAAAGATATCGTCGAACCCGCCGCCGAAACCGCCGCCGAAACCGCCGAAGCCGGAGAAATCGCCGTAGCCGCCGCCGCCCATGCCCGGCTCCTCATGGCCGAACTGATCGTAGCGCGCGCGCTTCTGCGGATCGCCGAGCACCTCGTACGCCTCGTTGATCTCTTTGAACTTTTCCTCGGCCTGCTTGTCGCCCGGGTTCACGTCCGGATGATACTTCTTGGCCAGCGTTCGATAGGCTTTCTTGATCGCCGCGTCGTCCGCGTCCTTCTGTATCCCCAGGACCTCGTAATAATCGCGTTTTGCCAATCTTGACACCTCTTATATGCAATGCCAGGCTGCGGCGTTCGCCGCCGGCCGGGAGCCTCCCCTCCGGGAAGCCTCGCGGCAGCGCCCGGGCCGCGGCTTTCGCATCAAAGGGGGAACACTCCCCCGAGGTCGCATATTGCCTGATATGCGCGCGGGGGAAAGCCCGCCCGCGCGCCTGAATGGTTTACGTTTCCGGCAGCCGGATTACTCTTCGAAGGAGCCGTCGACGGTGCCGTCGTCGTTGACGCCGGACGCGTTCTGCGCTCCGCTCCCGCCCGGCTGCGCGCCGGCCTGCTGCTGTTGCTGCTGCTGATAGACCTTGCCGAAGACCTCGTAGGTCGCCTGCGCGAAGGCCTCGCTGGCGGACTTGATGGCCGCCGTATCGTTGGTTTCGCGGGTCTTCTTGAAGGATTCCAGCTCGCTTTCGATCTTCGCCTTGTCGGCGGGATCCAGCTTGCCGTCCATATCCTTCAGGGTGCGCTCGGTCTGGTAGATCAGCGAATCGGCCTGGTTGAGCACCTCGACCTCTTCCTTCTTGGCCTTGTCCTCGTTGGCGAAGCGCTCGGCCTCGTCCATGGCCTTCTTGATTTCGGCCTCGCTCAGGTTCGAAGAAGAAGTGATGGTGATCTGCTGCGCGTTGCCGGTGCCCAGATCCTTGGCGGACACGTGGACGATGCCGTTGGCGTCGATGTCGAAGG
>JAFWEY010000206.1 GCA_017512675.1 Clostridia bacterium | reverse complement strand
TACCGCTGCTGCCGCTTGTCGTATCGTTCGGATCGTTGACTCGCGTCAGCTGGCCAAGGTGATCGTACACATACGTCGTAGTCGCTCCGTCGCGGGTTTCCTGCGTGATGTTGCCGACGTTGTCGTACACGTATCCGAAGGCCATGGCAATTGTATTCAGTTGTCAAGGTGCGCTCGGTCGTTTCAGTGCCGCTCCTGCATCAGAATTATAGCACGCTGTTGATACCCCTGCAAGCTTTTCCTTGCACCGGATCGTGGATCAAGGCTGCGTTTTCCGATACAGAGATCCCTTCATTGCATATACAGAAGCCACAAACGCTATCGCTGCAACGTTTGATGTGCATAAAGCAACAACCATCCGTCCCAGGTATCGGGACAGATGGTTGATTGGTGCCGGTGGTGGGACTTGAACCCACACGGTGTCGCCACCAACGGATTTTGAGTCCGTCACGTCTGCCATTCCATCACGCCGGCGAATGACTTCCATATTGTAACCGATTCTGCGAAAAAATGCAATACCCAAAAAAGAATTTTTGCAAACATGCAACCGGCGCGCGAAAGCTTCGTCAAAGGTTTGTAAGGTGAAGAAACGGGGTGAAGGATGTGCCGGAACGGGACGAGATGACGCTGATTCGCGACGCGGCAAAAGGCGACGCGTCGGCCTTTGAACGGCTGATGCGGGAGCACGAAGGGCGCATGTATGCCGTCGCGCTGCGGATGTGCGGCAACCGGGAAGACGCGCAGGATTGCCTTCAGGAAGCGATGCTGCGTATTTTCCGTGCCCTGGGCTCGTTCAAGGGGCAGTCGACCTTCTCCACGTGGGTTTACCGGGTTACGATGAATGCGTGCCTGGACGAATTGCGCAGGCGCAAGGTGCGAACGGCTTCTTCGCTGGACGTGCTTCTGGATAACGGATGGGCGCCGACCAGCGAGGACGATACGCCGGAGAAGTATTCGATCGCCGCCGACCAGAGGCGGTATCTGCAAAAGGCGATCGCGTCGCTGCCGGAGGACATGCGTGCCGCCATCGTACTGAGGGATGTGCAGGGATTCAGTTATGATGAAATTGCAAGAGTGCTGGATGCCAATGTGGGCACCATCAAATCCCGAATCAGCAGGGGGCGGGAAAAGCTCCGGGAAATACTGCTCAAGCAGCCGGAGTTGTTTGACCGGTATCCTGCCTGAGAGGGGAGAAAAAGGAGGTGAACAGGATGAGCAAAGTGATGGATTGCAGAGCATTTGAGGAAAATCTGAACGATCTGCTGGACGGACTGCTGGAAGAGGATGTGCGTCTGTCGATGGAGGAGCACGCGCGGAACTGTGCGGACTGCGCGCTGCTGCTGGACCAGACGACGAAAATGCTGACCATGTGCGCCGAACTGGATGAGGATCTGGAAATCCCGCTGCCCGCGCAGGCGGCGTGGCGAAAAGCGGTGCGTATGGAAGCGGCCAAGGGGAAACCGGGGCCGAACGGCAGGAACAAATGGAAAGTGTTCGGATCGATCGCGGCGGCATTCGTGCTTCTGTTCGGCGCGACGATGGCGTATCGCTCGCAAAAGCCGGCCGCTTCAATGCTTCTCGGAAGCCAGTATCGGACGGCGGCAACGAATACGGCGTCAGAAGCGGTCTATGAAACTGACGGCGCGTGGTATGCCGACGAGCGCGCTCCGGTGATGTTCGCGGACGGCGAAACGGAAGAGGCCCTCGGCGTGACGGCGGATGTCGCGGCCGGCGACACTTTCGATACCGGCAAAACGCAGGAAAACCGGCAGGTCATTCTGCGCAGCGCTTCCCGTTCACTGGAGAGCAATACCTTCGACCAGATGATGGAATCCACAGCTGGGCTCATCAGCGATTTTGACGGGCGCGTGGAAAACAGCACGGTGCGCGGGCGCTCGTTTGAGGACGGCGGATCCGGCCGTACGGCGGAGATTACCGCCAGAATTCCTTCCGCGTCACTGGATGAATTCCTCAGCGCGCTGGACGCGCTGGGCACGGTTACGGCCCGCAGGGAGACCAGCGAGGATGTCACCGAGCGTTACGTGGACACCCAGAGCCGCCTTGAAGCGCTGCGCACACAGCTGACCCGGCTGAACGAACTGACGAAAACGGCCGCGTCGCTGGATGAGCTGTTGCTTCTGGAGGACAAAATCGCCCAGGTGCAGTCCGAGATCGACAGCAACGAGCAGATGCTGCGTTACTGGCAGAGCCGCGAAAGCGAATCGGTGGTCAGCATCGACCTGACTGAGATTCCGGCGTATGAGCGGACCCAGCCGATCGAGGAAAACGTGGGAGAGCGCATCCGTGCGGCTTTCAGCCAGTCGCTCAGCTGGCTCAAGGAGTTCCTTCAGGACTCGCTGGTGGTGCTCGCGGGCTTTGCGCCGCATCTGGTGATTCTGCTGCCGGCGATTGCGATCCTTTGGGCGGCCGTGCATCTGATTCGCCGCAGGAAACGGAAAAAATAAGCAAACAGGGCGCCGGCATTGACGGAATCAGCAGGCGCAAAAGGAGGGGTTTCGATGAAATGGATTCTTAAAGGGCTCGCGGTATGTCTGGCAATGGTTCTTCTCGGGTGCGCCGCGCTGGCGGAAACGGAAATCTCCACCACCGGGGAAGGGCACGTTATGATGGATCCGGATCGGGCCGTGGTGACGCTGGGCGTGGAGCAGGTTTCGGATACCGTTGCGGAAGGCCAGGCCGATGTCAATGAGCGGGTCGCGTCCATTCGCGCAGCCCTGGCGGAGCTGGGCGTCGATCCCAGGAATATCACGGTCAGCGACCTGTCGATTTATACCTATTCCGATTACGGATACGAAGACGAACAGGGCCCGGCCGAGTATCAGATTACCCATACACTGGACGTAACCCTTTCCGATCCGTCCCAGGCGGGCGCGGTGATCGACGCGGCGATCGAAGCCGGCGCCAACCGCCTGAACAGCGTGTATTTCTCGGTGTCCGACGGAACGGAAGCGTATCGCCAGGCGCTGGCGATGGCGGTGGAAGACGCACGGGCGAAAGCGGAAGTGCTGAGCGCTGCGGCAGGCCTGGAGCTTGACGGGCTCAAATCCCTGTACGAAGGCTCGGAATCCAATTTCGGCGTTGACTTCAAATCGGTTTCCGCCGAACTGGCCACCGGCGAGAACGACGTCGGCGTTCCCACCGAGTTAAACGGAAGCCGGATCGCGGTGACCGCGGCCGTGACCGCCACCTGGGCGTGCAAATAACGGCAAGAGAAACGATAGACAGTTCTGACGGGGCTGCCCCAAAACCGGGGCAGCCCCGTTTCGGTCGGAAATGGGGATCCGGCGGCGGAACGGCGTTACTTTTCTGTTTTTACCGGGCTGCTGTTTGCAGACGCGGCAGATATGCGGTATAATAGAGCACCGGGGGCTGAACGCCGCTTCACAAAGGAGAGAATTTCATGTCCGTAAAAATGATTGCGGTGGATCTGGACAACACGCTGCTCGACAGACAGAGCCTGGTTACCGAGCATACGGTTCGCGCGGTGCGTTCCGCAATGGAAGCGGGCGCGCTGTTCGTGCTGAATTCCGGGCGCATGCCGGACTCGATGATATCCTTTTACCGGCAGCTTTCCGCCAACGCGCCGATGATCTGTTACAACGGCGCGCTGACCTGGGACCCGCGGGACGGCCGCGAAATCGCGTCGCTGGCGCTCGATGCGGACGTCGCGCGGGCAATCAGCAGGAAAGCGGAGAAAATGGGCATTTACATCCAGGCGTTCTGGGGCGGAAGCTTTTACTTCCCGGAGCACAATGAACTCAATGCCGCCTATTCCAGAAAAGCAAAGGTTTACGGAAACGCGATACACAAGCCGGTCAGCGAATCGATCCCGCAGCCGGTGTACAAAATGCTGATGCTCGGCGAAAACATGGCGCAGTATCTGGATACGTTCCGCGAGGAGTTCGCCGGAAGGTGCAGCTTCGTGCTTTCCACCCCCACCTATCTGGAATGCGTATCCTCACAGGCGGGAAAAGGCGTCGCGCTGATCCGGCTGGGAGAAACCCTGGGCATCGCGCCGGAGGAAATCATGGCCTTTGGCGACGAGCAGAACGATCTGGATATGATCACGAGGGTGAAGTACGGTTACGCGATGGCCAACGCTTCGGAAGAGGTGCGTTCCCAGGCGCCGTTCGTCGCGCCGGCGCACGATGAAGACGGCGTGGCGCAGGTGCTGGAGCAGGCGCTGCGCGACGGGCTGATCGGAGGGAAACCATGCTGATTTCATCCCGCGAATTCGCCAAAGAGCTCGATCTGAACGAACTGACCGGGCACCCGCCCGCGCAGCTGGAGCTGGTCAGCAGCGATATCAACCGGCCGGCGTTTCCGCTGACAGGATACTGGTCGTATTTCGCCTGGCAGCGCCCGCAGGTGATCGGCAAGGTGGAAATGAGCTACATGCTGGAAACGGAGCCTCAGGTGCTCAAGGAGCGGCTGGAGATGTTCTTCAGCTACGAGATTCCCTGTGTGATCATCTGCCACGACCTGCCCTGCCATCCCGACATGCTGGAAATCGCCCGCAGGAAAAACGTGCCGGTTTACGCGACGTCGGAACCGACCACGAATTTCGTGCTGCAGCTGATCAACTATCTGAACAATGCGCTGGCGCCCCACATCACCCAGCACGCGGTTCTGGTGGACGTGTTTGACAGCGGCATCCTGATTACCGGCAAAAGCGGCGTCGGGAAAAGCGAGGCCGCGCTGGAGCTGGTCAAGCGGGGGCATCGGCTGGTGGCGGACGACGTGGTGGACATCCGGCGCGTTCCGCCGGACAAGCTGATCGGCGAAGCGCCGGACATGACGCGGCATTTCATGGAAATCCGGGGCATCGGGATCATCGACATCGCGGTGATCTACGGGATCGGATCGGTTCTGAGTTCCAAGTCGATCGATCTGGTGGTGCATCTGGAGCAGTGGGAAACCGGCAAGGAATACGAACGGCTGGGGCTGGCGGAGGAGTATACCGAGATTCTCGGCGTATCGGTTCCGATCCTGAATATCCCGATCCGGCCGGGACGCAATGTGGCAATTGTGCTGGAGGTGGCGGCGCGCAATCAGCGCCTGAAACAGAACGGCTTTAACGCCGCGAAGGAGCTGGACGCGAGGCTTCGGGCCCAGCTTTCCCGCGGGACGGAGGAGATGGAATGATGGTATCGATCGGTATCGACGTGGGAGGAACCGGGCTCAAGGCCGGCGCCGTCAGCGAGCGCGGCGAAATCCTTTCCAAAGTATCCTGCCCGACGCTGCCGGAACGCGGCTTTGAGGCGGTGGTGGCCGACATGGCGCGGCTGGCGGTGCGCGCGGCGGAAGAAGCCGGCGCTGCGATGGAGGAGGTCCGCTCTGTCGGGATCGGCATCCCGGGGGTGCACGATCCGGCGCGGAACCTGGTGGTGCGGTGCGTGAACCTGTATTGGAAGGACGTGCCGCTGATCGATGAAATGCACCGGTATCTCAGCGTGCCGGTGTATGTGGACAACGACGCGACGGTTGCCGGCCTGGCGGAATCGGTGGCGGGCGCATCCAGGGGGATGCACTCCTCGGTTCTGATCACGCTGGGGACGGGAATCGGCTCGGCGATCATCATCGACGGGCGGATTTACGCGGGCGCGCACGGATGCGGCGGCGAGATGGGCCATATCATTACCCACGCGGGCGGGATCCTCTGCAGCTGCGGGCATCGCGGCTGCTGGGAGCGCTATGCCAGCGCCAGCGGGCTGATCCGGCTGGGTCAGGAGATCGCGAAACGGAATCCGGACGGCGTCATCGCGCGGAAATCCGGCGGGAACCCGGAGGCGATAGACGCGCGCATGGTGCTGGACAGCGCGAAGGAAGGCGATCCGGATGCGATGCAGGCGTTCGAAACCTATACGGAGGAGCTGGCAATCGGCCTGAGCAGCATCGTCGTGGCTCTGGATCCGGAAATGATTGTGCTGGGCGGCGGCGTGGCTGGCGCCGGGGAATTCCTGCTGCAGGCGGTCCGGAAAAAAATCGCCGAATACGCGATATTCCCGGATATGCCGCTTCCGAGGATCGAATTGGCGATTACCGGCAACGACGCCGGGATCATCGGCGCCGCGCATCTGGGGCGATAACGGCGTATCGTTTTTTGCAAAGAACACTTGAAACCCGGCGCGTTTCGTGGTATACTTGTAGCGATAACCGGGCAACCGGCAAATTGTTTAAGGAGGAAGAATCAAAGTGAAAAAGTTGCTTGCCATGCTGCTTGCCGTGATGCTGATCCTCTCCTGCGCCGCGATGGCCGAAGTCAACCCCGACGATGTCGAGGATACGATGACTTCTGCGGACGGCGTGTACGAACTCGCCTTCGTCACCGACGTCGGCCAGCTCAAGGACAAATCCTTCAACCAGGGCACCTGGAACGGCGTGAAGGCTTACGCTGCCGCCAACGGCTTGTCCTATAAGTACTATCAGCCCGCCAACGCTGATCAGGCGACCGACGACGACCGCTACGACGCGATGAAGGCTGCCGTAGACGGCGGCGCGAAGGTTGTCGTGTGCGCCGGCTTCATGCAGGGCACCGCGCTGACCAAGGCTGCGATCGAGAATCCGGACACCAGCTTCGTGTTCATCGACGGCTGGCCGCTGACCGCGGAAGACGGCACCGTACTGACCAACGTGGCCCCGATCGCCTTCAAGGAAGAGCAGAGCGGCTACCTGGCCGGCTATGCGGTCGTCAAGGAAGGCTTCACCAAGGTCGGCTTCATGGGCGGCGGCGGCGGCACCAACGCGGCCTGCAACCGTTACGGATACGGCTACGCGCAGGGCATCTCCGCTGCGGCGAAAGAGCTGGGCGTGGAAGTCGAACTGAAGTACACCTGGCAGTACGGCGCTTCCTTCGCGGCTTCTCCGGAGCTGGAAGCGATGGCCAAGGGCTGGTACGAGACCGGCACCGAGATCATCTTCTCCTGCGGCGGTTCCATCTTCTCTTCCATCACCTCTGCGGCTTCCGCGAACGACGCGTACGTGGTTGGCGTCGACGTTGACCAGAGCTATGAATCCGAAACCGTGCTGACCAGCGCGCTGAAGGGCATCACTGCCGCGGCCAACTGGGCGATCACCAAGTACTATGACGGCACGTGGGACGAAATCGGCGGCGTGCCCATCTCCCTGGGCGCCAACGATGACGCGGTCGGCCTGCCGGTCGATACCTGGGCGCTGGAGAACTTCTCCGTGGAAGACTACGAGGCGCTGATGGCGGCTCTGAAGGACGGCAGCCTGGTCGTGGACAACGCCGACATGCCGGCCGACGCAGTCACCGGAGCGGGACTTGAGAACGTCACCATCATCTACGAATAATTCCTTCCCTTTCTTTGCCCGGGCGGCTTAGCCGCCTGGGTATTTTTTTGCGGGAACCATCGCGAAAGGAGCGATTGCTTGAATAGCCAAAGCCGGCGGCTCGCGCTGTGCAGCATGATGACGGCGCTGGGCATTCTGATTCTGATGCTTGGCGGCGTGATCCCGATTATGACCTTCTGCTCCCCGGCCGTCGCGTCGCTGACGCTGCTTCCGATCCTCGACGGATACGGGAAAAAATGGGCGCTGACGGTGTATGCGGCGATTTCCATCCTGGGCGTCCTGTTTGCGCCGGACCGGGAAAGCGCGCTTCTGTTCCTGTTCCTGGGATATTATCCGGTGGCCAAGGTGCGCCTGGACGCCATCCCCCGAAAGCCCGTGCGGGTTCTGGCGAAGCTGGCGGTATTCGCAGTGTCCATCGGGGCAATGATGCTCTCCATGGCATATCTGTTTCATATGACGGAGGTGTTCAGGGAATACGCGGAAATGTCACGCGCGCTGCTGATCCTGTTTGTCTGTGCCGCGTGCGTTTCGCTGCTCCTGTACGATCGGCTGCTGATCATCATGATGTATATGTACAGGCGCAGGCTGAAGAGGCTGTTCTTTCACTGAGCTGCGTGCGGCGGCACGGGCAGCGAATCTGTCTGCGCATGGAAGACGGGAACCGTGAAAGCGAACTCGGATCCTTTGCCGGGCTCGCTGCGCAGGCGGATTTCTTCTCCCATCTGAACGATCATTTCCTTTGCGATGGACAGGCCCAGCCCGCTGCCCAGCCCGCTGTGCGCCTTGTCCACCTTGTAGAAGCGATCGAACACATAAGGCTGATCCGCCGGATCGATGCCGATGCCGGTGTCCGATACGGAAAAAGTGATTTTCTGCGCGTTCCAACGGGCGTCCAGCGTTACCTGTCCGCCTTCCGGAGTGTACTTCATCGCATTGTCGATCAGGATCACCAGCAGCTGCTCCAGGCGGTCGGCGTTGACAAAGGCCGTCGGGCATCGCCGAACCGCGTCGGATACCGTGAACGAGACGCCCTTTTCGACGGCCACTGCGCCGTACTTTTCTTCCAGCTCCGGCAGCATGTTTTCGACGCTCACCATTTCGGGCCGAATCGACAGCGTGCCGCTCTGCAGCCGGCTCAATTCCATCAGATCGTCGATCAGCCGTGAAAGGCGCATGGTCTCCCGGAGCAGAATCGAATAATAGCGCCGCCGGGTCTGTTCGTTCGTGACGATTCCGTCGCTGAGCGGCTCGATCAGCGCGCGCATCGCGGTGAGCGGGGTGCGCATTTCGTGGGATACGTTCGCGACGTAGTCCCGCCGGGTGCGTTCCAGCCGCTCGCTTTCGGTGACGTCGGCGAACAGGCCGACCGCGCCGACCACCCTGCCGGATTCGTCACGCAGCGCGGCGAGGTGCATCATAAGGGTTCTGTCCGGCAGCGTCAGCAGCTGCTGTTCGTCGCCGTTGTCCGCCAGAACGCTGTCAAAGGCCTGCCAGACTTCCGGCATTGGAATCAGCTCCATGCGGGGGTCGTCGCCGGTGCCGGCGGGGCGGGCGGTTTCGAACAGGCGGCGGATTGAGGGATTGATGTGGGTGACCGCGCCTTCCCCGTTCAGCGATATGATGCCCTCCCGAAGGCTGTCGATGGTCATTTCCAGGCGGTTGCGTTCGATGACCAGATTGGAAATCAGGCGGTTCATTTGCTGGGACAGGTAATTCAGCGAATGGCCCAGCTGGCCGATTTCTCCCTGCTGGGAATCGTCCGCCTGTTCCCCGAAATTGCCGCCGGCCATGTTGAGCGCGACGTCCCGCATCTGCCGGATCGGCGCGACGATCCGCCGGATCAATTGATAAATCAGCGCCGCGACCAGCGGCAGCGAGATCACCAGTGACACGATCAGCGCCCAGCGCAGGCTGCTTTGCGCCACCAGTGCCTGATAGAGCGGCACCGCGAGGAGGACGGCTCCGTCCCCGTCCGGCACGCCGACGCATACGGTTGAGGTGCCCCGAAGCGACCGGATGTTCGAAGTGCGCACCTCCCCGTTTTCACGGACCACCGGCACGGCTTCCAGCATGCGCGCGCGCAGGCTTTCCGGGATGCTTTCCGAGACCGAGGTGATTCGGCCGCTGCCGTCGACGATCATCAGATAGGCGCCGAGCAGGTCGCTGAAGCTGTTGTCCAGTTCCCGCCCCCCGGCAGGCTCCCTTCCGTGGGAGAGCATCGCCTGCCGTTCCGTTTCGGGCATCTCTGCCAGCCGGCGCGCTTTGGTAAACAGCAGCTGCTCCTGTACGGAGGTGAATACCTGCCCGGAAATGAACGTATAAATGACCGTCGTGAATACGGCGGTCACCAGGATGGTAAGAATTACCGTGCTGAACACGCGGGCGAAGATGACGGAATGTCTCATGAGTCAACCTCAAATTTGTAGCCGACCCCGTACACCGTTTTCAGGGACCACGGCACGCCTTCCTGCGGCAGCTTCTGGCGGATGCGCTTGATGTGCGTGTCCACAGTGCGGGTATCGCCGAAATAATCGTATCCCCAAACGCGGCTCAGAATCTGCTCTCTGGAGAACACCTGGCCGGGGGTGCCCGCCAGCATGTTCAGAATTTCAACCTCCTTGGGCGTGCACGGCACGGGTTCGCCGCGAACCTTCACCTGATAGTTGGTCAGGTTGATTTCCAGCTGGGGAAAGCGCAGAATCGCGTCTGTCCCGGCGCTCGGCTGCTCCGAGAAACGGCGCAGCACCGCGCGAATGCGGGCAATGACTTCCCGGGGCGAAAAGGGCTTGACGATGTAATCGTCCGCGCCGAGCTCCAGCCCCAGAATCCGATCGATTTCTTCTCCCTTGGCCGTGAGCATGATGATCGGAAGCCTGGAGGTTTTGCGGACCTCGCGGCAAACGTCGGTTCCGTCCATTTTGGGCATCATCAGATCCAGAATCATCAGATCCGGCTGCTCCTGCCGGACTTTCTCCAGCGCTTCCGCGCCGTCGAAGGCCGATGCGTGGGAAAAGCCTTCGTTGTCAAGATACAGGCTCAGCGACTCGTGCACGACCGGATCGTCGTCGCAGATCAGGATCAGAGGGCATACGGTCATCGTTCTTCCTCCGTTTGTTTGCGTAGGGCGGTTTCCCGTCCTGCTTATTATAAATCATCGGCGCGGGTTTGGCAACGGCGGCAGCGAAAAGTCACATTGGCGTCAAAATCGGACACGAAAAACCGGGCGGCAGCTGCCGCCCGGGAAAAGCGCTCCGGGGGATTACTTGGCGCTTTCCGCCGCTTTGCGGCGCATTACGTCGATGATTACCGCCACTACGATCAGCGCGCCCTTCACCATGCGCTGCGGCCCCTGTGCGACGCCCAGCAGGTTCAGGCCGTTGGCGATGACGCCGATGATCAGAATGCCGATCAGCGTTCCGATCATGCTGCCTTCGCCGCCGCTCATCGAGGTGCCGCCGATGACGACCGCCGCGATCGCGTCCATTTCCTGGCCGTCGGCGTTGGTCGGCACCGCGGAGTCCAGACGGGAAGTCAGCAGCAAAGCCGCCACGCCGCAGCAGAGCCCGGAAACCGTGTACACGAAGATTTTCGTCTTGTTCAGGCTGATGCCGGAGAGCCTGGCGCAGCTTTCGTTGCCGCCGATGGCATAGGTGAAGCGCCCGATGCTGGTGTATTTGAGAAGATACCACCCCAGGATCATCACCGTCGCCATGATCAGCATGTTCCACAGCGGTATGTTCATAACGCGGCTGGAGATGGCAGTGAACGCGGAGGGCATCGTATAGAGTGGCTGCCCGGCAGTCACCGTGTAGGCCGCGCCGCGTACGATGTACATGGTGCCCAGCGTGGCGATGAACGGCGGCAGGTGCAGGAAGGTGATCAGCGCGCCGTTGCAGGCGCCGATCAGCCCGGAGAACAGAATGCACAGCAGGATCGTGAAGAACACAGGCACGTTCCAGTTCTTCATCATAATCGCCATCAGAAGGCCGGACAGCGCGATGTTGGAGCCGACGGAAAGGTCGATTCCGCCCGAGATGATGACGAAGGTCATGCCGACGGCCACCACGAAATTGGTGGAAATCTGCTGGAAGACGTTCAGGAAGTTGCTGGGAGTCAAAAACACGTTGGTCGCCAGCGCCAGGTTGAAGCACAGAATGAGAAACGCGATCAGGATCCCGTAGACAGAATTCCCGCCGGCGACCTTCGTCTTCGCTTTGCGCTTTGAACGCAGTGTGCCGTATGCCATGCCGATCAGGCCGATCAGCGCAAGGTCGATTCCGAGGACCAGCAGCGCGCGCTGGGCGCCGACCATGCTGATCAGGAATTTCTCGTGCGAAGTGGGCACCACTTCTTCGGGCACCTCAATGCCCGAAGCGTCCTGCCCCAGAAGCTCCGCCGCTTTGATCTTCTGCTGCGCCTGATTGTAGGCGGCCATG
This sequence comes from Clostridia bacterium, assembly GCA_017512675.1. Taxonomy (GTDB): domain Bacteria; phylum Bacillota; class Clostridia; order Christensenellales; family Aristaeellaceae; genus RGIG5678. Next base: position 22,555 of record JAFWEY010000206.1, on the reverse strand, counting down.
CGCCCGCGCAAATCCGCCAGCTGGGCGTTGGCAACGTTGCAATACAGCGACAGGCCGATCAGACCGATGCCCAGGATCAGGCAGACGATCAAGGCGATTTTAAGACTTTTCTTCATCCAAATTCCCTCCCTGCTCCGTTATGCGGCCGGCTGCCGCTTGTTCATGCTTGTCGCCGCCGGTGGCGTAATAGAGCACTTTTTCCTGCGTCAGCGTACCGTCGTTTTCGAAGATGCCGGTGATCGTGCCCTGATGCATTACCGCGACACGGTCGCTCATGCCCAGAATCTCCGGCATTTCCGAAGAGATCATCACGATGGCCGTTCCGGACCGGATGAGCTCATTCATGATGTTGTACACTTCGATCTTGGCGCCGACGTCGATGCCGCGGGTCGGTTCGTCGAACAGAATCACCTTCGCCTGAGACAGCAGCCATTTGGCGAGGACCACCTTCTGCTGGTTGCCGCCGGACAGATTGCGCGCCAGCTGCAGCGGCGAAGGGGTTTTGATTCTCAGGCGCTCGATGTATTCGTCGATGGTTTTCTTCTCCTGGGCGAGGTTCAGCTTCCAGTGCACGCCGAATTTGTCCAGCGTCGCCAGCGTAATGTTCTGGCCGACGTTCATTGTCAGCACCAGACCTTCGTCCTTGCGGTCCTCGGTAACGAAACCGAACCCCGCGCCGATGGCGTCCAGCGGCCTGGAGATCTCCACCTTTGCTCCGTTCAGGTAAATGTCGCCGCTGTCCTTCGGATCCATGCCGAAAATCGCGCGGGCGGTTTCGGTGCGCCCGGCGCCTACCAGACCGGCAAGACCCAGAATCTCGCCGGAACGGACGGAAAACGAAACGTCCCTGACCCGGTCTCCGGCATTCAGATGTTCGACGCGCAGCGCCTCTTCGCCCAGCGGAATGTGAATCTTTGGAAATTTTTCCTTCAGTTCGCGTCCCACCATGTAGCGGATGATGTCGTCCAGCGATACGTCCGCCACATCGACCGCGGCGACGAATTTGCCGTCCCGCATGATGGTCGCGCGGTCGCAGATTTCCTTGACCTCTTCCAGACGATGGGAGATGTAGACAATGGCAACGCCGCGGGATTTCAGCATGCGAATCGTGGAAAACAGGGTTTCGATTTCGCGGTTGGTCAGCGGCGCCGTCGGCTCGTCCATGATCAGGATGCGCGAATTGATGGACAGCGCCTTGGCCACCTCCACCATTTGCTTATGCGCGACGCCCAGGTTGCGCACCAGGGAGCGCGCGTTGATTTCGATGCCGAGAGAATCCAGAAGCTTCTGCGCTTCCGCGTACATTCCGGCCCAGTCAACCCTGGCCTTGTTTTTCATCAGCGGACGGCCCATAAAGATGTTTTCCGCCACGGTCAGCTGATCGATCAGGTTCAGCTCCTGATAGATTATGGATATGCCCAGTGCCTGCGCGTCGTGGGAAGAATGAATGGATACGGGCTTTCCCTCGATCAGGATTTCGCCCTCGTCCTTCGTGTACGCGCCGGAAAGGATTTTCATCAATGTGGATTTACCCGCGCCGTTTTCGCCCAGCAGTGCGTGCACTTCGCCCTGTCTGACGGACAGTGAAACGTGATCCAGCGCCAGCACGCCGGGAAAGCGCTTTACGATGTCCCGCATTTCCAGAAAATCGGCCATTTCATCAACTCCCATCCGGGACGGTGCCCGTAAACTCAAAGACGCGGCGGCGTGCAAGGCGCGCCGCCGCGTAAGGGATTTCACGCGATGAAATATCAGAGATAATCGTCAACCAGCGTGGAATCGACGACGACAGTCGGAGCTTCGATGATCTTCTCGGTGCGCTCCACGCCGTTGATCGCGTCGATGGCCGCCGCGACCGCGTTGGCGCCGATGGCGACCGGTCCGCAGGACAGGGTCGCGTTCAACTCGCCCGCCTTCACGGATTCGAACGCGTTCGGGTTGCCGTCCAGACCGACGCAGATGATATCTTCGCGGCCAAGTTGCTTGCAGGCCTGCACGGCACCCAGTGCCATTTCATCGGACAGGCCGTAGATGACGGTCAGTTCCGGATGCGCCTGGATCATATCCAGAGCCGCGTTCATGCCTTTCTCGCGTACCCAGTCGCCGGGCTGCGTGGCAACCAGTTCGATGCCGGGATACAGTTCCTTGCAGCGATCCACGAAGCCGCCCATGCGCTGGGTGGTGTAGTCGCTGGGCAGGCCTTCGATGATGGCTACTTTGGCTTCGCCGCCGGTCTGCGCGTTGACCCAGTCGGCGATGTTGGCACCGCCGTTGTACTGGTTGTATCCGGAATAGGCATATACTTCAGCGCCTTCGATTTCGGTGATGGTGTTGAACATCACGACCGGGATGCCCGCTTCATTGGCTTTCTTGATGCCCGGAATCAGAGCGTCCAGGTTGATGCCGCACACGCAGATCGCTTTCACGCCGCGGGTGATCATGTCTTCCATCATCGACATCTGCTCGGCGTAGTCGTCCTCAGCGCCGGGGGCCATAATGGTCAGCGTATAGCCGTTGGCTTCCGCCACAGGGGTCGCGCCTTCGATGCAGCTGGCATAGAAGGGACTGGTCATTGCCGGGGGCAGGAAGCCGATTTCGCCGGCAGATTCCGCAAACGCCGCGGCGCCCATGGCCAGAATGGTCAAAGCCAGGACCAGTGACAGGATTTTCTTCATAAGGGTGTTCCTCCTTACATATATTATGCCTTGCGGCATAGGTAACAGAGACGGGCGCTCCCGGATTCGGGAGCCTTCCGGGGCGGCGCCGCACAATTCGCCGACGCGCCCGGCAGCGTCTGTTGCGCCGTCCGATTCCTGCAAATCTCCTGATTTGCCTCCGGCGCGGGGAAAACCAAACCCATCGGCGGGAAACCACCGATGGGTTGGCTCCGCACATTGTTAATTATAAATCACGAGAAGCATAAAGTCAAGTCAATGTGCCGTTTTTTGAAAATTCTGCTGCTTACATAAGCCCCGGGAATACCAGCGGTACAAAAACGATCATCAGGAACACGATGATCAGACCGATCAGGTAGGGAATGACGGCTTTGGCGATTCTCTCGATCGGCTGGCCGGTGATGCCGGTGGCGACGAACAGATTGATGGCGACCGGCGGCGTGATCATTCCGATGGCGATGCCCACCACGAACAGGATGCCGAAATGGAGCGTGGTAATGCCGAGGGCCCTGATCAGCGGCAGGAAAACCGGCGTCAGAAGGATGATCGCGGAGGAGGTTTCCATGAACACGCCGGCGATCAGGATGATGATCGAGATCAGCAGCATGATGATGTACTTGTTGGTGGAAACCGAGAGAATCGCGGTGGCGATGGCTTCCGGAATTTTCCAGTTTGCCAGCGCCCAGCCGAACGGGCCGGAGCAGGCGATGATGATCATGATGACCGCGCTGGTTTTGGCCGAGCCCAGCACCAGCTGAAACAGTCCCTTCCAGGTAAGATCCCGGTAGATGAAGGCGGAAACGAACACCGCGTAAATCACGGCGACCGCCGCCGCTTCGGACGGGGTGAAGTACCCGGAGAAGATGCCGCCCAGGATGATCGCCGGCATCAGGATGCCGGGAATCGCGCGAAGGAACGTCCTTCCGACGTTTTTCCACGAGAATTCCGACCCCTTCGGGTAATTGTCGCGGTACGCCTGGAACAGCGCGATGCCGATCAGGGCGGCGCCCATCAGGAAGCCCGGAATGAATCCGCCCTTGAACAGGCGGTTGACGCTTTCTTCGGCGATGACCGCGTACAGGACCATCGGCACGGACGGCGGGATAACGACCCCGATCGTACCGGCCGCGGCGATCAGCGCGGCGGCGGAATCCTCGGGATAACCGCGGCGCTTGAGCTCAGGCACCAGGGTTCCGCCCACCGCCGCGGTGGTTGCGGCGCCGGAGCCGGAAATCGCGGCGAAGAACATGCCCGCCAGGACCGACACCACCGACAGGCCGCCGCGCAGCATGCCCAGCAGCGCTTCGCAGAATTCCACCAGCAGCTTGGAGATCTTTCCCTTGCTGAGGAGATCGCCGGCCAGAATGAAGAAGGGCACCGCGATCAGCGAAAAGGAATTGGTGGCTTCGAACATGCGCTGAATCATCATCAGCAGCTGATTGGGACCTTTCCCCACCAGCACCGTAACGCCGGCGGCCGTGCAGATTGAAAACGCGACCGGCACGCCGATGACGAGGAGCAGGATGAATACGCCGAACAGCAATCCGCCCATTTACGCCTGCGCCTCCTTTCCGGTGATTTCCTCCAGGACCATCACAAACGCGTGATACATGCATATGCCCATGGAAATCGGCAGGCACATATAGATGTATTTCATCTGGATCGGCAGCGCCGCAGCCGTGCGGACCTGCTTTCCGCAGTACATGATGCCGTAATAGAGCAGCACGGCGAAGAGCACCGTGCAGATCAGGTGCACGGCGATCCGGAGCACCCTGCGCGCCGTTTCCGGGCACAGGCTGACCGCCGCGGTGATGGCGATGTTTCCGCTGTGCCGGTACACGCAGGTGGCGCCCAGGAACGTCGCCCAGATCAGCAGGAAACGGGTGACTTCTTCCGACCACGAAAGCGCGGTAAACCAGATGCGGCAAACGATCTGCGCGCCTGTGATGACGACCATCGCGCTCACGGCCAAAACGATCAGCACACCGCACAGGCGGTCCAGGCAGCCGCTGATCTTTTGCAATACTTTCATTTTATCCTCTCCCAGCCAGGAATGTCATCGGGGAACCGCGCCGCGCGCGGAAGGCCTTCAAAGAGAGGTCCCTTTGATCCGGCCATGAAGCGGGAGGGCGCGAGGCCCTCCCGGCGGGGGATTACTGTGCCAGGGTCTCCTGAATGCGGCTCACGTATTCGGCGTACTGCGGATAGGCGTCATAGACGACCTGCACCGCGCTGCGGAAGGATTCCACATCCGGATTCTCGACCACTTCGATGCCGTTGTCCTTGATCTCCTGGAGCTGGCCGGCTTCCTGCTCGGCAACCCAGGCGCGCTCGTACTCGGCAGCTTCCTGCGCGGCCTGCACGAAGATTTCCTGCGTGGCTTCGTCCAGGCTGTTGAACAGATCCAGGCTCATCGTGATGATGGCGGTGGAATAGCTGTGGCGGTCCAGCACGCAGTACTTCTGGTTGTATTCCCACATCTTATAGGACCAGATGACGTTGATCGGGTTCTCCTGGCCTTCGACGGTGCCCTGCTGCAGAGCGGTCAGCGTGTCCTGCCAGTTCATCGGAACCGCGTTCACGTCCAGCGCCTTGAACGTGGCCGTGTAGACTTCGTTCTCCATCACCCGCAGCTTGAGGCCGGCGACGTCGGCGGCTTTCTCGATCGGCTTGACGGAGTTGGTGATGTTGCGGAAGCCGCGCTCCGCATAGGCCAGGCCCTTCAGATTGGCGTCTTCCAGCGTCGCGAGCAGCTCCTTGCCGATTTCGCCGTCCAGAATGGTGTAGGCTTCCTCGTTGTTCGCGAACAGGAAGGGCATGTCCAGTACGCCCATCATCTCGGAGAAATTGACGAACGGACCGGCGGTGATGATGCCCATGTCCAGCAGGCCCATCGACATGCTGTCCAGCATATCGGCCTCGCCGCCCAGCGTGCCGTTGGGGTAGATCTCAATCTTGTATTCGCCGTTCGTGCGTTCCTCGACCAGTTCCGCGAACTTCTCGGCGGCAACCTGGAAGGAGTCCTGCTCGTTGACGGTGGTGCCGAACTGCAGCACCGTTTCCGCCATGGCTGAGCCGGTCAATGCCAATACCAGCACCAGTGCGAAGATACAGGTCAGTTTCTTCATGATGTGTTCCTCCATGTGATGTATTTTCACCGCCTGTGGGGCGGATGAAACCGGGTTTCCGGCTTCGGAGCTTTCGGCACGCCGCCGGGTTCACCGGCGCGTCTGAAGCGGTCATTTCCGCCGTCCGTTTCCTGCAGCATTCTCGATTTGCACCCGGCAAACCACCGAAATCTGCAGGAACAGCCGCCGAAAAATCCGTTCTCCAGCCGGCCGCATCCTTTGTGCGGTGCTGCCTTTCCGACAAAAAAAGCATCTGCCTCGCCAGGAGACAGAAGCTTTGCTTCTGCGGTACCACTCTGCTTGCCGCTTGTACGGCCGCTCATTCCCGCCGGACGAACCCTGTCCGCCGGGGCGACGCGTGATAACGGACGTCTTCCGAAAGCGCTTACTGCCGTTTCGGCGCTTTGGCTCCGGGAGGATCGTTCACCGGCGGGCGCACCGCTTCGCAGCGACCAGCGGCTCTCTTCGGCGCTTTACGATGACGCATTCCCTTCATCGCCGATTGTATCGGCGGTATTTTATCACGATAAAGCGACCTGAGTCAAGGGATTATTGTTTCGGCGAGGTTAATTCGAGCGCGCCCCCGGGCTTCCCCCGTCAAAAAGAAAAGCGGCGCCGGCAGCGCGGAAGGCGGGCGCGGCCGCCGGGGACGCGAAGCCGTACGCCGGCGATTCGGAAGGCGAAACGGGCGGCCTGTCAGGCGCGCTGTGACGGCGCTGCCGCGGGGGCAAAACGCGGCCAAAACGAAGCGGTCCGCCCCGCCTGGGGCGCTTCTTCCGCGCCGGGCGGCAGGCGGTTCGGCGGTCCGGCGCCCATCCGGTGTAAAAGCGGGGGAATCAGAAGGTAAAATCTTGTTATTCGGTATATTTATGCTTGACGTATGAATATTTAGTCGCTACAATATCGAAAATGCGAGGATCATACCGGAGGCGTTGTATGACAAAGGTCTTTATCGACGGAGCGGAAGGCACGACGGGTCTGCGCATCGCGCAGCGGCTGGAAGGGCGCGGCGACGTGCGGCTGATTCCGATTCCCGAATCGGTGCGCAAGGATCCGTCGGAGCGCAAAAAGCGATACGAAGAGGCGGACATCGCGATTCTGTGCCTGCCGGATCAGGCGGCGCGCGAGGCGGCGGAACTGGCGAAGGGCGCGGGTGTGCGGATCATCGACGCTTCGACGGCGCATCGTACGGAACCGGGCTGGGCGTACGGGTTTGCGGAGCTGTCCGCGGCCCATCGGCAGGCCATCGCGGCCGGAGAGCGGGTCGCGGTGCCGGGATGCCATGCGTGCGGGTTCATTTCGCTGGTCTATCCGATGGTGAAAAGCGGAATGATGCCGGCGGATTATCCGGTCGTCTGCCACTCGGTTACCGGCTACTCCGGCGGCGGCAGGAAAATGATCGCCCAGTATGAAGCGGACGGGCGGGACGCGGCGCTAGACAGCCCGAGACAGTACGGCCTGTCCCAGCAGCATAAGCATCTGAAGGAAATGACGGCCATTCCCGGGCTCGCGTATCCGCCGGCGTTCAGTCCGATCGTTTCGGATTATTACAGCGGCATGGTGGTGACCGTGCCGGTCTTTCCGAGACTGCTGAACGGGACGGTAAACCGCGCGGAAATCCTGGAAATGTTCGCCGATCACTACGCGGGGCAAAGGCTGGTTCGAGTGCTGCGGGATTCCTTCGACGGGGAAATGCTGGCGGGAAACGCCCTCTCCGGGCGGGACGATATGGAAATCGCCGTGCTGGGAAACGACGAACGGGTGCTTCTGGTCAGCCGGTTTGACAACCTGGGCAAGGGCGCAAGCGGCAGCGCGGTTCAGTGTCTCAACCTGATGACAGGGATGGACGAGACCACGGGACTCGTGCTTTGATATGCATATAGGAGGTATATTTATGCAATATATACAGGGCGGGGTGTGCGCTGCGAAAGGCTTTCTGGCAGCAGGGGTCCATTGCGGGATCCGGCACAACCGGACGAAGCGGGATCTGGCGCTGATTTTGAGCGAGGTAAAAGCCTCCGCGGCGGGCATTTATACGAAAAATCTGGTCAAGGGAGCGCCGATTCTGGTAACCAGGGCGCACCTGGAAGACGGATGCGCGCAGGCGATCATCGCCAACAGCGGAAACGCCAACACGTGCAACGCCAACGGCGTCGAAATCGCGGAAGGAATGTGCGCTCTGGCGGCGGATCACGCGAAGATCGCGGCGGAGGATGTGATTGTCGCGTCCACCGGCGTGATCGGCCAGACCCTGTCGCTGCTTCCGATTCAGGCCGGCATGAACGATCTGATCGCGGACCTGAGCAGGGACGGCAGCGCGCGCGCGGTGCAGGCGATCATGACCACGGACACGGTGCCGAAGGAATGCGCGGTGGAATTTGAACTGGAGGGAAAGATCTGCCGCCTGGGAGGAATCGCCAAGGGCTCGGGCATGATCCATCCGAACATGGCCACGATGCTGGTGTTCCTGACCACCGATGCGGCGATCGCCCCGGAGATGCTGAAAAAGGCTTTGGTAAAGGATGCGGACGCCACGTTCCACATGATCTCGGTGGACGGCGACACGTCCACCAACGACACCGAAGTGATCCTGGCCAACGGCATGGCGGGCAACGGGATGATCTGTGAGGAGGGCGCGCAGTTCGATACCTTCTGCCAGGCGCTCAACATGGTGACGACGAAGCTGTGCCGGGCGATGGCGAAGGACGGCGAGGGCGCGACCAAGCTTCTGGAATGCGCGGTGACCGGCGCGAAGACGCTTGAGGACGCCCGGACCGCCGCAAAATCGGTCATCTGCTCCTCGCTGACGAAAGCCGCGATGTACGGCGCGGACGCCAACTGGGGCCGCGTGCTGTGCGCGCTGGGATACAGCGGCGCCGACATCGACGTGGATAAGGTCAACGTGGCGTTCCTGTCCGCGGCAGGCAGGATCGAGGTGTGCGAAAACGGCGCGGGTATCCCGTTCAGCGAAGAAGAAGCCAAGAAGATCCTGCTGGAAGACGAAATCAACATTCTGGTGGATCTGAACGACGGCAGGGAATCCGCGACGGCCTGGGGCTGCGATCTGACGTACGATTATGTGAAAATCAACGGAGACTACCGGACCTGAGGGAGAAAGCAAATGAAGATCAGCAATGTCGAGCGCGCCAGGATTCTGGTACACGCGCTCCCGTACATTCAGCAGTATTACGGAAAGATCGTGGTCATCAAGTACGGCGGCAACGCGATGATCGATGAGAAGCTGAAGAACTCGGTCATGCGGGACGTGGTGCTCCTGAGCCTGATCGGCGTAAAGGTGGTGCTGGTGCACGGCGGCGGCCCGGAGATTTCCGAAATGATGAAGAAGACCGGCAAGAAATCCGAATTCATCGACGGACTGCGCGTCACCGACAGGGAAACTGCGGATCTGGTGCAGATGGTGCTGGCGGGCAAGGTGAACAAGAGCCTGGTGGCGCTGATCGAATCCGCGGGGGGCCGCGCGATCGGGCTGTCGGGCATGGACGGCAGGATGATCGAGGCGAAGCAGCTGGACGAGGTGCACGGCTATGTGGGCGAGATCACCCACATCGAGGAGGCGCCGATTCTGGACCTGCTGGATAAAGGATACATTCCGGTGATTTCCACCGTGGGGTTTGACCTGTCGGGCAACGTGTACAACATCAACGCGGATACCGCGGCGGCGAGGATTGCCGGCAAGCTGCGGGCGGAGAGCCTGATTACGATGACGGACATCGACGGCGTGCTGCGCGACCGGAACGACCCGGCGTCGCTGATCCCCGAAATCAACGTTTCCGAAGCGCCGCAGCTGATGGCGGAAGGGATCATTCAGGGCGGCATGATCCCGAAGGTGGAGTGCTGCATCGAGGCGATTCGCCGCGGCGTAAGCAAGGTGTTCGTCCTGAACGGAACCGTTCCCCACGCGATCCTGATTGAGATTCTGACCGACGAAGGCATCGGTACCATGTTTAAATGAGGTGAAGAGAATGAATACATTTGACATCGACAGGACATACGTGGCCGGCACCTACAACCGCGCTCCTGTGGAGATCGTCGGCGGGAAAGGCGCGCTGCTGGAGGGCGCGGACGGAAGGCAGTACATCGATATGGGCAGCGGCATCGCGGTCAACGGATTCGGGCTTGGCGACGAGACCTGGAAGGAAGCGGTCATCGCGCAGCTGAACCGCGTGCAGCACGCGTCCAACCTGTATTATACCTCGCCGCAGGCGCTGCTGGCGAAAGCCCTGTGCCAGAAAACCGGCATGAAAAAAGTGTTCTTCGGCAATTCCGGCGCGGAAGCCAACGAATGCGCGATCAAAGTCATGCGCAAGTACGCCTCGGACAAATACGGCGAGGAGAAGCGCCCGGTCATCGTGACGCTGGTGAACAGCTTCCACGGCAGGACGCTGGCTACGCTGGCGGCGACCGGCCAGGACCACTTCCACCACAGCTTCGGGCCGTTCCCTGCGGGCTTCCGCTATGTGCAGAGCGGGGATTCCGACGGAATGCGCGAGGCGCTGGCACAGGGAGACGTGGCCGGCGTCATGATGGAAATGGTGCAGGGCGAAGGCGGCGTGATCCCGCTGGACCGGCAGTTCGTGCAGGAAACCGTCCGCATGGCGGCGGAATGCGGCGCGCTGGTGGCGGTGGATGAGGTGCAGACCGGAAACGGCCGCTCCGGCACCTATTTCTCCTACGAGCAGTTCGGCATTCAGCCGGACGTGGTGACCACCGCCAAGGGCCTGGGCGGCGGGCTTCCGATCGGCGCGTGCCTGATCGGCGAAAAGGCGCAGGACACGCTGACGCCCGGCTCCCACGGCTCCACCTTCGGCGGCAATCCTGTGGTATGCGCCGGCGCCCTGACCATTGTGCGCCGGATCGACGAAGGCTTCCTGGCAGGCGTGCGCGTGCGCAGCGACCTGATCCGCCAGGAACTGGAGGGCGCGAAAGGCATCGCCGGCGTGACGGGCATGGGACTGATGCTGGGCGTGGAAACCGAAAAGCCGGCGTCCGAGGTGCTCGCCGCCTGCCGCGACAGGGGTGTGCTGGTGCTGACGGCAAAGACGAAAATCCGGCTGCTGCCGCCGCTCAACATCGATATCGACCTGCTGAAGAAGGCGGTCGACGCAATCAAGGAGGCCGCGAAATGAAGCACTTGCTGAAACTGGGCGATCTGAGCAGTCAGGAGATTATGGACATCCTGAATCTGGCGGATCAGCTGAAATACGAGCGCAGGCACGGCATGGAGAAAAAGCCCCTCGCAGGAAAGACGCTGGGCATGATCTTTCAGAAATCCTCAACCCGCACGCGGGTTTCCTTTGAAGCGGGCATGTACCAGCTGGGCGGTCAGGCGCTGTTCCTTTCCAACAGGGATCTGCAGATCGGACGCGGAGAGCCGGTGCAGGATACGGCGAGGGTTCTGTCCCGGTATCTGGACGGCATCATGATCCGCACGTTCGCGCAGCAGGAAGTGGAGGACCTGGCAAGGTACGGCTCGATACCGATCATCAACGGGCTGACCGATTACGCGCATCCGTGCCAGGTGCTGGCGGATCTCATGACGATCCGCGAATACAAAAAGGTTCTGAAGGGCCTGAAGCTCTGCTTTGTCGGCGACGGCAACAACATGGCGAATTCGCTGATCGTCGGCTGCATCAAAATGGGCATGCAGGTGGCAGTCGCCTGCCCCGCGGCGCATAGGCCGGACCGGCAGCTGATCGAATGGGGAGAAGCGGCCGGCGCGCTGCTGATCACCGAATCGGTGGAGGAAGGAATGCGGGACGCCGACGTGGTGTACACGGACGTATGGGCGTCGATGGGCCAGGAGAGCGAAGCGGCGCAGCGCAGGAAGGATTTCGAAGGCTATCAGGTCAACGAAAGCAATATGCGCCTGACGCATCCGAACTGCATGGTGCAGCACTGTCTGCCGGCGCACCGGGGAGAAGAAATCACGGAGGGAGTGTTTGAGGCCCACGCGAACGAGCTGTTCGACGAGGCGGAAAACCGCCTCCACGCGCAAAAGGCGGTACTGGTCAAACTGATGGCGTAACGGGAACGGGGGAGAATTCCCCCGTTCGGCCTGTAAAGGAATGGTTGAGGAGCGTGAATATGGAAAGAAAAGGCTGTCTCGTGCTGGAAGACGGGCACGTTTTTGAGGGCCGGATGATCGGCGCGGATCTGGATTCGATCGGGGAGTTGGTGTTCACCACCGGGGTCGTCGGCTATCTGGAAACGCTGACGGATCCGAGCTATGAGGGTCAGATCATTCTGCAGACCTTTCCGCTGATCGGGAACTACGGCGTGATTCCCGAAGACTTTGAGAGCGGAAAAGTGTGGGCGCGGGGGTACGTGACCCGCGAAATCTGCGATCTGCCTTCCAATTTCCGCGCGAAGGGAAGGCTGGATGATTTCCTGAAGCAGCAGAACGTCGCGGCGCTTTGCGGCATCGATACCCGGGAAGTCACCCGGATCATTCGCGAAAGAGGCGTTATGAACGCGGCGATCGTCCGGGAAATGACGGACGATCTTTTCGGGGAACTGCGCTCCTGGCGCCTGAAGGACGCGCTCAGGACGGTCTCCCAGGGAAAAACGACCGAATATCCGGCGGAAGGCGCGGAAATCTGCCGCATCGCGCTGATCGATTACGGCGCGAAGCGCAACATCGAGCGGGAGCTGAACCGGCGCGGCGCGCACGTAACGGTCTTTCCGTACAACGTGAAGGCGGAAACGATCCTTGAAGGCGGGTTTGACGGGCTGATGCTGTCCAACGGACCCGGCGACCCGGCGGAGAATCAGGAGTGCATCGCGCAGCTGAAGGCGCTGCTGGGGAAAATGCCGATTTTCGGCATCTGCCTGGGCCACCAGATGCTGGCGCTGGCCGCCGGCGCCAGAACGACCAAGCTGAAGTACGGGCACCGCGGCGCGAACCAGCCGGTCAAGCGGGTCAGCGATTCCAGCATGTTCATCACCAGCCAGAATCACGGCTACGCGGTGGTATCCGATTCGCTGCCGGAGTTTGCCCGGGAAAGCTATGTCAACGCCAACGACCAGACCAACGAAGGGGTCGAGTATCCGTCGCTGCGCGCGTTCTCCACACAGTTCCACCCGGAAGCCTGCGGAGGCCCCAAGGATACCGATTTCCTGTTTGACCAGTATATCGCGGAGGTGACCAAAGCATGCCGCTGAATCCCAACATCAAAAAGGTACTCGTGATCGGCTCCGGACCGATTGTCATCGGGCAGGCGGCGGAATTCGACTACGCGGGCACGCAGGCCTGCCGGGTACTCAAGGATGCCGGTCTCAACGTGGTTCTGATCAACTCCAACCCCGCCACCATCATGACGGACCGGGCGATGGCGGACGAAATATACCTGGAGCCGCTGACCGAGCAGACGGTCATGCGCGTGATCGAAAAGGAAAAGCCGGACAGCCTGCTGGCCGGCCTGGGCGGGCAGACGGGCCTGACCATCGCGATGCAGCTGAACCGGGACGGCTTCCTGGACAGCCACGGCGTGAAGCTGATCGGCACCAACGCGGACGCGATCGAGAAGGCGGAGGACCGCAAGCTCTTCAAGGAAACGATGGAATCCATCGGCCAGCCGTGCATTCCCTCCGACATCGCGGTGACGGTGGAAGAGGCGGTGGCCATCGCGGATCGGATCGGATATCCGGTCATCGTGCGGCCTGCCTTTACGCTGGGCGGCGCCGGCGGCGGCATCGCGCGCACCGAAAAGGATTTGCGCAGCATCTCCGCCAACGGCCTCCTGCTGTCGCCGATCACCCAGGTGCTGATCGAAAAATTCATCGGCGGCTGGAAGGAAATCGAATTTGAAGTGATGCGGGATCATGCCGGGAACGTGATCACCATCTGCGCGATGGAGAACATGGATCCGGTCGGCATTCACACCGGCGATTCGATCGTCGTTGCGCCGACGGTCACGCTGGCGGACAAGGAATTCCAGATGCTGCGTTCCGCGGCGCTGCACATCATCAACGCGCTCGGCATCGAAGGCGGCTGCAACATTCAGTTCGCGCTGGATCCGGTTTCCTTCGATTACGCGGTGATCGAGGTCAATCCCCGCGTGTCGCGCTCTTCCGCGCTGGCCTCCAAGGCGACCGGCTATCCGATCGCCAAGGTGACCGCGAAGATCGCGCTGGGCTACACGCTGGACGAGATCCGCAACGACGTGACCGGCAAAACCTGCGCGTGCTTCGAGCCGACCGTCGATTACATCGTGGTCAAAATGCCGAAATGGCCGTTCGACAAATTCGTCAACGCGTCCCGGAAGCTGGGCACGCAGATGAAGGCGACCGGCGAAGTGATGGCCATCGCCCCGTCGTTTGAAATGGCGATCATGAAGGCGGTGCGCGGCGCGGAAATCAAGATAGACACGCTGCGCTATCCGGGAATGCGGGATGCCGCGGACATCCGGGAGAGAATGGCGAAGGGCGACGACCTGCGCCTGTTCGCGGTATTCGAAGCGCTGCGCCAGGGGGTTTCGATCGATGAGATCTTCGACATCACCAAAATCGACCGCTGGTTCCTGGGCAAAATCAAACACCTGGTGGATTTCGAACAGCGGCTCGAAGAGGAAGGCTTAACGGACGAAAACTACCTGCAGGGCAAAAAATACGGCTATACGGACAGGGCGCTCGCGCGGCTGACCGGCGCGAAGATCGAAAGAGGGCGCCTGCCGGTTTACAAGATGGTCGACACCTGCGGCGGCGAATTTGCGGCAGAGACGCCGTACTTCTATTCGACGATGGACGACGTGTGCGAGGCGCGGGAAATGATCGCGCAGGACCGTTCCGGCCGCGAAAAGATCATCGTGCTGGGCGGCGGCCCGATTCGCATCGGCCAGGGCATCGAATTCGACTACTCCTCGGTGCACTGCGCCTGGGCGCTGCGGGAGCTGGGCTACGAGGTAATCATCATCAACAACAACCCGGAAACGGTTTCCACCGATTTCGACACGGCCGACCGGCTGTATTTCGAGCCGCTGACCCCGGAGGACGTGCTGGGCGTCATCGCGGTGGAGAAGCCAGTGGGCGTCGTGGTGGCGTTCGGCGGGCAGACCGCGATCAACCTGACCAAAACGCTGTCGGAGCGCGGCATCCCGATTCTCGGCACCTCGGCAGAGGGCATAGACATCGCAGAGGACCGGGAACGCTTCGACCAGCTGCTGGAAACCATCGGCATCCGCCGTCCGCAGGGGCATACGGTGATGACGATGGAGCAGGCGTACGAGGCGGCGGATTCCCTGGGCTATCCGGTGCTGCTCAGGCCCAGCTATGTGATCGGCGGCCAGAACATGACCATTGCCCACAATCCCGACGACGTGACCCGCTATATGAAGAGGATCCTGGCGCAGGGCATCGAAAACCCGGTTCTGATCGACAAATACATGTCCGGCGTCGAACTGGAGGTGGACGTGATCTCCGACGGCGTGGACGTGCTGATTCCCGGCGTGATGCAGCACGTGGAGCGCGCCGGCGTGCACAGCGGCGATTCCATCGCCGTGTACCCGCCGATGTCGATCAACGACGCGATGCTGGAGATCATCGTCAGGCGCTCCACGCAGCTGGCGCTGGCGCTGGGCACCAAAGGGCTGGTGAACATTCAGTACCTGATTTACATGGGCGATCTGTACGTGATCGAGGTGAATCCCCGCGCGTCCCGCACCATTCCCTACATCTCCAAAGTGACAGGCGTTCCGATGGTGGATCTGGCCACGCGGGTCATGATCGGCCAGCCGCTGGCGTCTCTGGGGTACGGCACGGGCCTGTACAAAACGCCGCCCTACACCGCGGTGAAGGTGCCGGTATTCTCGTTCGAGAAGCTCAACGACGTGGATTCCGCGCTGGGCCCGGAGATGAAATCGACGGGCGAAGCGCTGGGCATCGGCTCCACCCTCACCGAAGCGCTGTTCAAGGGGCTGATATCGGCAGGCTTCTCGATCGGCGGGAAGCCCAGAAAAGGCGTTCTGATTTCGGTCGGCGATCAGGATAAGCTGGAACTGGTTTCGCTGGCGAAAAAGCTGAGCGATCTGGGCACGACGATCTACGCGACCGCAGGGACCGCCAGAGCCATCGCGATGCTTGGCGTGGATGTGGAAGTGGTCGATCACCTGTATGAGAGCGATCAGATTCTGACGCTGCTGGATCAGGACAAGCTGGATTACCTGGTGATCACCGACATGTCCAAGCCGGAAGCGGTGGACAATTACATCCGGATGCATCGCTTCGCGCTGCTGCGCGGCGTGGCAGTGCTGACCTCGCTGGATACGGCAAACGCGCTGGCCGATATCATCGCCAGCCGATTCTCCCAGCAGAACACGGAACTGATCAACATTCTCGATATGCGCTCCAGCCGCCAGAAGCTGCGCTTCTTCAAAATGCAGGGCACCGGAGACGACTACATCTTCTTCGACAACTTCGCAGGGCAGATCACCTGCCCGGAGGCGCTGGCGATCAACATGTGCGATCGGCACTACGGCATCGGCGGCGACGGCATCGTGCTGCTGGAGCGCAGCCCGATCGCCGACATACGCATGCGAATCTTCAACCGGGACGGCTCGGAAGGCCGGCTGGCGGGCAACTCGATCCGCTGCGTCGCCAAATACGCCTATGACAGCGGCATGGCGCACAAGAACCACATCACCGTGGAAACCATGTCGGGCATCAAGGATCTGACGCTTTACACGATCGCCGGCAAGGTGAACACGGTCCGCGTCGCGATGGGCGCCTACAGCATGGATCCCAAAACGCTGCCGGTCAGCCTGGACGGGGACCGGATCGTCAACAGGGCGGTCAAAGTGGCGGGCGGCGTCTACCGGATCACGTGCCTGTCGATCGGAAATCCGCACTGCGTGATATTCTCCGACAGGGTGGACGGCGTCAAGGTTCCGCAGCTGGGTCCGCTGTTTGAAAACGATCCGATTTTCCCGGAGCGCGTCAACACCGAATTTATCCGCGTCGTCAACAAGAGCACGATCAAGATGCGCGTCTGGGAGCGCGGAAACGGAGAAACGTGGGCCTGCGGCACCGGCGCCTGCGCCGCGGCCATCGCGGCCATCGAAAACGGCCTTTGCCAGAAGGATACCGACATCACGGTCAAGCTGCGCGGCGGCGACCTGGTGGTGCGCGTCGAAGGCGATCAGGTGTACCTGACCGGCGACGCGGTGAAGATTTACGAAGGCGAAGTGGAGTATTGACCGGCCGCGGGCCGGATCGGGAACGCCCTTCTCTCCTGTGCGGGGAGAAGGGCGTTTCGCGGTATGCGGGTAAAGGTGGACAGGAGGCGCCCTCTGTGGTATATTGGTTCCGGAGGCAGCCGCGCGCCTTCCTCCCGGGAACGGCGCGGCGGGCGGCCGGAAAAGCGGGCGCCGGCGGAATCCGGCGCAAACGAGCGATTGAAGAGGAGGCTTTGCTATGCTGCTCGGAATTCCCGATATCATCGGCTCCGATCTGTTGAAAGCGCTGGCCGATACCGGCCATGGCGACCTGATCGTCATTGCGGACCACTTTTACCCCCACGTCACCAAGTGCCCGAACGGCGTAAGCATTCAGGCCAAAGGGGTGGGCGCCGCCCAGATGCTGGACGCGATCCTGCAGCTGGTGCCGCTGGATGTGCAGTACGAGAAATACCCGGTTCAGTATATCGTGCCGGACGCCGATTCGGGCGTCGTGGTGGAATCCAACCCGGTCTGGGACGCGGTGAAGGAAACGGTGGCCAAACACGGCTACGACGTATCCTGCGTCGGAACCATCGAACGCACGAAATTCTACGAAAAGGGCATGAAAGCCTACATCACGATTTCCACCAGTGAGCGTCAGCCCTACGGCTGCATCATTCTGCAAAAGGGAGTGACCTGATTCGGGGAAGCGCCGCGCAATTCCGGCCGCATAAGCGGCGGACCCTGCGCCGGCGGCGCTCCGGTCAGCTTCGCGGAACCGGGTTTCGGCGTCAGCGCGCGATGGCCGCTTATCGCGCGCTGTCTCTTTTTCCGCCGGCCAGCCGGCGCATCGCGATCAGGCCGGCGATCAGCAGCACCGGGAATACGCCGCCTGCCAGAAAGCCCGCGCGCAGATTGTCGCCGGCCCGCTGAGCGGCCCATCCCACGAGCCCCGGCGCGCTGGCGCCGCCCAGATCGCCTGCCATGGCCAGCAGCGCGAACATCGCGGTGCCGCCCAGCGGCATGCTTTTCGAGGATATGCTCAGGGTGCCGGGCCACATGATGCCCACCGAGAAGCCGCACAGTATGCAGCCGATCAGGCCGGGAACCGCGCCGGAGGAGGCGGCGGCCAGAAGGTAGCATGCCAGGCAAAGCGCGCCGGAAGCCAGCATGGTCTTCGTCAGATCGAGCTTTCCGCCGTATTTCCCGTACAGCGCCCGGCTGACGCCCATCGAGACAGCGAACAGGCACGGTCCCAGCAGGTCGCCGACGGTTTTGGTCAGCCCCAGCGCGGATTCCGCGAAGGCGGACGCCCACTGCGCCATTCCCATCTCGCAGGCGCCTGAGCACACCATCAGCACCACCGCGGTCCAGAACAGCGGGGAAAAGAACAGTTCGCGGATCGACATGCCTTTGCCGTCCTCCACCAGGCGCTCGATCGGGCAGGTGGCGAAGTTGCAGATGTTGTACAGCGGGATCAGGGCCCACAGGCAGGCCAGAATTCGCCAGGACCCGACGCCGAAGGCGGCGAAGAACAGCGTGGACAGCAGGATCACACCCACCGCGCCCCAGCAGTAGAACGAATGCAGCAGGCTCATGACCGCTTCCTTCCGTTCAAACGGGCACGCCTCCACGATCGGGCTGCACAGCACTTCGATCAGTCCGCTGCCGACGGCGTAGACGATTGCGCACGCGATGATGCCCGCGAAGGGATCTCCGAACAGATCTGCGAACAGATCCGGAACGAAGGCGAGGCCGATCAGGCCAAGCGCCGAGGCTATCTCCGAAGCGACGACGCACGTGCGGTAGCCGATGGCGTCCACAAACCGTGCGCACAGCACGTCCACCACCAGCTGCGTCAGGTAGAACGCGGTGGATATCAGCGCGATCCGGCCCAGCGGAATGCCGTAATCGGCGTGAAACCGCAAAAACAGCAGCGGCGCGAAATTCGCGGCGATGGCCTGGGTGATGAAGCCCAGGTAGCAGGCGGTCAGCGTCTTTTGATAGTTTCTTTGCATGTCAGTCTCCGTTCTGCAGCCGCACAGACAGTTGGGCACGTGCTCCGTATGCGCCCGGCCGGCGCAGGGTTTCAGGACGCCCCGCACGGATCCCCCAGCCTTCCCGGCGCGCTTGGCGCGGGCTATGCTTCCCTGAGCTTATCGTACCCGCAATCCTGAATGTAGCAGTTGACGGTTTCCATCGTGTCCATGAAGCGGCAGTTGATGATGTTGCGGTATACCAGGTGCACGCCGTGATACTGAAGCGGCACTTTTGCCGTGTCCAGCAGCCATCCGGACAGCCAGGGCGGGAGCGACAGCGCCACGATGATGCGCAGCGCCGTTTCCGCGTCGAAGGAATACTCCTCCGCGCACCACCGCCTGACCGTGGATTGGGACACCAGCGCCTTCTCCGCCATCTTTTCCTGTGTGAGGCCGTTCAGCTCCATCAGCCGCTTCAGCGCCGCGCCGGGCGCATGGGGAAGCTGCGTGATGAGCGCCGACTGCCGGCTGCTGATTTCCGTTTCGGTCAGCGCGTCGCCCCGGGCGATAAAATCGATGTAATGCCGGTTGTATTCCTCGTCGCTGTTGATTCGGCTGAGGCGGAACTCGTAATGATCGTCCACCTCGTATACGTTTTCGAAGCGCAGGCAGCACTGATCGACGTGGCGATTGGCCCAGCCGGTCAAACGCGGGCCGCCGCCTTCCTGCAGGATATACTTCGGGTCGTTCAGGCAAACGTGTCCTTCGGCGTAAGCGTACTGCCCGGTGTCGATCCGGGAACGGTAATCCGGGTTGTTTTCGTACAGGCGCATTTCGTCCGCCGGCTGAATCACGAACGTGTGCTTTGTCCCCGGGCAGCTGTCGCGGTCAAACAGGAACGGCCGGATGTATCCGCCCTGTGCCCCGGAACGCCGCACATAATTCAGGCATCCCTGTGCCTGCCAGAATCCCAGATGAATCATGCGGGCCCTGACGAGGTACCGGGGCAGAGACCATTCGGCGGCGATCCGGATGCCGACGTTTTCCAGCGCCTCTCCGGCGTGCCTGGTGCGATGCCTTTCTTCCTCCCCGTATTGCAGCAGCAGCGGATGAATCAGGAGCCGGGGCATCATCAGGGCGCGGCTGCCCTGTCGGGCTTCCCATTCCAGAATCGGCAGAGGGTTCTTCGCATCCCGCTGCGGGCGCCGCTTTCCGCGCTTTGCCCTGACGGTGTTGAGATCGCTGCTGTGCGCCTGCTGGAGCCTGTAGAACAGACGGTGGTACTCGGCGTGGAAGCATTCGTGGAAGATCTGAACCTCCCGGTTGTCCCCGTCCACCAGGTTCGCGTTCAATACGATGGTGTCTGCTGGAACCGGAGCTTCTTCGATCGCCGTCCCGGAAGAATCCGTGACCCGAATCCTGCCCGCTTTCCAGAAGAGAATGCTTTTCGTGCGCGGCATGTCCGCGAGGCGGCGCGTTTCGATCCGAAGGCCCATGATCTCCGCCATCCCGGCGGCGTCGATCGCGCGCCGGTCGCGCAGCGCTTCGGGCTGATACGTCAGCAGCATTTCCTCCGCCGCGTTTTCCACCTCTTCGTAGCTCATGATCGGGATCAGATACTCGTCCAGCCGAACGCCGTCGCGATCGGGCTTGGTGAGGCCGATCGATTCGATGGCGCAGGACAGGCGCCTCCCGAAAGACAGGAGAAGCGTCAGGCACAGCGGTATGCTGCGCAGGCCGCGCACGGAATCCGTTGCGATGTCCGCCGTCAGCACGGCTTCGGCATCGGCGAGGAACGAGTTCCGGCCAAGGCGCCAGAAGCTCATGCTCCTGGAAAAGCGCACGTCGCGCAGAGCCATGCTGTCCTCGGTGTAATCCGGCACGTCGAAGCACCATGCCAGTTCGCCGTCGTAAAAGCGGGCTTTCAGGTCCTCCGTGAGGGATTCCCCGAAGCGGCGCAGAATCCATTCGCCGCACCTTTCGAGGGCGGGGCAGGGCGGCACCGGGCAGCCGGCTTCCGCGGCGGTGCCGAACGGGGAAGCGCCTGCGCCGTACGGGCTGCCGTCTTCATCGAAGGCGCCGTCGGCTGCCGGATTCCAGCCTTCGCGCATGCCGGTCACCTCACTTTCACCGGTTTATTATATACCCAACGCCGGCTGTTCGCAACAGGGCGCCGGAAACCGGTCTTCGGACGGCTGCATTTGCCTCCCTGCCGGTGCCTGCACCTGCTGATTCCCGAAGCCTGCAGGTTTCACCGTCAGGATCAATCTTCCGCGCAATGGGACATAAGGAATTCGATTGGAACAGCGGCGTCAATGACACCCAGGGGAAAAGCCGGTTTTCGGGTTCCGCCCCGATTTCGCCGGAATCTGCATCATTTTGATGCGGTTTTCGTTCGGCAGGACAGCGGGAAATGCCTCACGAGCCCTTATGGGATCCGTGCTTTCGGCAAAAAACAACCCCGTGCCGACGGGGTCAGCCCGGGATTGACGAACGCCTTTCGATGCAATACCCCGCTTTTTGCCTGCGGCAATCCCGCCGGCCGCGGCCCTGGATCCGGCCAGGGCAGCACCGCCGGGTTCGCCGGTGCGCCCGGCAGTTCCCGCGCCGTCCATTTCCTGCAGATTTTCCGATTGACCTGACAGGCAGATCCGCGTTCACCCAATCGGCAGGGCGCCGGCAAAGAAGAGATTCAGGCATTCACCCGGTCCCTGGTGGAGAAAAACGGGCGCCGGGGCATCATGATCGGCGCCGACTGCACCATGCCCATGGATATGTCCTTTGAACGCCTCGGATGGGTGCGGGAAGCCCTGATCGGGCTGTCCAGGTAATTGGCGTTCCTGAAAAGGAAAACAGGGAAGACGCTTCTTTTGTCTTGAATTCACCGGATTGTTCAGGACGGAAGGAGCGTCCTTCTGTGAGTGCACGGGAACGGTTCCCTGCTGCGCAGCGGCGCACGGGATACGCTGTATTGCCGCCGGGAGGATCAATTCTCGGGAATCATCCGTACGGCAAAGCGGCATATATGCCTCCCGCCCCCGGCCCGGGGCTCCCCGGTCCGGGGAACCGGCAGGGACCGTTTCGCCTGTGCGGCAGAAACGGGGCTGCCCCAAAGGCGAGGCAGCCCCGTTTGAAGAAAAAAAGAGGTAAAAGAATGCCGGGCCCTGCGCAGACCCGGCTGCGTTTATTGTGGCAATGGCGCGAATCAAAAACAACATAACGCAGATGGGTTGTACCGCATAGGAAGCCGGATACCATTTGCGAATGTCACTGGGGGAACCGGCCCCGAGACCGTTCGCTGCCGTTCAACCCTGGTTATACACTTGCAAAGATACTCGGTTTGGAGTATTATTCAATATGAGTTTATGCCTTAATCAGCCGACAAAGCCACGGAGTTCAGGAAGGTCTTGAGCAGATCAGGAACAGGGCAATGAATTTCCGCGGGACTCCCGCGGCGGCGGGCATTTTGAGAAAGAAACACGGGAATCTTTGGCAAACACCCGGGGAAAGCCGGGAAATGGAGGACGATGGGAGTGCAAACCGCAGTGAACGAAGCCGATTGGCGGCTTTTCCGAAGCAGGCTTCCGGAATGGCTGGAAGCC
>JAFWEY010000205.1 GCA_017512675.1 Clostridia bacterium | reverse complement strand
TTCTTGACGCTTCTCCTGATTCCGGTGTTGGCATTCGCCCTTTCGCCATACGCCGATACATCGTGGATATGCTTGAAATGCGGCCGCGGCCCCGCGTTCCGGATGAAGCCGGATCCGTGACGCGCAGTTCGGGGCCGCAGGGGCTCCGGCGCTGAACAAACGCTTGAGAGCGGGCCTGCCGGCGTTCTGGCCGAACGTTTATACCATCTGCCGAAAAGCGCGGCAGGGTCTTGAAAACCGTATCCGGGGTATGGTATACTTTTCTTAACAATGCTGCCGGCTGTCATCGCGGACCGATACAGGAGGAAAAAACCATGATGAAGCGATTTCTGAGCGTATTTCTGGCTGTGGGACTCATCATATCCATGGCGATCCCCGGCTTCGCTGAGGACTGGCGCGGGCCGGACCACGAGCACAGCTATTGCAGCTGGGTGGCGGCCGAGCCGGGTTGCATCGAAGGGGGAGAGGAAGTCTTTGAGTGCGACTGCGGCGACAGGTACACGCAGGCTTTGGCGCCGCTCGGGCACGCGTACGAAGGCGGCCGCTGCATCCGGTGCGGAGAGCCGGATCCGTCAGCGGCGGCTCCCGAGAGCGCCGACGGCGGCCGGAACGCAATTCCTGCCCAACCGGACGCTTCCGCGGGCGAAACGGAACGAAGCCTTGCGGACAAGACCGTCATCCACTTTTGGGATGACCCGGTCAGCACCGATCCGGAAGACGCCTGGTGGATCTCATATCAGCCGATCATCTCCCGCGTCGATTACAGCAAAAAGAAGAAGCAGGCGACGCTTTACTGGGACGTGTACGATACGGACACGTATCAGAAAATTGAGTTCAAGCTGCCGAAGAACGTCAAATACTACGTTTACATGACCGAACTGTCTACCGGAAGGAATGTACAGGTCAAAACGACGACAAAGCTCAAGGTAAGCGTACCGGTCAAAAAACCCGGCATGTATGCATTCTGTGTGCGCCCGGAGTACGTCAAAAACGGCGTCGAACGCTACGGCATCGCGTCGCACGGATGGCTGTCCAAAATCGATCCCGATGAAAACGCCTGGCAGAAGCTGACGGATGTACAGGCATCCTACTATTCCTACAAGGATTCTGTGGGGAAGCGCCATTACTGGATGCGCGTGAACTACCGCACCGACAGCAGAATAAGCGCGCTGCAGGTTCGCTACTGCATGACAAGGGGAAAAGAGAAAATATACGACGGGCCGAAGGACATCGTGGTATCCGAAATCGATTACGAACGCCTGAGCAAGGGCCTGCCGGTGGAGCTTCCGCCATACGAAGTGGAGGAAGGCGAAGGATGGAAGGTCACATGCGAACTGACCCCGATGCGCTGGGACAGCCAAAACAGCACCTATCAATTCGGAAAGACGAAGCGGACCAGCGCGCTTGCGCTGAAGCCCCCGGCGGACTGGAAAAAGGCCGCGCCGGTGATTGTCGACGCAATCGACAGCCTCAACGGCATCGTTGCGGTATATTGGACCCACGAGTGCGATCTGCCGGATGACGGAAACGTAGAGTATCAGGTGCTGGACGGCAGCAAGGTGCTCGCGCAGGGGATGCTGTCGGATTTTTACGGTATGGCAAATCCGAGGTACGGCAACAAGGTCACCTACAGTGCCATGCTCGTGGGAATCGGCCCGGGCAAGCATAAGTTTGCCGTGAAAGCGGTGGGCGGGAAGAAGTCCAAAGTCAAAAGCGTGACGCTCCAGAAAGCGGGAAAATCCGTGATCGGGTTTATCACATCGGGTCCCGACGCGGTTTACTGGTACAGCGACAGCGAGGAAGTGGATCACTTTGAAGTCGGTTTATCCGATGTCAACAGGTACTTGTACGGGCCGGTTGTCTGCCCGAGAGTGCCCGGACGGACGGGATACTGGCTGGACATCTCAGAATTCAAGGTGGATGAAACGGATAACCTCGGCTCGAGCAGGAGTTTTGACGTCAGGGCGGTGGACGCGAACGGGAAAACCCTTGCGCGCAAAACCACGACCTGTGATCTTCGCGATTACGGTCTCTGACAAGCGGTGCATCCGTCGGGAAAAAGCAGGCGGCGGCAGCCGCCGGGAAGCGGCAGGGAGTGACAGGCATGAATGAAATCAGAGACAAGCGCGGCCTGACCGAAGAGGAGGCCATCCGGCGGTTCCGGGCGATGGATTATCCAAAACCGGCGCTGACGGCGGATGTCGCGGTGTTCGAAAAGCGCAAAACGGGGTACGCACTGCTTCTCATCCGGCGCGGTGGGCATCCGTATCTCGGCTGCTGGGCGCTGCCCGGAGGGTTTGCCGATCAGGGAGAAACCATCGAACAGACGGCAGCGAGGGAATTGGAGGAGGAGACGGGTCTGAAGGGGCTGTCCCTCCGCCTGGTGGGCATCTACAGCGCGCCCGGGCGGGATCCCCGGGGCTGGACGGTATCCGCGGCGTACGCGGTGTGTGTGGAGGAAGGGCGGATGAAAGCGGTCGCCGCCGACGACGCGGCGGAAGCCGGATGGTTCCCGCTGGACCTGTCGGGCGGTTCGGCCTCGCCGGTGCTGCCCGCCGGCGGCAGGCTTGCCTTTGACCACGCCGGAATCATCGCGGACGCGGCGGCGGCGCTCGGGATCGCGAAGGCGTAATCCGACGGCAGGAATACACTTTGCGGGTTCGCCGGGCGGGCTTTCCCGCCGGGCGCACACCCGGGAGAACGTCACTCTCCGATCCGCCGCGGCTTGTGCGGGCCTCACCTTCCGGGTGGGGCCTTTCGCTGCGCCGGGGCGGGAGGAACGGCCTTCGGACGCTGTGCGAAGGCCGGAGGAAGGCCGAATGATTTATGGGAAGGTTGGCATAGCCTGTGAACAAAACAAGAGCGCGACTTCTGCTGCTGTCGGTATTTGTTGCGCGGGGAACGTCCTTTCTGTTTTCGAAAACGCTGCTGCAGACGATGTCTCCGCTGAGCATTCTTGCCGTGCGGTTTCTTTTGGCGTTTCTGATTCTGGCAGCGGTTTTTCGCGGAAAGCTTCTTCGCTGCAGCTTCAAAAGTCTGCGGGGCGGCATGATCCTCGGCGCGCTGTATTTCGTCTGCATGGTGTTTGAGATGTTCGGCCTGCGGCTGATCGACACCGGCGTCAGCGCGCTGGTCGGGAATATGGCGATCGTGCTCGTGCCGCTCCTCGCGGCGCTG
>JAFWEY010000204.1 GCA_017512675.1 Clostridia bacterium | reverse complement strand
GGTGCGCCCGCAATTTCTTCCGAAAACAAAGATCCATTCATCAATCGGCACAACATTCCGATTCCGCTCTTGCCTTCCCCTCCAGGGGAAGGTGCCTGCGAAGCAGGCGGATGAGGTTATTATCGCCCACAGGGCGCTCTCGCCTTCGCGCCTTTGCGATCCTGTAATTACTTGTCCCTTCGCGGCCGCTGCGCTGCGAAGGGACAACGGGTTGCGGGGTAGACTCTTCCGGTAACGAATCCCGATTCATCAAACGGTACAACATCCCGAACCCGCCGCAGGGGCGCCGCTTGCTGCGCCCGCAAAACCAAACGGCAGAGATTCCGCCGTCCATCGAACGCAAAACCGCTGATCCCGGGATAGGACGGAATATATGCCGCCTGAAGGCCGCATATGGCACCCCTGCCGTGCGATCGCCATGCTGTATCTTCGCTGCCTGGGTGTCAAGTCACAGCATCCGAACTCTTACAACTCTCAATTTGCAATAGTCGTCCCTTCGCTTTCGCTCATGGACTCCTGTCTTGCGCCTTCAGCGCTTCGGGCAGCTTCGCAATAGTCGCGCGCTTCAGCTGCGCTTCGCTCGCTCCTTTGCTCAGCACGCTTCCGGTTCGCTTCATCCCGCACTGCGGGCGCTCACCTCCGCGCTCATTGGGCTGCAGGCTCGCTGCATCGCCCACTGGGCGCGCTCGCCTTCGCCCTCTGGCTTGGCGCCACATATGGCGCCAAGCCCTGCGCCCGCTATTGAAGATCCGTTCATCAACCGGCACAGCGCCCCGATCCCGCGCGGAATCCGCGCCGCGGCAGAATTTTCGCTTTTCCGGCATTTCCCACTTGCCAAGAGCGCAAAAAGCAGGTAAAATAGTATCTGCAAATAGTGCTTTCTGCATTGAGGAGGGTTCGTATGTATCAGGATGTCATTAAAACAGCCGGAGACAAAATGGATAAAACCATCTCAGTCATCAAAAAGGACCTGTCGACCCTGCGCGCAGGCCGCGCGAATCCGCAGATCCTCGATCGGATCACGGTGGACTATTACGGGTCTCCGACGCCGCTCAACCAGATCGGCAACATATCCTCTCCGGAGCCCCGCCTGCTGGTCATCGCGCCGTGGGAAACCAAGATGATTTCCGCCATTGAAAAGGCGATTCAGAAATCCGACATCGGCATCAATCCGTCCAACGACGGCAAGGTCATTCGGCTGATGGTTCCGGAACTGAACGAGGAGCGCCGCAAGGAGCTGTGCAAGCAGGTGCGCAAGCAGGTCGAAGAGGGCAAGGTGGCGATCCGCTCGATCCGGCGCGACGCGATGGAAACGCTGAAAAAGATGAAAAAGGCCTCGGAAATCACCGAAGACGACCAGAAGGTGGCGGAAACCGACCTGCAGAAGGTGACGGACAACCACATCAAGGAAATGGACAAGGTCGGCGAGGACAATGAAAAGGAGATCATGTCGGTATGACCGACAACCTGACCGGGCTGCCGCTGGAGACGGCGCTGCGCCTGGCGGGCAGCGCGGCAGAGGACGCCCGGGTTCTCGAGACGCGCCCGCCCCGGCACCCCCGCGAAACGGGGACGCTGCGCGTGCTTCGCCGCACCGGCGGCACGTGGCTGGTGGCGAGGTTTCCGGACAGCCCGCAGGAGGATCCGTCATGAGTGCATTGTTTTCCCGGGACCGCGCCGCGAAGGAGCAGGGCCGGCTACCGGACGGGCTGCCCCCTGCCGAGCGGCTGCCGAAGCACGTGGCGATCGTGATGGACGGCAACGGCCGGTGGGCCAAAAAGCGCCACCTGCCGCGCAGCGCCGGGCACAGGGCCGGCGTGGAGGCGCTGCGGGACATCATCCGCGCCAGCGACGACTGGGGCATCGGCCATCTGTCGATCTACGCGTTTTCCACCGAAAACTGGGGCCGTCCCCAGGACGAGGTTTCGGCGCTGATGCAGCTGCTGCTGCAGTATTTCTCCAGCGAGATCGACGAACTGGACGAGAAGGGCGTGCGCATCCGCATTCTGGGCGATGTGGACGGGCTGCCGGCACCGCAGCGGGAAGCCGTGCAAAACGCGATGGCACGCACGCGGGACAACCGGGGCCTTCATTTGAACATCGCGCTCAATTACGGAGGACGCGCCGAGCTCCTGAACGCCGCAAGAAGCCTGATGCGGCAGGCCGCCGAAGGCGCGCTTCGCCCGGAGGAGCTTACCGCGGACCGGTTCGCGGCGGAGCTGTATACGGCGGGGCAGCCGGATGTGGATCTGTTCATCCGCACCAGCGGCGAAATCCGCACATCCAACTTTCTTCCGTGGCAGACGGCGTACGCCGAAATGGTATTCAACGAAACACTGTGGCCGGATTATACGCGCGAGGCTTACCGACAGGATCTGTGGACGTACGCCCGGCGCGATCGCCGGTTCGGAAAGGTAAAATAACCGATGGAGTTCAACGGGCAAAAGCCGCAAACCAATGCGTCCAGACGGGTGATCACAGGGCTTGTGCTGGCAGTGGTTCTGTGCGCGCTGTGGCTGCTGGGCGGCTGGCCGCTCAGAATCGGGCTTGTGGCGCTGATGCTTTTGTGCATGCATGAAATGTATTCCGCATTCACGAGGCGCGGGGACAGGCCGGCGGTCTGGGTGGGCATCGCGTATGTGCTGCTGGCGCTGCCGGCGTATCTGCTGCTGGGCCGCGGGGCGATCGGCCCGCTGCTGGCCGCAATGACGGCGATCGGCCTGTCGGCGATCGTGCTGCGCGACGAGCTGGATTTTTCCTCCGCGATGGCGACGATTTACCCGCTGTTCTATCCGGGGCTTCTGATGACGCTGATTTTCCCGCTGCTGGACATTTCCTCTCCGCTGCTGGCGAACATCGCGGCGGGCGAAGCGTTCCTGATCGCGCTGATGAACGATCTGGCGGCCTACGAGGTGGGAACCCGCATCGGAAAGCACCGGCTTATGCCGAACCTGAGCCCGAAAAAATCCTGGGAGGGCGCCGTTGCGGGCGTCGCCGCCGCGGTCGTCACCGCAATGCTGGTTCCGCTCGCCGGGGTTCTGATCTGCCGCGTGATTCCGGCGGCGAAGGCGTATCTGACGGAGATTCCGCCGCTTTGGCAGTTTGCGCTGCTGGGGCTGGTGAGCGGCTTTCTGTCGATCACCGGCGATCTGAACGCGTCGCTGGTCAAACGCTGGTGCGGCATCAAGGATTACGGCAGCCTCCTTCCGGGGCACGGCGGCATGCTGGACCGGCTGGACAGCGTCCTTTTCTGCATCGTTCCCGTATACGTTTATTTCGTATGGATTCTCCGGCTCTGACCGGGCTGACCGGGCAGGCGCTGACGACGGCGGCCGATGGGTTTCGGTTCTGACCGCAGCCGGCGGGCAGCGGTCATTTTTCTGTGTACACCGCGGATACAGCGGGAGGTAGTATGCGCTCAATTGCGATTCTCGGCGCGACGGGTTCCATCGGAACCCAGGCGCTGGACATCATAGACAGGCACCCGGAGCGGTTTCGCGCCGCGGTGCTGACGGCCCGTTCCGATTGGGAAGGCCTGTTTCGAGCGGTGCGGAAGTTCCGCCCGCAGGCTGCGGGGCTGGTCGAAGAACCCCCGTTCGTCCCTGAAGACCTGCGCGGGACCGAATGGTTCTTCGGCGGGGACTGCTCCCGGCGCGCGCTGGAGGCGGTGCGTCCGGACGACGCGCTGGCCGCTGTGGTGGGCGTCGCGGGGCTGGATGCGGTGCTGGCCGCGCTGAAGTGCTGCCGCAGGGTGCTGCTGGCGAACAAGGAAGCGCTGGTCACCGGCGGGCATCTGGTAAAGGAGCTGGCGGCGCAGCGAGGGGTTCCGCTTCTGCCGGTCGACAGCGAGCATTCGGCGATCTTTCAGTGCCTGGAAGCCCGGGGCGATAACGAAATCGCGCGGCTGATTCTCACCTGCTCCGGCGGGCCGTTCAGGACCTGGGAGCGGGACGCGATCGACCGGGCTTCGGTTTCGGACGTGCTGCGGCATCCCACCTGGCGCATGGGCAGCAAAATCACGGTGGACTGCGCGACGCTGATGAACAAGGGTCTGGAGGTCATCGAGGCGCACCACCTGTTCGGCATGCCGGAAAGCCGGATCGACGTGGTCGTCCATCCCGAAAGCATCATTCATTCGATGGTGGAATTCGAGGACGGCGCGGTTCTCGCGCAGCTGGGCGTTCCCGACATGCGAACCGCCATCGGCTACGCGATGGGCTATCCCGAGCGGGTGCCCTACGGCGGGGAGCGGCTGGATTTCGCGAAGGTGGGCACCCTGTCGTTCGGGAACCCGGACCCTTCCCGCTTTCCGTGCTACAGGCTCGCGCGGGAAGCGCTTCAAAGCGGGGACGCTTCCGCGCCGGTCGCGCTCAACGGGGCGAATGAAGCCGCTGTCGCGGCTTTCCTGGACGGGCGGATCGGCTTTGGCGGCATCGCGCGGATCGTCGAAGCGGTGATGAACCGGCACGTCCCCGGCCGCGTCCAAACGGCGGAGGATGTGTACGGCATCGACCGGAACGCGCGGCGGCTTGCGCAAACGGAAATCGAAAGGATTCTGAAATGAACATACTGTATATTCTCGGGGCGATTCTGCTGTTCGGAATCATCATTGCGGTGCACGAACTGGGGCATTTTCTGGCGGCGCGGGCCACAGGAATTCCGGTGATGGAGTTTTCGATCGGCATGGGGCCGCGCATCGTCGGGGGAAAACGCGGAGACACCGAATACAGCCTGCGGGCGATACCGCTGGGCGGATACTGCAGATTTGTCGGGGAAGACGAGGAAAGCGACGACCCGCGGGCGATGAACAACCAGAAGGTCTGGAAGCGGATCATCACGGTGTTCGCCGGCCCGTTCATGAATTTTGTTCTGGGATATCTCGTGATCGTCGTGTTCCTGAGCTGTATCGGCAGCAACTACACGGTGCCGAAAATCCAAACCGTCGCGGCGGAAAGCAGCGCGCTGGACGCGGGGCTGGAACCGGGGGACATCATAGAGAAAATCAACGGAACCGAAATCAGCTACGACACGGAAGGCGCGATGGCGCTGATCCAGGGCGTGCGCGGAACCGAAGGGAGCGAAAGCGTGACCCTGACCGTGCTTCGCGGCGGCAGCCGGGAGGAAATCACGCTGACGCCGCAGCTGGTGGGAGGAACGGCGCAGATCGGCGTGGGCCTGGGCTATGAAACCTTTCGCGTGCCGTTTTTCACCGCGGTCCGGGAAGGGTTTCCGGTGACGGCCGGGTACCTGCGGATGATGCTGGACGCGATCAGACAGCTGTTTGCCACCGGCGAAGGGCTGGAGGACACGATGGGGCCGGTGGGCATCATCCAGTTCGCTACGGAGGAGATCAAAGAGGGCGGATTCGAGCAGGCGCTGAATCTTCTTTTGCTGCTTACGCTGAACATCGGGCTGATGAACCTGCTTCCGCTGCCCGCGCTGGACGGTGGACGGCTGATCTTCCTGTTTCTGGAAGCGATTCGCCGCAAACCGGTGCCTCCGAAATACGAGGGCTGGGTGCACGCGGCCGGGTTCGTGCTGCTGATCGGCGTGTTCCTGCTGGTCACCGGGCACGACCTGATCCGGCTGTTCACCGGAAGGGGCTTCGGCGGCTGAGAGGGCGGGGCGCGAACGGTGCCCTGACGGAGGGATTGCGCATGGACGGATTCGGCGATCGGCAGCAGGCCATACAACCGGTACCGCAGGCGCGGATCCGGGAAAAGGTCGACGCCTGCATGGGCAGGGGAGACTTTGCGGGCGCGGAAAAGGCGCTGCTGTACTGGCTCGGCGAGGCCCGGGCCGGCAACGACCTGCGCGGCGAACTGATGGTTCAGAACGAGCTGGTCGGGCATTACCGCAAAACGGGCGACCGGGAGAAGTTTCTTCAGAGCGCCGGCGAAGCGCTGCGGCTGATGAAGGCGCTGGAATTCGAGGGCACGATCAGCGCCGCCACCGCGTATGTGAACATCGCGACGGCGTACAGCGCGTTCGGCGAAAACGAACGGGCGCTGCCGCTGTTTGAACGGGCGGAATCGGTGTACCGGCAGTGCCCGGCTGCGGACAGGGCGCTTCTGGGAGGGCTGTTCAACAACATGGGCCTTGCCCTTGCCGCGCTGGGGCGCTATGACGAAGCCTTTCGGCGCTATGAGAGCGCGCTGGAAGCGATGGGCGGGGTTCCCGGCGGAGAGCCGGAAATGGCGGTGACCTGCCTGAACATGGCGGACGCGGTCGCGGCCCGGGACGGCATGGAAGCGGGCGAAGCGGAAATCTGGCGGCTGCTGGACCGGGCGGAACTGCTTTTGAAGACCGCGCGGGCGCCGCGGAACGGGTATTTCGCGTACGTGCTGCGCAATTGCGCGCCGGTGTTCGACACCTACGGATACTTTCTGGCGGCCGAAGCCTGCCGCAGAGAGGCGGCGGAAATCAGTGAACGGGCTTGATATTTCAAGGGCCTACTTTGAACAGCACGGCATGCCGATGCTGAAAGAGCAGTTTCCCGATCTGCTGCCGCAGCTGGCGGCGGGGCTTGCGGGCAGCGGCTCCGAGTGCTTCGGCTACGACGACGAACTCTCCCGCGATCACGATTTCGAACCGGGCTTTTGCCTGTTTCTGCCGGGCGAGGACAGAGTGAGCAGGCAGCAGGAGTTTCTGCTGGAAAGGGCGTACGCGAAGCTTCCGCGCCGGTTCATGGGCCTTTCGCGCCCGCTGATGCAGCCGGCGGGCGGCGCGCGGCGCGGCGTCGTGCGCATCAGCGGCTTTTTCCGGGAAAAGACGGGCAGCGAAAACGGCGATTTGACGCCTCTCGAGTGGCTGAACGTGCCGCAGAGCGCGCTGGCGGAAGCGGTGAACGGAGAAATCTTTTACGACGGCCCGGGCATAATCACCGGCATTCGCGACCGGCTTGCCGGGTATCCGGAGGATATCCGCAGGAAGAAGCTCGTCGGGCACATGCTTCTGATGGCCCAGTCCGGCCGGTACAACTATCCGCGGTGCGTGGAGCGCGGAGAGACCGGCGCGGCGCAGCTGGCGGTATTTGAGTTCGCCAGGCATTCGATGGCCGCCATTTTCCTGCTCAACCGAAGGTACCGGCCCTATTACAAGTGGTGCTTTCGGGCACTGCGGGCGCTGCCCCGCCTTTCGCTGAACGCGGAGCTGCTGGAATACCTGATCACCACCGGAAGCGACGGGGACCTGTTCCGCGACAAGCGGGAGGCGATGGACAGCGTCGCGGCGGATGTGATCGAAGAAGCGCAGCACCAGCAGCTGACCCGGGCGGAGTGCGGCGATCTCGAAAAACACGCGTATTCGGTCGCGGACGGAATCCGGGACGCCCGGATCCGCAATCTCCATATTCTTGCCGGCGCGGAGGACAGCGTATGAAAATCTGCGGACTGCAAAAGATGACCCTTCTGGACTATCCGGGCCGCGTGGCCTGCACGGTCTTTCTGGGCGGCTGCGATTTTCGCTGCCCGTTTTGCCACAATTTCGATCTGGCGACGGGGAAAGCGCCGGCCGTGATGGACGAGGCGGAGCTGTTCGGCTTTCTCGAAAGGCGCAGAGGATTGCTGGACGGCGTGGCGATTACCGGCGGTGAGCCGTGTGTGTACGCGGATCTGCCGGATCTGCTGGGGAAAATCAGGGATCTGGGATACCCCGTCAAGCTGGATACCAACGGATATCACCCGGAGATGCTTCGCGGGATTCTGAAGGACCGCCTGGCGGACTATGTGGCGATGGACATCAAAAACAGCCCGGAAAAATACGCGCGCACCGCGGGGCTCGCGGCGATCGATTCCGGGCGGATTCGGGAAAGCGCCGACTGCCTGATTCACGGCACGGCGGATTACGAGTTCCGCACGACGGTCGTCAGGGAGCTGCATGAGGAAAAGGATATCGAAGCGATCGCGAACTTCATTTCCGGCGCGAAGCGGTATTTTCTGCAGCCCTTTGCGGACCGGGAGCAGGTGCCCTTTGCCGGACTGAGCGCGCCTTCGCGCGAACAGATGCTCGCGATGCGGGAGATCGCCGCCAGGGTGATTCCCGAAACCGCGATACGGGGCATGGACTGAAACCTGTGCGTCTTTCGGGCACGCGTCTGCCCGGAGAGCGCCTTCGGGCGCCGCGGAACGGAACAGGAAAGGGAGGCTGTGGGTTTGGCGGGATCGGGCGGAAACAGCAGAGTGAGAAACCGGAAAAGAGCCTGCGCGGTGCTTTCGACAGTGCTCGTGTGCGTTCTGCTGCCGGCTTTTGCCGCCGCGGAATGCCGGTGCCGCGCGGGAGGCGAAAACCGCGCCGCCGTCGCGAAAACCCGTTCCGGCGAAGCCGCCTTCCCCAAACGTTCGGCGGTTCCTCCGGACGCGCTGCCGCTGCGGCTGGGAGTCGGCGAGACGCGCGATCTGAAGCCGATGCTGGAGCGGGGATCCGGCGGAGCGGACTGGCGCTGCGAGTCGCTGAACCCGAAGATCGCCGCCGTCAGCGGGAACGGAGCGGTCACCGCGCTTCGAAAGGGAAACGCGCTGATCCGCTGCAGCGCGGATACCGGCGAAACGATGCATTTCAGCGTGAAGGTTCTCGCGGCGCCGGGCAGCGTGCGCCTCAGCGCCGGGCAGCGCGTGCTGCATTTCGACGCGGAGCGGGGCATCGCCCAGCAGACGGTGCTGCGGGTGACGCTGCCCGGCAAAACGGCTTCCGCCGTCCTGCTGTACGGCTACGACACTTCTGTGCTGACCGTGGCCCCGGACGGTACGGTGACGCCGGCGGGCCTCGGAACCACGACGGTCAGGGCCGTCACGTTCAACGGCCTGGTATCCGGCTGCAGAATCACCGTCTGCGAGCCGGAGAGGCGGTGCGGCGGGTCTGTGGCGATTGCGGCCCACAGGGGAGTCGCGTGCTGCGGCCCGGAAAAGCTGCCCGAAAAGCTGCGGCAGGCGGCCGCCGACGGCGCGACCGCGGTCGATTTGGACGTGCGTTCCACTGCGGACGGCGTGCAGATCGTAAGCCACGATCCGACGTTCAAGGTCGGCAAAACGAAGGTTTCGGTCAGGAAACGGGAGATGCAGCAGATCCGCCAATTGCAGCCTGAGATCTGCACGCTGGACGAAGTGCTGGATGAGCTGATGAAAACGGATCTTGAGATTCTGCTGGAGATGAAAGACACCGCGGATGTCAATGCCTGCGTCAGGGCGGTTTGCTGCCGCGGGCTTCTGCGCCGCACGGTATTCAAGTCGTTCCGGCCCATGCAGTTGATGCAGGTTCGCAGCGCGGCGCCCTCCGCGCGCCTGGGGCTGATGATGAGCAAAAAGCCGTCCGGCCTGAACGGAACGATCGCGGCGCTGAAACCGGAATACCTGTTTCAAAAGGGAAAATACCTCAGGGAAGGCAATCTGTACGCATGGCAGGATCAGGGCCTGAAGGTGGGCGTATGGCTGATCAATAAGCCGAAGGACGCCGAGAGGTGGCTGGAAAAGGGCGTGGACTGCGTCACCAGCGACTGCCCGAAAGCCGTCGCGGAGGCCGTCCGGATCGCGAAGCGCGCCTCGTGACACAGCGCGCGGCGCGTTCTTTCGGCGCCGCAACGGAAACACAACATATGGAATTTTTTGGTGGTTTTTCATTAATTTCCCACGATATATTGACAATGCTCCCGGCTTGTGATATGGTTATAGGCGTTCGGCTCCGGTCGGATGCATTCTTTTACTGTCTATCCGCGAAAGGGGATTGTTATGTATCAGGTTGTCAAGCGTGACGGGGAAGTAACCGAGTTTTCCATCCGGAAAATCACGGACGCGATCACCAAGGCTTTTGTCGCGACCGAGCGGCAGTACCATCCCAGTGTCATCGAACTGATCGCCCTTCATGTGACATCGGATTTCGAGAGCAAAATCAGGAACGGCGAAATCCAGGTGGAAGACATCCAGGACAGCGTGGAAAAGGTCCTTTCCGAATCGGGATACGCGGACGTCGCCAAGGCCTACATCCTGTACCGCAAGCAGCGGGAGAAGGTCC
Organism: Clostridia bacterium; assembly: GCA_017512675.1. Classification (GTDB taxonomy): domain Bacteria; phylum Bacillota; class Clostridia; order Christensenellales; family Aristaeellaceae; genus RGIG5678. Next base: position 444 of record JAFWEY010000204.1, on the reverse strand, counting down.
GCAACATCAATTCCACCCTGCTCAATTACAAGAACCTTGTCGATAACTACCTGCAGATCAACAACTGGCGCGTGAAGGAGAATTCCACCGTCACCTATTCGGTGGGCGGCCTGATCCTTTCCAATTCCGGCGCGATTACGGCCAATTACTGGCTGAGCGAAGTGTACGACGCGGATGTGGCCGAAGCGCACCGCAGCGCCGCCTTTCACCTGCACGTCCTGTCCATGCTGACGGGCTACTGCGCGGGCTGGAGCCTGAAGCAGCTGATTCAGGAGGGACTGGGCGGCGTGCCGGGCAAGATCACCTCTTCGCCGGCCGCGCACCTGTCCACCCTGTGCAACCAGATGGTCAATTTCCTGGGCATCATGCAGAACGAATGGGCCGGCGCCCAGGCGTTCTCCTCGTTCGACACCTATCTGGCGCCGTTTGTCAAGGTGGACAATC
>JAFWEY010000203.1 GCA_017512675.1 Clostridia bacterium | reverse complement strand
CATGTTGACCCTCCTCATGTCAATCCTATCCATGATGGCGCTGAGCAATCTCACCGGGTCATCCTTTGGAACGTATACGTCACATTCCAGTGAAATTCGCAGTTGATATCCGCTCTCATATGCGCTATAATCAAGTTGCGTGTTATGTTTTTTCTTCACACAATTATCATAACAACGCTGTCAGGTCTGCGCAAGACCTGGTATCCTTTTTTCCTCTTTTTTTCATTCAAAAGAGGCTGCCTCTTTTTTGAGACAGCCCCTTTTTCATTTGCCCGGGGGCGGACGGGAAATCGGGAAAGCCCTCGCGGCCGCGCTGGCAGAAACGGCCTGGGCGGCCCTGAAGCGTTCCGGATCCGGCAGACGCGGGGGCACAGGCCTTCCGCGCCTGACGGAAGGGGCTTCCAAAGCCGGAAACAGGCCGCCGCCCGCGGGGACGGAGGCCTGTTTTCCGGAAAACCGCGCCGGTTACGCGCCGTATTCCGCGTTCGGGTCCGCGCGCTTCAGTGACACGGTAAAGGAGGATCCTTTTCCCTTCTGTGTGGTGACGGAAATGCTGCCGCCCATCTGCTCGACCGCAAGCTTGGCGATGGCGAGGCCGAGACCGGTGCCCCCGGTGCGCATGCGGGAACGATCCGCCTTGAAGAACCGCTCCCAGATGAACGGCAGATCGGCGGGATTGATCCCGCTTCCGGTGTCGGTGACCGAAATCATCACGGCATCGCCTTCACGGCGGCAGGACAAAACCACGCTGCCGCCGGGCGGCGTGAAGGAGACGGCGTTGTCGGTCAGGATGATCAGCACCTGCTTGAGCCGGTCTTCGCTGCCCAGAACGAGCAGGTCTTCCTCCTCGGTCCGGCAAAGCAATTCCAGGCCGCCCTCCTCCGCCTGCTGGCGCATCTGGCGCTCAACCGATTTCATGATGCTCCACGGCCGGATCGGCTCCGGTTCCTCCGGCGCGTGGCCGGATTGAAGCCGGCTCAGATCCAGCATTTCGCCGATCAGCTTTTCCAGGCGAACGGTTTCCCGGTAGATGGTGCTGTAACACTCCTGCTTTTCCTCGTCGGTTTCCAGCAGCCCGTCCATCAGCGGCTCCGCCATGCCGCGGATTCCGGTGAGCGGCGTGCGCAATTCGTGGGAAATGTTGGCGATGTAGTCTCTGCGCATCTGTTCGAGCCGTTCCTGCTCGCTGACGTCGCGCACCAGGCAGACCGCCCCGACGATTTCCCGCGCCTGGGAACGCACCGGGGTCGCGACGACCGCCAGGGTTCGCGCCGGGTCGAGCTTCCAGAGCGCTTCCCTGCGCGTGCCGTCTTCCATGGACCGGAAGAGCATTTCCCGGATCTGCTCCTGCTGCGGCGTTTTCCCGCCGCCTTCCCGGCTTTCGACCGACAGCAGATTCAGGAATGCCGCATTCACCCGGATCGTATTTCCGTCCCGCCCGATTGCCGCGATTCCTTCGCCGATGCCGCTGACGATATTGTCCAACTGGTCTCTTTCCGCCGCCAGGCTTCCGATGACCTTCTTCAGGCGGCCGGACAGCAGGTTCAGCGTATCGCCGAGCTGCCCGATTTCGTCGCGGCCGCCGATATCGGCCGTGATGTCATAATTGCCTTCGGACAGCTGACGGGCGGCTGCGTTCAGGCGTATGATCGGTTCGGATATCCGGCGGCTGACAAACCAGGCCAGCGCGAAGGCGATCAGCAGGGAGAAAACCAGCGAAACGCACAGCATTCGCAGCACCCGCATCGTCGCCGCCTGGATGTCGGTAAGCGGCCGGCAGAGGATCACCGCGCCGACGGCTTCGCTGCTCTCGTCCGCGCGGATCGGCGCGCCCGCGTACATGACCGGCGCGCCTGCCACTTCAAGGGACAGGATGCCCGCTGCCGATTCCCCGGAAAGAAGGCGGCGCGCCAGATCCTCGTCGATGGAACCGGTGAGATCCGTGTATTCCAGCGCGTTTTCGCCCAATTCCTCCAGCGCGTCCAGGGACAGATCCGGAACCGGCGTCCCCCGGAGCGCGTCCCGGCGGCTGTCCGCATTCTGCGCGCCGCCGGCGTCCCCCGGCGCCTCCGGGACGCGGCCCGGACGGATCCGGACCGGAACCTGGCTTGCGACCATGTTTTTGTCCACATAGATCAGCCGGGCATCGCTGAGGAGCTCTGCCTCGCGGATCATGCGCGGCGGCAGAGCCGGCGTTTCTGTTTTTCGGCCGTAGAGCATCTGCGAAACGACCGCCGCCCTGCCGGTCAGCTCATCGCGGTTCCGCCTGTAGATATAACCGCGAAGGAAAGCGAGCGTCAGCGCCCCGCTCAGCACGCTGAGCACCGTCGCCACCGCCAGGAACGCCGTCAGGAAGCGGTACAGAATGCTTTTGCGTTCAGTCGATGATTTCAAAGCGATAGCCAACTCCCCACACCGTGCGAATGTCCCACGGATTCTCCCGGTTCTGGCACAGTTTGGCGCGGATCCGCTTGATGTGGCTGTCCACCGCCCGGGTATCGCCGGGAAAATCGTAACCCCAAATGCGCTGCAGCAGGTGTTCCCGGCTGAATACAATGCCGGGATTGCCGGCCAGCAGCCACAGAATCTCGGTTTCCTTGGGGGTGCACGGCACGATTTCACCGTTCAGGCGCACGATAAACGCGGCCATGTCGATGTCGAGATTGCCTGCCGTCAGATGGCTGCTGCCGGCGTCTTCCTGCATTTCGTGCATGCGCCGCAGCACTGCCTTTACCCGTGCCATGACTTCCTTTGGGGAGAACGGCTTGGTGATGTAGTCGTCGGCGCCGAGCTCCAGTCCCAGCAGCTTGTCGAATTCCTCGCCTTTGGCTGTCAGCATAATGATCGGCATGTTGGAGATGCGGCGGATTTCCCGGCACACCTCCAGTCCGTCCCTTCCGGGCATCATAAGGTCCAGCAGGATCAGATCCGGCCGAAACTGCTTTACGCTGTTCAGAGCGTCCTCTCCGCTGTAGGCGGAATACATCTGATACTTTTCTTTTCGCAGATAAGGGCTCAGTGCCTGATGAACGTTCGGATCGTCATCGGCAATCAGCACGCGATAACCTTCCATCGAAAACCTCCTGACGGGGGGAATTCCCACCGCCCTCAGAGTACCATAAAGGATTGGCGAAAATGGGGCGAGGCTGAAAACGATTGAAAAACCTCTCCTTCGCGCTGCGAAGGAGAGGGAAGAAGCTTACAGCTTTTCGGGATATACGCCCTGATTGATCAGCGAGCGTATGCTGTTTCGGGTCGTTTCGGTGTCCGCCGCGTAGGTCATTCCGAACCAGGCGTCGCTGGTGGGGAGCACCTTTACGCTGCCCGCGCCTTCGGCAATCATCTGCTCCACCGCGCCGGGAAGCAGGTATTCGGATTTGATGTCGCCCGGCGAAAGCGATTTGTAGAAGGGCAGGAAGCCCTGCTCCAGATAATCGATCATCTCCGGCGGGAATCCCCACAGGTTCATCGAAACCAGCGCGTCCGGGGGAAGCGGCTGCATTTCCCCTGAAGCGTCCGGCGCGGCGGCGCCCTGCGGCGTCCTGACGATACCGCCGGTCTCCTGGATGGCCGTCAGGTAGCCGTTTTCATCCTGGGCGCAGATTCCCCGGGTGACGCTGCCGTTGTCGGACAGCGTGTTGCCCAGCACGTATCCGCCCATGCAGCAGGAAAGACCGTTCCCGCCGCCGGCGTGCGCTTCGAGGAAGCCGCGCACTTTGCCGAACGCCTGCGCGCCGTAGTAATCGTCGGCGTTCAGCACCATAAACGGCTCGTTTACCACGCTCTTCAGCGCCATCACCGCGTGTGCGGTGCCCCAGGGTTTTTTGCGCTCTGCCGGCGAAACCAGGCCGAAGGGAAGATTGTCCACGCGCTGGAAGGCGTAGGAGACATCGCATTTGGCTTCCGTGCGGCGGCCGACACCCGCGCGGAACTCGTCCTCGATGTCTTTGCGGATGATGAAGACCACGCGGTCGAAACCGGCCTTCAGAGCGTCGTGGATCGCGTAGTCCATCAACACTTCGCCGTTCGGCCCCACCGGCTGTATCTGTTTGACCCCGGCACCGAAACGCGTGCCGAAGCCCGCGGCCATCAAAACCATCGAAGTACGCATGGGAAACACACCACCCCAATTTCAGATTTTGTTTTTCTTTCCAAGAATTCTCCGCGGAAGGTCCTCGCACAGAAGATCGGCGGTATCCCGGCCGTATTCGCGCGACATGAGCTTGCGGCAATCGCCCAGCCGGCAGTTCCGCGAGCGCACGCCGTGGGCGTCCGAAGCGGCCAGATCGATCAGTTCCCGGTCCATCGCTTTTCTGAGCCAGTGCCTGGTCATGAAGCCGTCCGGCTCCAGGAACGTCCTCGCGTTGACCTGCATCAGCACCTCGTAATCCTCGTGCAGCTCCAGCAGATTGCGGAATTTGCGCAGGCACCTGTAGCGTTCGACGTGGGCAAATATGACGTGATAACCGGCGACGCCCAGCTTTCGCGCGGCGCCCGCCAGGTATTCGTAGGGCGCTTCCACCCCGAATTCGCACAGAACGTAGTGGGTGCCCGCCAGGGTGGGAATCCGCGCTTCGTTCAGCATTCGAACGGTATCCTCGGTGTAGAAGATCTCACAGCCGGGATAGATGCGGATGTCAAGCCCCTCCTGCCGGATCCAGGCCTTGGTCTCCTCGATGCGGTCCAGGTACTCCATCAGCCGGAACGGTTCGCGGCCGGGTGTCCCGTGAGGCGTCGTAATGATGTGGGTGACGCCCTGCTGATGCGCTGCGCGCAGCATCTTTTGCGTTTCTTCGAATGTCTGCGCACCGTCATCCAGTCCGTAGATCAGATGGTGGTGCATGTCGATCAGCATTATGGCTTCTTCCGCTTTCCGTCACTTCCGCTGTCCTTGCGGTAATACTCGCTGTTGTAATGCGAGTAGTATGACTTGTTGTAATACTTTTTGGCGCTGATGGTATCGAACCGGACCTTGTTGATGATGCATCCCAGCACGCGGCAGCCCGTCTGTTCGATCTGATGATGCGCGTCCTGGATCTCCCTGCGCCGCGTTTTGTTGTATTCGATCACGAAGATCGCGCCGTCGCAGACCGACGCGATTTCCGCGGCGTCGATGACCAGGCCGACGGGCGGCGCGTCCACCAGCACCAGATCGAATTCTTCGGCCAGCCGGTCCAGCATCGCGGAAAAATCCGGGGAGTCCAGAAGAGGAACCGGGTTTGCCACATCGCGCCCGATCGGGATCAGGCAGATGTCATACAGATTGGTGCGGTAAATCACGTCCTCCAGCTTGTTGTAGCCCGCCAGATAATGCGCAAGGCCCACCCATTCGCCTTCCGTCGTGATATCATAGCGCTTGACCAGAAACGAGCGCCGCAAATCCGCGTCCACCAGGCAGATTTTCTTTCCGCGCTTTGCCAGGTTCTGGGCGATCTGCAGGGTCAGGAAGCTCTTGCCCTCGCCTGCGGTGCAGCTGGTCAGAACGATTTTCTTCAGATTCCTGCCGGCAAACGTGAGGTTGCTGCAGATGGTATTCAGGGCCTCGTTTGTCGAATACTCCAGCCGTTCAATGCGGCCGACCGTCGCTTTCTTCATGCATTGTCCGCCTTTCGTTTGCCGCTGCCCTTGGTGCCCCTGCCGTTTTTGCCGGCGGCGCCCTGCTCAGGCATCATGCCCAGAGTGGGCATTCCCAGATACTTGGTAACGTCGTCGCTCGACCGGATCTTGTCGTCCATCAGGAAACGCACCGTGACCACGGCGCAGGCGAGCACGAAGCCCAGCATGAACCCGATCACCACATTGCGCACTTTGCTCGGCGAGGACGGAGCGGAGGGAAGCAGCGCTTCCTCGAACAGGCTCGGCTCCTTCGTGTCCATTGTGGTGGCGATGAATTCCTTCGCCACGGCCGCGTACGTGTCCGCGATCTGCTTGGCTTCCTGCGGATCCGTGTCGGTGATGGTGATGTACAGAATGCGCGTGTCGTTCGGATTGGTGATGGAGATCATTCTCTCGATCTGCCGATAGGAATAGGGAAGCCCCAGTGCCTCGATGACCCGCTCGTGCACGTGCCAGTTTTTGAAAACCTCCTGGTAGTCGTTCGCCAGATAGGTGCCGATCTGCAGGTCAGACAGGTTGATTGCCGATTCGCCGGTGTTCATCACGTAAAGCTTTGCGGTCGCTTTGTACTTCGGCGTGATCAGAAATACGGTAATCAGACCCGCGATCACCGCGCCCAGCAGCGCTGCCAGGATGATATACTTTGCCTTTTCGATCAGCCGGTAGAACAATTCCAGCAGATCGATGGTTTCTTCCTCACGTTCGATGACCTCGCCCGCGGTCTGTACCGGTTCGCGGTTCACAAGCCGCAGTCTTTCCGCCGTGCTGTTCATTGTAACTGTTACACGCCCTTTCCGTGGTGTTCTCCCCCTGGCGGGGCAATCGATTTTGTCGCAGATCAGGAATCCTCGACCGGTTCGTAGAAGGTCTGCATTACCCAGCGGTCCACTTCGCCCTCTGCGGGGTAAAATTCCATGAACTGATCGGAGCCGATTTTGTACTCGCCCTCGAATTCCTTCAGGGGCTGCAGCTCGTACCGGTAGCTGCGGTTCGCTTCGTTGAGCAGGCGCCCGCGGGTAATGCTGGACGTCAGGTACGGATCCAGCGCGTCGAACAGCTCGCCGATCAGATCCGGTTCGTCGCCGATGTGCTTGCGCAGCGTGTCCGCCAGGGCTTCCATGAACACCTGCTGGCGGTGCATTCGCTGCTGGTTCGAACCGTCGCCGATTTCCATCCGGTACCGGGTCATGATGTAAGCCTGGTCGCCAGTCAGTTTAAGCGTCTTTCCCTTCTCCATCTCAGGATCGAAAGCGGTGTAATCCTCCGGCAGTGTCACCTCGATCCCGCCCAGCGAATCGTTCAGAACGCCGATGCCGTTCATGTTGAGCGCCATATAGTAATCGATGGTGATGCCGTCGAGAAGGTTTTGAACCGCCTGCACTTCCCGCTCGCAGTTTTCCTGCGGCGTGGAGCCGAACGCGTGGGCAAGGGTGATCTGCATCAATTGCGTTCCGACCGGATTGCCCAGGATGCCCAGGATTTCCACCGGCGTCATGGTGTCGCGGTCGATCTGCAGCCGGTAGATCTTTCTGTTCGGATGATCGAATACCAGCAGCAGCAGGAAATCGCTCTGGCCGCCGTCCCGCGCGCCGATCTGCTTTTTGCCGGAATCCCGGTCCACGCCCATCAGCAGAATGGAGGTCAGATCGGTTTTTTCGGCGTAGGTCTGATCGTGATAGCGCACCTTTTTGCGCACGCCGATCGTTTGCGCCGCGGTTTGCCGGGCCTGCGTCCGGCTGCTTTCCTCGGCCTGCAGGGCAAAGAAATACGCGACCGCCAGCACTGCCATGACGACGGCGATGATTACCGTATACAGCGCGGCTTTCCGCTTGCTTCTGCGTGTCCTCCGGTGTGCCATGATCTATCCCTCATCAGCTGAAACTGCACCAATATAAATTTTAACATCCGTTTGCAAACATCCGGCAAAATAACGGCAAAACGCGCGCGTGAATCCGGTAAACTTTGAGTAACCAGAAACCGCGCGGATTTGCCATTCGATCAAGCGTATCATAACACATTCCGCAGTGCCTGTCAAACCATATTTGCGGGTCCGCGGGGCCTGCCCGCAGGGGTTCATGAATCCTCGGGGCGGGCCTCTTCCTTCCCGAACGGACAGAGAATCGCGTCGTACAGATCGCGGTTTTCGTCGATCGCGGCTGCGCTTGCGGCGGTGGAACGCACGCCGACCTTTGAAAGCCTGTCGAAGGCTTCCGCATACCGGCGGATTCTTTCTGGAGTAAACGCCTTGACTTCCCGCATCTCCCGAAGGCGCTTTTGCGCGTCGTCGCCGTCCAATACCCCCACCGCGTCGTTCAGGGCGAGGGTCAGCGGCCCGCTCGGCTGGGCGAGATCCGAATACGCGCTGAGAATGTAATCGCGCAGCGCTTCGGGCTCGATGTTCTGCCCGCGCATCCACGCGCCCATTTCTTCGTAAATGCGGAAGGTTTCCCGGATTTCCGGGTCCCGGTAGGAGATCAGCAGGATCCCGTCCTCGTCGAATTCGCAGATGATGTCGTACGCGCCGTGTGCCTGACGCAGCTTCGGCGTCAGATACGCCGCGGTCAGCCAGAGCTTGAGCGGACGAAGCGCGCCGTCATCCCGCAGCCCGAGCTTTTCGAGCGGCGCGAAGAGGAGATTGTAGGCGACCTTGCTTTCCATTTTCAGCCCTTCCCGGTGCTTCGGGAGCGCGATGCCGCTGAAATCGAGGGGCGCTGCCGGCGGATTCGGGAGCGCCGCCACGAACGCGCGCAGCGCCTGCGTGTCGCTTTCCAGCGAGCGCCTGTCGCCGGCGCGCATGGCGACCAGCCCGTTTCGCGTGCGCAGCCTGCCGACGATCCCGCGCATTTTTGCGGTGAACGCTTCCGGCGTTTCGCGGGCCTGCCGGAGAACGCGGGTCAGAAACTCGTAGAATCCCGGACCCTTTCCCGGGAGCCGGTACCGGAATTTCGGGTTTTCGACGGCCATCGCCCGGGTCATCAGAACGCGGTACGGCGCGTCCTCCGCGCTGGCGCGGGTTCTGGACTTCAGATTTCCGAGCATCGACAGCAGCGTGCCGTCCACGGTGTAATCGGTTTCGAACAGAATCTCCCAGGCCAGTCGGCGCGCGGCTTCGGATTCTCCTTCCAGGTTTATCCACTGAACGGTGGTGTGGAAGTATGGGGTTTTGTCCTTCAGAATGGTGCATCCGTCCCGCAGCGAGAACGCGTTCAGCAGGTGCGTGATTTTCGTGGCCACCTCTTCGCGGGTCATCGAACGGGTCGGCAGGCTTCCGGCAAGAAGGCAGTGTATCGTGAGATACCCGAGATCCTGCGGGTCGATGCCGGAAATCGGCAGCATCATGCGGTTATAGATCAGCCCGCTGGTCGCGCTTTCCGCGTCGATGAACCGCGTGTTTTCGACGACGTCTTCGTGAACCGGGCAGGACATCACCTCTTCCGGCAGATTGTCCGGCCGGAGCACGCGGAACCGCTGCCACTGGGCCGCGTCCGCCTCTTCGGCGCTCCAGGCGGAGAATTCCCGGGTGCGGCGAACCAGGCGCCGGATCTGCTGCCGGGTCATCGACTTCTTTTCGGCCTCGAGCGCCTGTTTGACCGCGAGCTCCCTTTTTTCGCTTTCCCCCGGCGCGGGCACGGCCAGCGCCAGCGACCGGCGATGGCAGGAGGCCAGCGCGTCACAGGCGGCTTTCCGGAAGGATTCGGCGTCGTTCATTTCCGACAGCACCCGGTCCATGCGGTCGAAAATGTCCAGCGTCCTTCCGTTGGCCCAGCGCGAAGCGAGCGCCACGGAAACGCTGACGCCGAGATCGTCCGCTTCGCTGAGCAGCAGGTGGGTAAAGCGCTTTTCGGAGACGACCGCCTCCACCAGTTCGGGATCCAGGCCGTGTTCGCGGATTTCCCCGATCGCCTGATCCACCGCTTGGCGGAACGTCTCTTCGTCGCCCTCGTCCACGTGCTCCGCCTGGAACAGCATCGCGGATCCGGCCCGCGTGAACTGGTACAGGACGTCCGGCGTCGCGCCGGGCAAAAGATCCCGCATGCGCTGCCCGAACGGGGAAGCCTCGTGTGCGAGCACGGAGGCGAGGATCTGCAGATGGATTTCCTCGTCGGGCGTCTGTCCTTCGGGCACCGCGAACGCGTACTGTACGAAGGAGCGGCCCTGGGTCTCGCTGCCCGCTTCCACCGGAAAACTGCAGCGAACGCGCGGGAAGCCGGGCTCGATCCGTCCGATCCGCGAAGGAAGCACGGCTGTTTCGCAATCGCGGGTTCCCAGAAAATCCCGGTCCAGCTTTTCCAGATATCGCGGATAGTCGGTTTTGCCGTACAGGAGAATCAGGCTGTTGGACGGACGGTACCAGCGCCTGTGATAATCGCACAGCTCCTTCCAGGTCAGATCTGCGATCTGTTCCGGATCCCCGCCGGCGACGCAGTCGAGCGAAGCGCCCGGGAACAGCGCGTTCAGGCCTGCCCGCTCTCCGGCGGCTTCCAGGGTGAGCGAACCCTTCATTTCGTTCAGCACCGTCCCGGTCAGCACCAGCGGGGACTGTTCGTCCTCCATTTCCTTGCGCCATGCTTCCCGCATGAACACCCGCTCGTCGCGCAGCAACTGCGGGTCGAGCGTGCCGTCCATGTAGTAGTCCACCAGCGCGAGCAGCTGCTCGTCCGAAAGCGATGCCATCGGGTAGGCGGTATAATGATCGGCGGTCAGCGCGTTGATGTAGGTATTGTAGGTGCCGTGGGCGATCCGAAAGAACAGGTTCGGGTCCGGGAACAGGCCGGAGCCGTTCAGGCAGCTGTGTTCAAGAATATGCGGCTTGCCCTTGGAATCGGTCACGGGGGTCCGGTAGGCGACGGTAAACGAACGGTTGATGTCGGCGTTCTGAATCAGCAGAAGGTGCGCGCCGCTTTTCCTGTGCTTCCAGAGCGCGGTGCGCGCGCCGAGCATATGGATTTCGCCTGTTTCGAGCACCTCGAATCCGTAAAGCGTATCACCTGTCCGGGGAAACTGATTCATAGACCCTCCATGATGCAATCGGTTGAATGAACGGCAGCCGAACGGCGCCGGCGTATGGGACGAAGGCCTGCGGTGCGGCGCTCAGATTCCGGTGACCCACTGGATCAGCGGAATTGTAAACAGCGACAGGACCGTGCTGATGGAAACGGCTTTGACGGCGAAATACACGTCGCCGCCGTAGTTCTCCGCCATGATCTGTCCCATGGCGGCGCTGGGCATTGCGCTGCCGATCACCAGAACCCCGGTGACCAGGCTTCCGAACCCGAAAAGCCGGCACAGCGCGAACACCAGAAGCGGTATGGCCAGGGTTTTCAGCCCTGCGCTGATCCAGACGCCGGCGTCCAGCAGATCCTGCCTTTTCAGATCGGCCAGACGCGCCCCCAGCAGCAGCATGCACAGCGGCGTATTCAGATCGCTCAGGTAGCCGACGCACTCCTTTGCCGGCCCCGGCAGCGGGATCCTGAACAGAAAAAGCGTCAGCCCGAACACGGCCGCGATCAGCACCGGATTGATCAGATTCCTGAAAATGCCGCGATGGAGACCGGTGAACAGGGATATGCCGACGGTCCAGGCCGCGAGGTTAAACCCGATGATGAAAGCCGTGAGGTACAGCATCGCCTCGCCCTCGCCGTACACCGCCCGGATGATCGGCACGCCGATGAACCCGATGTTCGACATCGACACGGCCATCGGCAACACCTTGCGCGTATCCGGCTTCAGGCGCCTGCCCAGCGCCCAACAGGCCAGAATCAGCACGACCAGGGATACGAAGATGAAGACGGTCGCCTGGCAAAACCCGATCAGCGTGTCCGGGGAATACTCGAACTGGGTGCTGGAAATCATCAGCGCCGGCTGAGCGACGGTCATGATCAGTGTGCTGACGCTTTTGATCGAGGCATCGGTAAACGTGCCGATCCTGCGGAGAACCATCCCCATGGCGCACAGAAGGGAGATGACGATCAACGCGTTGATTACCGGCAAGAGATGCTGCATATGCACATGCCCCCCAAAACTCCGTATCTCTTACGGCAGCCTTCCGGGGAATAAATCTATCACGAACGGAAAGGCGCTGTCAATCGCCGAAAGTAAAGGTACGGCTGATTTCTTCGGCATCCGGAGCCCTTCGCGGCGGCGCATGTCCCAGCGGAGCAAAGGGGAGAGGGGGAGGATTCCGCGGCGCCTAGGCACGGGGCTGCGCGGGAGTCCGGCCTGTCCGCGGCCGCGGGACGGCTGTTCCGACAAAAACAGCCTGCCGGCCCGATGCCGGCAGGCTGTCTGTGAAAACGGATTTATCCGTACCAGTCATGGTCCGGGGCGCCGGCGCTCGGCGCCTCGTCGGCGAAAGGTTCCTCATTCGGCGGAAGAAGCGCCTGCTCGGGATCCGGGGACGCGTCGGGTTCCGGTGCGGCCTCGGCCTCGGGGATCGGTTCGCCGTCCGCTTCGGGGACTTGCGGGACAATCGCCGAATCCGCCGGCTTGCCCGGCGCGGGCAGAACCGCAAGGTAGATGATGCCGATTTGCCTGCCCCGGGCGGCAGTGGCGGTAATCGTGACGATTCCTTTCTTCACGCCGGTTACCAGGCCGGTCTTCGAGACCCTGGCGATTTTCTTGTTCGTCGACTTCCAGGTGACCGGACTGGCGGCGATGATGTCGGGATCCCTGCGGAGCAGCTGCGCGGAAAGCTGCAGCGATTTGCCGACCTCGACGGTGGCCGGATCCGGGGAAATCCTGACGCCGACCGGAACGGTCAGATCGGTCACGGTTACCCGGATCGTCGCCTTGACCTTTTTGTTCTTCACGCTGGTGGCCGTGATCTTCGCGGTGCCCGCCTTGAGCCCCGAAAGATTCCCTTCGGAATCCACGCTGACGGTCTTCCTGTCGGAGGATTTCCAGGTGACCGAGGCGTCCGCCGAACCGAGCGGCAGCGCGGTGACCGTAAGCGGTTCGCTGGCCCGGCCCAGGAAGATTTCCGCCGACGCGCCCTGATCGATGGAGATCGAAACCGGCACCGCGGGATCGATGACCGTCAGCACGGCCGTCGCCTTGACCTTCTTCTTTCCGTTTTTCGCGGCGGCCGTAATCGTCGTTTTGCCGGCGCCCTTCAGCGTCAGCAATCCGGTTGCGTCGACGGCGGCGACGGATTTTTTTGAACTGGTAAAGGTCACGCCGGTATAGCCCGCTTCCTCGGCGTACCGGGCGACGACGCGAACGGTGTCGCCCAACGGGACCTGGAATGTGCCGTTTTTGCCTTTTTTCACGAGCAGAATTTCCGTTTCGCTCGGTTCAAGCTTCGGGAGAGGCACTGCCTTCGACTGCGGTTCGAACGCCGGGTTCGTAAACTGTGCGGAATACTCCTCCAGGCCTTCCTCGTCCTCGGTCGCCTCTTTCAGTACGGTACGGCGGGTGCCTGCGGTTTCCGTTTCGAAATGGGCCGCGTCGCGCCTGCAGCTGCGGGACGCCGTCACCAGCGAATGATCATCGGACCAGGCGTATTCCGCCTGCCCCCAATCGTGGCCGAGCGCCGGCACGGTTTCCTGCGGCGTCAGAACGGTGCCGCAATACTCACAGACGGTGCCCTCCGTCAGCCCCTCCGCGGTACAGGTGGCTGCTTTGCCCCTGATCGCAACGGGCGTATGCGGCAGCATGTCGATGTTTTCCGCGACGATGTACTGCGCCGTAAACCATTCATTTTGGAACATATCGGACAGATATCCCATTTTCCCTTTTTTGGTGCAGGTGGGATCTTCGAGCCATTCGTCAAGGCATACCCCGACCGTTTCCGTTTCCGCGTGGGACGGGTCGCGGGTACAGGTGTGCGAACCCGTCACGTGCTTATAGTCGTCGGACCAGGTGTAAACGGCTTCGCCCCAATCATGGCCGAGCGCGGGAGCCGTCGTTATGCTCTGTGTCGGGGTGCCGAACACCGCGTCTTCGAAATGCGCCGTATACACCGTTACGCCTTCGTCTTCGCAGGTTGCCTCCGTCGTGACGGCGTTGACGCAATCCGCTGCCTGTACAATGCGGTGCTGCGAATTGTTCAGGCAGGTGATGGAGGCGGTGCAGCTCTGGAAGTCGTCGCTCCATTGGTATTCCGGCGATCCCCATTTGTGCTCGTGGCCGTAATGCATTTGCGCGGCGCCCAATTCTTCGTTGATATCGCCGATGCTGATCCCTTCCCAGTCCTCCTGCGTTCCGGCATAGAAGACGTTCTGAATCGCGCTGCAGCCGTAAAACGCGGCCTGCGAGATGAATGTCATGCTCACCGGGAAATGAATGGTGCTGAGCCCGGTGCAGTTCGCAAAAGCCCTCCCGCCGATCGCTTGCACACCCTCCTGGAGGGTCACTTCGGTCAGCCCGGTGCAGCCGCTGAAGCAGCACGCCGGGATGTATTCCATACTGCCGGGCACAGTGATTTCGGAAAGGGAGATGCATCCGGAAAACGCATAATCCGAAACGCCCGTGACGCTGTCGGGAATCGACACCGCCTTTATGGAGGTGCAGTCCGCGAAAGCGTACATGCCGATGCTTGTTACGGTGCCCGGAATCGTGACGCCCTGCAGGCCCGCGCATCCGGAGAACGCGTTATTTCCGATCTGGACGATGCCCGCGGGAATCGCGGCGGATTTCAATCCGGAGCAATCCGTAAAGGCGCATTCGGGAATTTCCGTAAGGCCCTTTCCGATCGCCGCGGAGCTGAGGGAGGAGCAGCCGGAAAACGCGGATTTGCCCAGGACTGTCACGCTGTCCGGAATCACGATGCTGTTCAGGCCGGAACAGCCCTGGAACGCGGATTCTTCGATTACGCTTACGCTGCCCGGAATGTCAATGCCGCGCAGGCCGGAGCAGCCGAAGAATGTGGATTCCCGGATGCAGGTGATCCCGGCGGGAAGATTTGCGCCGGTGAGAGCGGAGCAGCCGGAAAACGCGGATTTGCCGATCGATTTCACACTGGCGGGAATGGAGACGGATGCCAGCGACGAGCATCCGCTGAACGCGAAATCGCCGATGGCGGCGGCGCCCTGCGGCACGGCAAAGGAAGCCAGGCTGGAACACCCCTGGAACATTTGCAGAGGGATGTCCGCCATATGGCTGGGAAGAACGGCTTCCTCCAGGCCGGAACAGCCCAGGAACAGTTTGTCTCCCAGGCTGGTCACGGTGTCAGGAACGGCGACGGCGGTAAGGCCGGAGCAATTCCGGAATGCACAGGTGCCGATGCTCACGACGCTTTGAGGGATGACGATCTCTTCCAGGCTCGCGCATCCGGAAAAACAATCGCCTCCGATGTCTGTCACGCCGTCCGGGATGGTTATGCTGCGCAGGGCAGAGCATCCGGAGAAAGTATTCCCCAACAATTCTTTGACGCCCTGCGGAATGCTGATCTCTTCCAGCGACGCGCAGTCCTGAAAGCACTGGGCGCCGATGGCGGTCACCGTATCAGGGATCGTAATGCTGCGCAGATTTGTGGAGCCCGATACCAGATCGATAGGCAGAACGGTCACGCTTTGCGGAATCACCAGCTCCGTCAGGCCGGTGCAGCCGGAAAACGCGCGGGTTCCGACAGACACGACGCTGTCCGGAATCGCGACGTCCGTCATGCCGGAAAACCCGTAGAACGCATAACTGCCGATCGAAGTCATGCTGTCGGGAATGACGATGCTGGACGGAGCGGCGCAGCCGCTGAACGCGCGTTCGCCGATGCCGGTCACGCCGGCGGGAATGGAGATGCCGCCGAGCGCCGCGCAGTTGGCGAACGCCGAATCGCCGATGTCCGTAACGCTGTCCGGAATCGGGGCGCCGGCGAGGGCGGAGCAGTTATAAAAGAGCTTTGCGGGGATGCCCGTTAAGCCGCTGGGAAGGACTGCGCTTTCCAGCGCGGTGCAATCCTGGAACGCGGCTTTTCCGATCTCCGTTACGCTGTCCGGAACGGCGACGGCATCAAGGGCGGCGCAGCCTGAAAAGGCGTATTCGCGGATGCTTCGCACGCTGTCGGGAATGGTGATGCTTTCCAGCGCCTTGCAGCCCGAAAAGGCGTATTCTCGAATGACCCGCACGCCGTCGGGAATGGAGACGCCTTTCAGCGCCTTGCAGCCCGAGAACGTGGAGCCTTCGACGATCAGCAGGCCGTCCGGCAGCGTGACGCTTTCAAGAGCGGTGCAGTCCTTGAACATGCCGGTTCCGAAGCTGGTTACGCTGTCCGGGATGACGATCTCCGTCAGCGCTTTGCAGCCGGCAAACGCTTCCGCGTAGATGACGGTCACGCTCTCGGGAATGGCGACGGCGGGCAGCGAAGCGCATTCCTCGAACGCGCCTGTACCGATGGAGGTCACGGTGTCGCTGATTACGGCACTTCGAATGCCCAGCCCGCAGAACGCGTATCGGGAAATGCCCGTAATCCCCTCTTCGATCACTACGCCGGAAATGCTGTTCCGTTCCTTCCACCACGGGGAACGCCAGAAGGTTTCCTCGTCGTTGTCGAACCTGATGGGCGCCGCTTCCATCTCGCCGGTGCCGCTGATGCGAAGGATGCCGTTTTGTATCGTATAGGTGATGTTTTCGCCGCAGGGAACTGCAGCGCGAGCCGCATGGGAGCACAAAAGCAGGGCAATCGAAAAGCACAGAACAAGGCTCCATTTTATGCGGGACAGACGATTTGTTTTCATGCAGCAGACTCCTTTCCGGCCCAGGCAGTTCTTTTCATCCGGAACACGGAATATCTTCCGGGAATTGTTTGCAAAGATAAATATCCACTTATATCCTATCACATTTGCAGATGATTTGCAACCGTAAGGCTGTGGTTTTTTCCCCTTCTCCGGGGCGGTTCCCTGGATCCGATGCACCCGCTCCTTTGTG
>JAFWEY010000202.1 GCA_017512675.1 Clostridia bacterium | reverse complement strand
TACGTTCGATGGCCCGGAGCCGATCGAGTGGATCGTGCTGGACAGAAACGATGGCGAGTACACGCTGATCTCGAAGTACGGTCTGACCGCGATGCCGTACAATAAGGAGTTCGTCGATACCACCTGGGAGAGCTGCACGCTGCGCGCGTGGCTGAACGGAACGTTCCTGAACACGGCGTTCAGCGCGGAGGAACGGGCTCGGCTGATCTGGAAGAACGTAGCCAATCCGGATAATTCGGTTTTCGGCACGAACGGCGGGGGCGATACGAAAGACAAAGCCTGGCTGCTGAGCATCGACGAGGCGAACAAATATTTCAACACTTACGAGGCCCGGCAGTGTCAGGTGACGGCGTACGCAAAGGCGCAGGGAGCATCCGAGACATCGAAGGGGAACGGCTGGTGGTGGCTGCGTTCGCCCGGCAATCGCGGCAACTTTGCGGCCAGAATCAACTACGATGGTTCCGTATACAACTACGGCGACTACGTCTACAGCGGCGATATCGTCGTCCGTCCGGTGATCGTAGTGTCGATCCCGGAGGAAGCGTCTGCGCCTGATACCGCAGCCGCCGAGACTACGGTGGATGCGGACAACGTGATCACGTTTGGCCGCTACGAACAGGACGATGATCTGTCGAACGGCCCGGAGTCGATCGAGTGGATCGTGCTTGAAACGGATGGCGATACGCGCACGGTGATCTCGAAGTACGGTCTGGACACGGTACCGTATAACAGGGTCTGGACCGACGTCACCTGGGAGACCTGCACGCTGCGCACATGGCTGAACGACACATTCTACCATACCGCCTTCACCGCAGAAGAGCAGGCGCAGATCATCCAGTCTACGCTCGAAAACCCGGATAACCCAATGTACGGGACGAGCGGAGGCAACGCCACGACAGACAAGGTCTTTGTGCTGAGCATCGATGAAGCAGAACGCTGTTTCGACTCGAACGGCGCCAGAGCGTGCCACCCGACGGCGTACGCAAAAGCGAGAAGGGCGCAGGTGCATGAAGACAAGGACACCGGTTGGTGGTGGCTGCGCTCGCCTGGCCGGGATAGTCGTCGCGCTGCGAGCGTCCTGGCCGTCGGATCGGTTTTCAGCGATGGCAACTATGTTATGGCCGATAACTACAACGTCGTCCGTCCGGTGATTTGCCTGGAATTGACGCCGGACTCGGGCGCGGGAGTTTGAAGCGTTGTTCTCCGACGGGGCATAGAAGGGCTTTGGGTGAACCTGTCCACCCATGATTCGACAGGCGATTTGGATGACAGCATGAAGACAGGCTGCCGGCGGACGGCGGGAACAGAGGAATACCTTTCCCCCGCGCGCGGTATGCTCAAAGGAGGAATACAAAACATGGCACAACACATTCTTGAAAACGAACGGCTGCGGGTCACGGTCGCTGACGCGGGCGCGGAGCTGATCGGCGTATACGACAAGCTCAGACAGGCCGAACGCATTTGGAGCGGCGAGAAGGAGATCTGGAATCGCCACGCGCCGATCCTGTTCCCGTTCGTCGGCCGGGTCACGGGCGGCAGGTACCGCGTGGGGGATCGGGAATACGAGATGAAGACGCAGCACGGCTTCGCGCGGGATCTGGACTTTGCCTGCGCGGAGGCGGGCGCGAATTCGGTGCGGCATTGCCTCACGGCGGACGAGTGGACGAAGTCGGTCTATCCGTGGGATTTCCGGCTCACCGTGACGCATCGGCTGAACGGCAGCCGCCTGCAGGTGGAATGGACGGTGGAAAACTGCGGACAGGCGCGCATGTACTTTTCCATCGGCGGTCATCCCGCGTTCCTGCCGCCGCAGGGAACGCGCAAGGAGGACTGCCTGATCCTGTTCCCGGGCGCGGAGCGCCTCAGCTATGTCAGCGCCAACCCGGCGGGCTTCGTCGTGCCGCAGCCCAGGGCGCTCGCTCTGGCAGACGGCTGCGCGCGCTATCAGCAGGACGTTCCGGACACTTGGATCTTTGAGGATCATCAGG
>JAFWEY010000025.1 GCA_017512675.1 Clostridia bacterium | reverse complement strand
TTTCTTCACCGTGACGGTGCAGAAGGCTGCCAGGCCGTTGGAGGATGTGGCCCGGATCTGTGTTTTGCCCGGAGCCAGCGCGGTAACCAGCCCGGTGCTGCTCACGCTGGCCACGGATGCGCGGGTGCTGGACCAGGTGATGGCCTGGTCTTTTCCCTTTTCGGGCAGCGTTTTCGCGCTGAGTTTGAAGGTTTCGCCGGGGCCCATCGTGCGGCTCTTTTCGGAAACGGCGACTGCCAGGGGCGTGTCTCCGTTGGTGACCTTGACGAGGCACAGCACGCTTTTCTTGCCGATGGTCGCCCGTACCCGCGTGGTGCCCACTTTCAGGCCCTTGACTCTCCCGTCGTCCGATATCGCGGCGACCGCCGGATCCGCGCTGGCCCATTTCACGGTGTATCCTTTGGCGTAGGACGGGGAAACCGCGTCCACGCTCAGCTGGGTGATCTGCGAGGGAACCAGATACAGCTTTGCCGCGTTCAGCCGGAAAGCCTTGACCGGCGCGTTTTTGACCACGACGCGGCATTGTGCGGTTTTCTCGGTATCGTAGGACATGCTGCCTTTTGCGGTGGCGGTGATGACGCAGGTGCCGGGGGAGATGCCGGTGATCAGACCGGCCGCGGACACTTTCGCGATTTTTTCGTCGCTTGAGGAAAAAGTGACCTTTTCGTAGGAGCGGGAGGCCGGGGAGACCTTCGAAAGGAGCTGAACCGTGCGCCCGGCGTATACGCCGACGCTGGTTTTGTTCAGCCGGACCTCGGTAATCGGCCAGACGTATTTGCTCAGCAGGCCTTCGGAGCGCGCCGAAGGCAGCTGAAAGCCGCCGATCAGCGCGAGGAGAAGAAGAACGGAAAGCAGGCGTTTCATTGCGATATCCTCCAAAACAGGCCGCACCGCGGGGATGAGACGTTCCGCGGTGCGGTCGATCTTACTTCGGATTGACTTCGATGGTCAGTCTCCCGTTTACAACCGTCCAGTGATACAGGATCTCACCGGGCTCGATGGTGTCTTCGCCCTGCTCGGTCAAAAGGCCGTCGAAGAACAGGCCCATGGTCGAGAGCATGGTTTCTGCGGCCGGGACATCCTCCACGGTGCCCAGCGCCACCAGCATCGGCGCCACAGCCTGGAGCGTGGAGCGCGTGCCGTCGTCGTTGCTGACAAAGCGGATTCCCTTCAGGTTCGCGTTGTCTTCCGCGAATATGAACGTATAGGCCATATTTCCGCTGACAGGGGTCGGAACGCTGTTGGGAGCCGAATCCGGCAGGCGCATATTGCTTCCCGCCGCCTCCTGCATGCTGTTGAAGGCCGATTCGAAATCGGCGTATTTGCCCAGCGGGGTGGCGTACCGCTTTTCAGCCATTTCCGCGGTCATCTCCGCGATTTGCGCGGCGGTGGCGGTCCCTGTTTCCTCGAGGCCCCTGTCGGCCTGATACTGCTTCAGCGCCGTTTCCGTTTTCTTGCCGAAGATGCCGTCCGCCTTGCCTTTGAGATATCCCAGACCGATCAGCGCGGTTTGCAGGTCTTTCACTTCCCCGCCGCGCGATTTTGCTGCGAAAACGGCTTCCTGGGGTTCTTCGGCGGATTCCTCCGCCGGGACGTCCTCCGCAGCGTCTCCCTCCGAACCGAACGCTTCCGAGCCGAGCTCTTCAGGATCGGCCTCTTCCGGAGCGATTTCTTCCGAATCGAACGCTTCCGAACCGAATTCTTCCGGGTCGGCTTCTTCCGGTTCGTCCTCTTCCGGCAGCGGGAGCCATGCGTTATCCTCAGGCTCCGGCGTCTGTTCGGCTTCTGGCAGAATCACTTCGATGGATGCGCTGGGCGTTTCGGCCGGCGCGCCGGCGTCATCCTGCGCGTCCCCGGACTCCTCCGCAGGCTCGGCGGTGGGTTCCGGCGCAGGCTCCGGCGTGGGCTCGGGCGTGGGCTCGGGCGTGGGCTCGGGCGTCGGTTCAGGGGTCGGCTCGGGAGTCGGCTCCGGCGTTGGTTCAGGGGTGGGTTCGGGCGTGGGCTCCGGCGTCGGTTCGGGTGTCGGTTCCGGCATGGGTTCGGGCGTAGGCTCCGGCGCGGGTTCCGGTGTCGGCTGGCCGGAGGGATAACGGTCCTTTTCGTCCAGCAGTACGGTATCGCCAAGGCGCATGTAAATCAGCTGCCAGTTGCCGTCGCCGGAATCGCAGTAGGTCGCTTCGACCGATTTCTGGGATTCGTTTCCGCCGTCCCGCAGCGTCACGTTGGTGGTTGCCGTATACCAGTTCCAATCGCGGGTATACATCCAGTCCAGCATGGACCAGGAAATGCTTTCCGCGTCGGTCATGCTCTGCAGACTGTCCTTTGTCATCTGATTCAAGCGGGTCACGTCATCGAAGGAGATGGTATGATACCGGCTGATCGCGTCTTCCGCCTGGCGCACGAGTTCTGTCAGTTCATCAAGAGACTTTCCCTCAAGCGGCGATTCCGCGGCAGCCGATGTCGCCAAAAGCAGCAGCGCGCACAGAAGTGCCAGTGCCTTTTTCATGGATGTTCCCTCCGTTGTCTTTCGCCCGCGATGCGGCACATTTTCCTACTTTAATAATAACCGTTGTTTTGTTTCCTGTCAACCGCAAAATGGTAACCCCAATATTCTTTCAGAATACACACAAGTTTTAACGCATTTCTGATATGATACCACAAAACCTTCAGAGGAGTTCTTATGGCGGAAATCATCAGAATCCGGGACGCGGTATATACGTATCCGGAGTCCGGCGCGCCGGCGGTCAATCGCGTGACGCTGAGCGTAAATGAAGGCGAATTCCTTTCGGTCGTCGGTCATAACGGAAGCGGAAAATCCACGCTGGCCAAATTGATGAACGCGCTGTTCGTTCCGGCGTCCGGCACGGTCGTGGTAAACGGATTCGACACCCGGGACGAGGAGCACAGGATCGATGTGCGCCGGTGCTGCGGCATGGTGTTCCAGAATCCCGACAACCAGCTGGTGGCCACGATCGTCGAGGAAGACGTGGCGTTCGGCCTTGAAAACCTCGGAGTCCCGACGGAGGAAATCCGCGGCAGGGTCGACGAAGCGCTCCGGCTCGTGGGAATGGGGGAGTTCGCGCAGGCGGCGCCGCACATGCTCTCCGGCGGGCAGAAGCAGCGCATCGCAATTGCCGGCGTCGTGGCGATGCGCCCGCGGGTGATCGTGTTTGACGAGGCAACCGCCATGCTGGACCCGGCCGGCCGGGACGACGTCATGCGGCTGATTCACCGGCTGAACCGGGAAGAGGGGATTACGGTCGTCCTCATCACCCATTTCATGGAAGAAGCGGCCCAGGCGGATCGGGTTGCGGTGATGGATCAGGGGCGCATTCTGAAAACGGGATCGCCCGGGGAGATCTTTACGCAGGTCGAAATGCTGCGGAATCTGGGACTGGACGTGCCGGAAATGACCGATCTTGCCAACCGTCTGCGCGCCGGAGGCATGGATTTGAAGCCGGATATTCTGACGATACCGGAAATGGTGGAGGCCTTATGTCGATTGAAGTCAAAAACCTGACGCATACCTATATGCCGGATACCCCGTATTCCTCCACCGCGGTCCGGAATGTCTCCTTTACCGTGGAGGACGGGGAATTCGTCGGGCTGATCGGGCATACGGGTTCCGGCAAATCCACGCTGGTGCAGCACCTGAACGGCCTGCTCCGGCCCACCTCCGGCAGCGTCTGGATCAACGGACGGGATATCAACGAAAACAAGGCGGATCTGCGGCGGGTGCGCTTTCAGGTGGGGCTGGTTTTCCAGTACCCCGAATATCAGCTGTTTGAAGAAACCGTTCGCAAGGATATCGGGTTCGGGCCCCGGAATCTCGGCCTCTCCGAAGCGGAAATCGCCGAACGGGTCGCCTGGGCGGCGCGGCTTTCCGGCGTGGCGGAGGACCGGCTGGAGAAGTCCCCGTTCGAGCTGTCCGGCGGACAGAAGCGGAGAGTGGCCATTGCCGGCGTGCTCGCGATGCGCCCGTCCACGCTGGTGCTGGACGAACCGGCAGCCGGGCTGGATCCCCGCGGCCGTGCGGAGATGTTCGCGTTCCTGAAGGAGTTGCACGAGAAGGAACGCATTACGCTGATCATGGTTTCCCATTCGATGGGCGACGTGGCGAAGCTGTGCAGCCGCGTGCTGGTAATGAACCGCGGCGAGCTTGCGATGGACGGCACGCCCACGGAGATTTTTTCCGAAAGCGAAAAGCTGCGGGAAATGGGGCTGGGCATTCCGCAGGCGGCGGAGCTCGCGCAGATTCTTCGGGATCACGGCTTCGGGATTCCGCAGGACGTGTGGAGCATCGAATGGCTGGCGAGAGCGCTCCTGAACGAGTGGAAAGGAGGCGCCGCCGTTGATTAACATCACGCTCGGGCAGTATTATCCCGGCAATTCGCCGGTTCACAGGCTGGATCCCCGCACCAAATTGGTCCTGACCATTGCGCTGGTCGTGGCGGTGTTTCTGGCCCGCGGCTTTACGGGATACGCGGTCCTGCTGGCCTTTATCTGGTGCACCGCGAAAATCGCGGGCATACGCTTCAGAATCCTGCTGAAGGGCCTGAAGCCGCTGCTGTTCATCATCGTGCTGACATTTCTGCTGAATGTGTTTTTCCCGGTCGGCGGGAACACGGTCTTCGCCTGGAAGTTCATCCGCGTGACAGACCAGGGACTGCGCACCGCCGCCTTCATGGCGCTGCGGCTCAGCCTGCTGGTGCTCGGCACGCAGCTGATGACGCTGACCACTTCGCCGATCGCGCTGACCAACGGGCTGGAGAGCCTGCTGAAACCGCTGAGCAGGATCGGCTTCCCCACCCACGAGCTGGCGATGATGATGTCCATTGCGCTGCGCTTCATTCCGTCGCTGATCGAAGAAGCGAACAAGATTACGATGGCGCAGAAGGCGCGCGGCGCGGATTTCGAAAGCGGGAACCTGATCGGCCGCGCCAGGGCGATGCTGCCGCTGCTGGTGCCGCTGTTTGTATCGGCGTTCCGCCGGGCCGACGAACTGGCGCTGGCGATGGAATCCCGCTGTTATCACGGCGGCGAGGGACGCACGCGCATGAAGCAGCTCACATACGGGCGGATCGACGCCGTCGCCGCGCTGGTCACCGCGCTGGTCATTGCCGCCGTATGCCTGCTGCCCTTCTGATATGCAGAGAATTCAGCTGATTGTCGAATATGACGGCACCGGATACGCGGGCTGGCAGCGGCAGCAAAACGCGGTGTCCGTTCAGCAGCGCGTCGAGGAAGCGCTGTCACGGCTGACAAAAGCGCCGGTTTCGGTCACCGGGGCAAGCCGCACCGATGCCGGCGTGCACGCGCTGGGGCAGTCCGCGCATTTCGATACCGATTCGAGGATTCCGCCGGACAAATACGCATATGCGCTCAATACCCTTCTGCCGGATGATATCCGGGTTCGCTGTTCGCGCGCGGTCCCGGAAGACTTCCATGCCCGCTTTTCCGCGAAGGGCAAGGAATACCTGTATCAGATGCACGTTTCCCCCCATGCGCCTGCGATTTGCCGCAACCAGCGGGCGCACGTCATTTATCCGCTGGATGAAGCGCTGATGTGCCGGGAAGCGGAAAGCCTGCTGGGCACCCATGATTTCGCCGCCTTTGCCGCCGCGGGCTCGGAAGCCAAAACGACCGTGCGCAGCATATGGCTGGCGCAGGTGGAGCGCCGGGGCGAATGGATCGGCCTGCGGGTGCTGGGGAACGGCTTTCTGTACAATATGGTGCGCATCATCGCCGGCACGCTGATCGGGGTCGGCGCAAAAAAAATCGCCCCCGGCGTGTTTGCGCGGGCGTTTGAAACGGGCAGCCGCCTGGATCTGGGCGTAACCGCGCCTGCCCGCGGCCTGACGCTCATGCGGGTGTTCTACCGGGATGAAGCGCAGGCCGGCGCGGACGGCTCGTTTATTTCAGCTTGCGGAGAATATCGCTGAGCTGCGCGGAAGATATGCCGGCGGTGTGAGGCAGGAACACCACGTCCACGCCCACCTGCCGGAACTGTTCGATATACCGGTTGTACAGGTCCGAGTTTTTCCAGTCGTCGCCGTGGAACATCGCGTCAAACCGGAGCTTTTGCCATGCGGCCAATTTGTCCATCGTCTCCTGCGGCACCACCTCGTCCACACAGCGAAGCGCCCTGACGATTTCGATTCTCTCCTCGAACGGGATGATCGGGGTGTGGTGCTTGTATTCCCTGATCAGCTCGTCCGTGCTGACGCCGACGATCAGGTGCTCGCAGCGCTCCTTTGCCCGCTGGAGGATATTCAGATGACCGATGTGAAACAGATCGAACGCGCCGGTGGTATACCCGGTTTTATAGTACTTCATCAGGCCCCTCCACGTTGAAAGAAATCCGCACCGGTTTGCGCACGACGCGCTTTTCTTCCGGCGGTATCTGCATATAATTCGCACCGTAGATTCTGGTCAGGATCTTTTCGGTTTCGTGCGGCGCGAGCACCGTCACGCCGTCGAACACGATATCGTGCGCCGGGAAATACCAGTCCTTCGGCATGGTTTGCTTCCGGTGCCCGTACTGGCTGAAATAATTCACGTAATACGCATAGCCTTTGCCGTTGCCGCACTGCATCAGCCCGTCCCGGATTCCCCGGTAAAAGGAAAACGGCAGCAGACGGATCAGGCGGCGCGCGAGTGCCTTTTTGCTTCCCTTTTCGATCGGCTGGGAATAGCTGTTCAGCAGCCGCTGCATCGGCCCCTGCACGAAATTGCCCACCGCCCGCTGCACGCGGCCGGTTTCCCTGCGGACCTCGTCCAGCGGGAAGATGTCGAGCCAGATGCCGGTGCAGGGCTTGGGAAAACGCATCGACCAGCGGGTTTCGTAGACGGTCCCCTGCCTGCGAACCTTGATCATGTCTTTCGGATTGCCCTGCTCGTTGTCCTGCGTACTGATAAAGTACTTTTCGCCCATGTTCCCAGGCGCGAGCTTTTTGAAGCGCTCAAAGTCCTCCCGCGGCATTACGATATCGGTATCGTCGTCCCACGGGATGAACCCGCCGTGGCGCACGGCGCCCAGAAGGGTTCCCGCGATGATGCAGTACCGGATGCCCTCTTTTCGGCAGAAGGCGTCCACGTCCTTCAGAATTTCAACCTCCAGCGCCTGCAGCCGCGTCAGCCATGTTTCAGCCATCGAATCACCTTTCAGAAAATGCTGTTGTTATCGAACGAACGTAATCCCTGACAGATCTGTCCCGAACTGTGCGGAGCGCGATCGGATTCTGCTGATGCAGGCGTCCGCTTTCGAACCGGTCAGCTTGATCGGGCTGAAATTGCTCAGCCGGTCCTTGCTGGAATTGGCGTAGATGGATACCACGGTCGGGTCCGCGACCTCGACGAAGCCTTCATGCACCAGAAGCTTCGTGCGGAACAGGAAATTGTACCGTTCGTTGGTGCCGCCGACGACCATGTCCCCGAGCCCGTAGGCGATGTATGCGCCGTTGTAGATTTCTATGCCGGAAAGCATGTGCGGATGGGCGCCGACCACCACGCTGGCGCCCGCGTCGACCGCCGCGTGGGCCATCGACCGTTCGTGGCTGCCGTATTTCCATGTGCTCTTCGTGGTGCAGGTAAAATGGAAGAACACATACACCACGTCGCATTCCTCTTTCAGCGCGCTGACCTTCTGTGTCACCACGGACGGCTTGGAGCTGCCCTTTACGCGCATTCCGAAGAAGCCGACGCGCACGCCGTTGCGGGTGACGATGCAGCTCCCCCTTTCGGGAATGGCACCGACGCCGTGGGCCGCCAGCGCCTTCTTCGTGTCCTGAATGCCTTTCTCATGGAAATCGTCGTTGTGGTTGTTCGCCAGCGAGCAGACTTCAATGCTGCCCCGCGGCAGGATCGCCGCGTAGGACGGATAACCCTTGAACAGGAACACCTCGTTCTGGTGCCGCCCCTCGTTTGTCAGCGCGCATTCGAGGTTCGCGACGGTGATATCGTCCGCTTTCAGTTCGTCCACCAGCGCCTGGTCCCGGAACACGTAATCCAACGGATCGTTGCCCAGCGCCGCGTAGGAGCTCAGGTGCTTCCTGAACACCTTCAGCTTCGCGTGGGTCTGGCTGCTGCCGCGCGGGTCGCCGCCCAGGATGACGTCTCCCACCGCGCCGACGGTAACGGTTTTCGGGCTGGAAGAGCGCACCCGGACCTGTCCCTTCGCGCTGATTCTGCTGCCGGTCGGGCCGACGGTCAGCGTGATTTCCGCGATGCCGGACTGGTGGGCGGTCACTTCGCCGTTTTCGGAAACCGAGGCGACCGACGGGTCGGAACTGGTCCATGTCGCAAAATCCGATCCGTTATAGGAAGAATAGGAGGGCGTGGTCGAATAGGAAAGCCTGACCTTCGCGCCCGGATCCAGGGTTCTGACCTTCGGAGAAAGGGAAACCGATTTGGGGATGATTTCCTTGACCGTCACTTCACAGGTGGCGCTCCTGTTGCTTCCGTCGGTTGAGACCGCCCGGATGACCGTCTTGCCCGCGGACCTGCCGGTCACCTTTCCGTTCTCGTCCACGCTGGCCACCGAAGGGTTGTCCGACGACCAGGCGACGGTTTTGTTTCCGGCGCCGGCGGGCTTGACAGTGGCCTTCAGCTTGAAGCTTCCGCCCGTTCCGACGGTCTGCTTTTTCAGATTCAGCGAAACGGAAGACACGTAGATCCGGTCGACGGTTACGACACAGCTGGCGGTTTTTCCGCTGTCCGGATTCTTCGCGGTGATGATGGCGGTGCCCTTCTGGACCGCTTTGACGATGCCTTCGCCGTCCACCGTGGCGACGGCGCTGTTGCTGCTGCTCCATTCGATCTCCGGCCAGGTCGCGTTCTTGGGCACGACCTTGCAGGTCAGGCTCCCCGACAGGCCCGGGTGGATGCGCAGCGATTTCGAGGACAGCGTGATCTTTTTCACGTCCACAGCCTTGATTTTTACCTTGCATTGCGCCGTCTTGCCGCCGGAAGAGGTGGCGGTGACCGTCACCGAACCGTTGCGGATGCCTTCGGGCACGGTGGCGAATCCGCTCGGCGTCACATTCAGGATGGCCGGATTCGAGCTTTCGAACGTCACGGTTTCTGTATGGAAAAGCGGGTTTTCCGTCAGCTTGATGCTGAGATTCAGCGAGTCGACCGGCGAAATCTTGTAAGTTTTCGCCGTGAATTTGATCTTCTTGAGCGGCACCTGGGTTTCTTCCGCCGCGGCCGCAGAGCACAGCGCGACCGCCAGAAGAAGCGCGCAGAGAATCAGCCAATGCCCCGCGTTCGGGATCTGCCTCTTCTTGTTCATGGATCTCCCGCTTTCTATATAAAGTCTTTTCCGGACATAACAATCCGATGATATATTATAAGCGGTCAGGCTCCCGCTCTGGTTAAGTTTGTATGCCGTGCAGGTTAAGGAACTGCTGATTCATATTGATGGAATTGTGTGCGCCGGTGCCGCTCCGTTCGCCTGGCTCCCGACGTCCGGTCATCCCGTCTGTGCGGGGATGCCTTTGAAACGCGGGGATCCGAGCCCTGCCCTGTTCCGGGAACGGAACGCCGGACGGATGTCCGGAAACGCGGTCCGACTTGCGATCCGTATTGACCGGTTCCGAAGGATCGACTATAATGGAATCAGCCGTATCGAAATGATCAGGAGGAGGGAGACCCATGAGAAAGCTTCTGGCACTGGCACTGGCGCTGGTGATGGCGCTCGGCGCGGCTTCCGCCGCGGCGGCGGAGGACGGCGTGTACGAAGCGACCACCAGCGGCCACAACGCGCCGATCACGGTGGCGGTGACCGTCGCCGGCGACAAAATCGAAAAGGTTGAAGTGACGAACGAAAACGAGACGATCGGCGTTGGGAAGGTTGCCATCGAGCGGATGACGCAGCGCATCGCGGACGAACAGAGTCTGGCGGTCGACGTGATCACCGGCGCCTCGATCACCTCCCGCGCGATCTTGCGCGCGGCAGAAGACGCGCTGGCCGAATCCGGCCTGGATCTGGACGCGCTGAAGGCGGAAAAGGAAGCGGCCGAGCCTCAGGACACCGAGTACGCCTGCGATGTGGTCGTGGTCGGCGGCGGCGGATCCGGCCTGGCGTCGGCGATCTCCGCGCAGCAGAGCGGCGCGAACGTGATCGTGATGGAGAAGCTGGATATTCTGGGCGGCTCCACCAACGTATCCGAGGGCGCGCTGAACGCGGTGGACCCGGTGCGCCAGGGAGCGCAGGGCATCGAAGACAGCGTCGGCAAGTTTGTCAAGCAGACCTACGAAGGCGGACACGGAGTCGGCGATCTGGAACTGATCACCTACCTGTGCATGAATTCGATGGACGCTGTTGAATGGCTGGAATCCATCGGCGTCGAATTCAAGGACGAAATCGGAACGGCGACCGGCGCGCTGTGGCAGCGCAGCCACTACACGACGACGCCTTCTGGCAACAGCTACATTCGCGTGTTTGAAAAATACATCGCGGAAAACGAAGGCATTACCGTGCTGAACGGAACCACCGCCACGGAAATCACCACCGAGGACGGCAAGGTAACCGGCGTGATCGGCACCGCCAAAGACGGCTCGACCGTCACGGTGAAGGCGAACAGCGTGATTCTCGCCACCGGCGGGTTCGGCGCGAACAAGGATCTGCTGGCGGAGTACAACACCGGCGTGTGGGCGCATGTGGACGTGACCAGCCTCGGCTGCACCAACATCCGCCTGTCCGCCACCGGCGCGGGCATCGAGATGGCGCGCGCTGTCGGCGCGGATGTCACGGGCATGTCCGACATTCAGATCCATCCCTGCGGAACGCCGGGCACGGGCCTGATGGAGAACATCCGAACCTCCGGCCGCAACCGCATCTTCGTCAACGTTTACGGCGACCGTTTCGTCAATGAAGGCGCCGCCCGCGACACGCTGGCGCAGGCGATCTTCGACCAGGACGAGCAGACCTACTGGATCGTCGTGAACGCGGTGCGCTATCCGGCGCGCGACTGGGTGGACGCCAACGGCGCCACCATCGAGAACATGGTCGCCCAGGGCAGCGTGGTCGAGGCGGATACGCTGGAGGAGCTGGCGGAAAAAATCGGCGCCGATCCGGCGAAGCTGACCGCTTCCGTCGAAAATTACAACGCGATTGTCCGCGGCGAGCTGGAAGACCCGCTGGGCTTTGTGGCGAACAACAAAGCCGACGTCGAAATGACCGAAGGCCCGTGGTACGCCTGCAGAAAGGTGCCGACCGTGCATCACACGATGGGCGGACTGAAGATCAACGCGAAAACGGAAGTGCTGAACACCGAGGGAACCGTGATCCCGAACCTCTTTGCCTGCGGCGAGGTCACCGGCGGCATCCACGGATCCAACCGGCTGGGCGGCAACGCGATTGCCGATTGCATGACTTTTGGAAAACTGGCCGGCGAAATGGCGGCGGCCAACAAATAAACCCATCCATCGATACGGCGCAGGCGAGGCGTTGCCCCGCCTGCAGTTATTTTTCCCGGTTTGCGATCGCGCTTCGCCGGTATTCCCGGGGCGAGACGTGCATGAATTTGTGAAATTGCGTCGAAAAGTATTCGATCGACGAGAAGCCGAGCCGCTCGCTGATTTCGGTAATCGAAAGCTTGTCGGTGCTCAGCAGGTGCGCGGCGGAGGCCATTTTCGCCTCGGTCAGCTTCTGGGAAAATGTCTTTCCGTAGCTCTCCTGCAAAAGCCGCTGGGTCTGCCGGACGCTCAGGTTCAGCATGTTGGCCAGCTGAGACAGGGTCAGGTTGCTGCACTGGTAACAGAACACGTCGTCGATCAGCGGCCGCAGCGCGGATTTGGTGTCCGAAAGGCTGCTGGAGCGGGCGCCCTGCTGCTGCGGATCGTTCCGGTAAATGCGGGAAAGCGTCACGATGATCTGCCGGAGAATCGCCTCGGACATTTCGGCGGTATCGACCGACGGGGCGCGGTTCTCTTCCATCAGCGCTTCCAGCAGCGGGAACAGCCTGCCGCCGTCCTGGCCCATCCAGAAATGGGTTTTCGGGAAGATGTCCAGCGCTCCCGCGCGGGTTCGGTTCACGATTTCGCAGTCGAGATACAGGCAGTATTCGATGACCGGATCGCTTTCGGAGCAGTTTTGCTGGTGAATGATATACGGTCCGGTGACATACAGCGTGTCCGCTTCGACGGGATGTGTTTTCCCGTCGATGACCACATTGCCGGATCCGCGCTGCGAATAGTGAATCTCGTAGCTGATGTTGGAATGCTGATGCGCGGCAATCACCGGCTGCAGCGCTTCCCGGCGCAGATGCACCGGAGTGATCCGCAGTCCGCCGATCGTAAAGGAGTTTGAAAATCCGTAGGTTTCGTACCGCATAGCCGCCTCCGGAGAGTTCGTTTTTGCGGTTCTTATTGTACCACATTGTTGCTTTTTTGGCAAGGATGTACAGGATGCGGCCGCGGAAATCGGGATGAATGACAATTATTTGGCGGCCGGACGACAGCACGGGGCGGCCGATTCCCGCGGAGCAGGCTCTGACGATAAAATCACAAAAAGTTCAGATATCGCGCCATGCTTAACAAATTATGGGCATGATTTCATCTTGCATTTTCAGGGGAGGACTGTTATACTAACAGCAGAGGATTGGTTGTCGTCAAACAAGCATATTGCATGAATTTCAACCTTGAAATCGTGCGGAATGCACAAGCGACAGCGGTTTTATTCGCGGCGGGGCACCGCAGATTGCGACGGCGCTGCTCCGTGGAGACGCGGGAGTTCCCGCAGACGCCTGCCGCCCGGGTCCGTGCAAGGATGCCGGCGGCGAGCGGGACTTCAGATTTAAGCCGTGTTTATCGTATGGCGGCGGCCATATACGATAGGGAACAGAACCAAGGGTACGCAAATCGGGAGGAGATGCTGTTATGGAAAAGAAACTGATGAACGCGCTCGTGACATACGCGCCGGGCGATAACCGGCTGGAACGCGTGCCGGTGCCGGAAATCGGCGAGGAAGACATTCTCGTGAAAGTTGAAGCCTGCGGCATCTGCGCCGGCGACATCAAAACGATGATGCACAACAACATCCGCGTTTGGGGCACCAGCGAGGCGGACCGCTACATTCAGCCCCCGATCATCCAGGGCCACGAATTCGTCGGCCGCGTGGTCGAGGTGGGCGCCAAAGTCAAGGGCGTCGAAATCGGCGAGCGGATGGTATCCGAGCAGATCGTTCCCTGCGGCGAGTGCCGTTTCTGCAAAGAGGGCAATTACGGCATGTGCCAGCGGCACTGGATTTACGGCTTCAAGCAGGATGTGCCGGGCGGATTTGCCGAGTATATGAAATTCCACCGTCAGGGAATCCATCATAAAATTCCCGACGCGCTGACGCTGGAGCAGGCGGCGCTGATCGAGCCCTTCGCGTGCGGCATGCACGCGGCGGAGCGCGGAAACATCGGGCACAACGACGTGGTGGTCATCAGCGGCCTGGGCGCCATCGGTCAGGCGATGGTCTCGGTGGCCCGCATGAAGCAGCCGAAGCTGCTGATCGGCCTGGATCTGCGCCCCTACCGGCTGAATCTGGGAATGGAGCACGGCTGTGACATGGTTCTCAATCCCACCGAGTGCGATGTGGTGGAAAAGATCAAAGAACTGACCGGCGGCTACGGCTGCGATGTCTATATCGAAGCTTCCGGCAGCAATGCCAGCGTTCGCCAGGGCTTCAAGGCCCTGCGCTTCATGGGCCGGTATGTGCAGTTCGGCGTGTTCCCGAAGGAGATTTCCATCGATTTCAACGACATCGGCGACGGCAAGGAGCTGAACATCTTCGGCTCGCATCTGGGACCGTACTGCTATGACGCGGTCATCAAGGGCATGATGAACGGCACCATCCGCACGGACGGCGTCATGACGCATACCTTCAAACTGTCCGAGTTCCAGAAGGCCTTCGAGATCGCGGAAAAGGATCCGGATGCGATGAAGGTCATGCTCATTCCGGACTGATCCGGTTTCATTCTGCCAACGGGGTTCCATTGGACAATTGCCTGCCGGCATCGGCCGCGTCGGTACACGCCGCGGCCAGCAGGCGAAACGGCCGGCGGACAGATCCATTTTCGATCAGAACATTTTAAGGAGGACGTAATCATGAAGAGGGTACTGGGTATCATTCTGGCATTGGTTATGCTGCTGGGCTGCGTTGCCGCAGTCGCAGAGGAATTCCCCGAACTGAAGCAGAAGCCCGACGGCGACATCTCCATCGGCTTCCTGGTACACAACCTGGAGTCCGAATACAACCGCCGCTGCCATCAGGCCGTGGCCGTTGAGGCGGCGCATCGCGGCTGGGACCTGACCGACTGCGTCATCGCCTCCGATGAAGAAGGCGTCGCGGCGCTGAACACCCTGATCAACAAGGGCGTGGACGCGATCGTCATCTCCAACATGGACATGCCCGCTTTCGCGTCCTACATCGTGGCGGCCCGTGAAGCCGGCATCGGCGTGTACAACTGCGATACCGAAGTTCTGCCGGGCTGCATTTCCAACGCGCTGGCCTGCAACGGTGTCGCCACCGTGCAGATGGCCTACACCGTCGGCGGCGCGCTGAACTGGAATGCCAAGTATGCCGTCATCACCATCCCC
>JAFWEY010000024.1 GCA_017512675.1 Clostridia bacterium | reverse complement strand
CCTTCAGCCGTTTTTTGTGCGCTCGTCCCAGGCAGCGCGCGCCGCGCGCAGCATTTCGCGCGCCATCGCTCCGGGATCCTTCGCCTTTGCGATGCCGCTGGATGAGCCTGTCGCGTCGGCCCCGGCCATGAGGACATTGTAAACGTCTTCGCCGTTTGCGATGCCGCCGCCGACCAGCACGCCGATCTCCGGATTCACGCTGCGAACCGCTTCCACCGACGCCTTCACGTACTCCATCCCGCACGCTTCCCCGGTGCCGATCAGCTCCACCGGTTCCACGACCATCATGTCCGGCCCCATCTGGGCGATGGATTTGGCTTCGCGGATGGTATCCGAACACACAATGGTCATCATGTTCAGTTCTCTCGCCCGTTCAATGGTGCGGCACAGCACGGCCACCTCCAACGGCCGCTCGCTGTGATTGAGCATCGCGCCCGCCGCGCCTGCAGCCCTGACGGATTCCGGCAGCACCCAGGCCAGCCCGCGGCCTACGGGGATCGCATCCATATGCGGAGCGAACACGTACAGATTCTTTGTTCGTTTCGCGACCTCGCGGATATCCGCATAAGGCGTCGTGAAGATCACTCGGATATCGTATTCCGCCGCAGCCTCATCCGCGGCCATCGCCAAATCGATGATCTGATCTCCGTACAGATAGTTTTTCGGTCCGATCTCAAAGAACGGAGGCTGCAATCCCATTCTGCCCACTGTTGTCACCTCTTTCATCTGTCAAAGCCCCTGGCAGAAGCTCTCAGAAAAGCGCAGCCGCTTCCGGATTTTCAACCAGAGGCATCTCTCTCCCGCTCAAATGGTTTTCACGGGTTCGCTGTCACCGGCGAAACGCTCCCTTTCCCGTCAAACGTCCGATAAAAGAAGCTTCCCGCAAACCTGCTGCCGGAAATCCCCGCGGAACCCGCGATCTCCCAATGTACGCGATCACGCGGTCCGGGGCCCGTTGCTATTATACCGAAAAATGAAACGATGTTCAAGGACAAATCGAACAGATTCTCCTTTTGCGGCGCCGCGGCTGAAGCGAACCGCCGGTTCCCCCGGACAGACGCGGGGCTTGCGGGGCAACGGACGCCGTTTTCCGTTTCCTCCCTCTTGCTACACGGCCGGCTCGCATGTCATATCGCGGCCGGCGAATCCGCGCATGATGCCTGCTGAAAAAGGGAACGATCCTTCAGGCGGACAGCCTGGCAGCGCGGCCGCAAACGGTGCTTTGAAAAAGCGGGCCAGGTCCTTTCGCCCGGCTGCGGACAGGGAGGTTCGTCCCTCTCCGGCAGCCGGGCGCGCAGCGCGGTCATTCCATATGGCCGTCCCGGAACATGGAAAAGGCGTCCATCGGATAGTTCTTCAGGTTTTCCAGAATCTTTCGATCGTCTGCCTGCGCCAAAAGGTTCTTTCTGCTCTGTTCGACGATCGTTTCCACCTGGTGCTTCGACGGGCCCCGACGCAGCCGCCAGGGCAGATCATGCCCTCGATGAAATCTGCATCCATCTTTCCCGCGCGAAGCAGCATCAGCGCCTTTCGGCATTCCTCGCCTCCGGCGCATTTTTGCAGCTTGATCGAAGAGACGTCTTCGCCCATCTCCCGCATTGCCTCCAGCACCGCCTCCCCCACGCCGCCGGAACCGGCGAAGCGCTTGCCGAACAGCGACGCCTCCTGATAGGGCTCATCCACCGGCACGATTTCCACGTCCCGGGAATCCAGCAGTGCGACGATCTCGCCGAAAGTCAGCGCATAGTCGGCGTTGTCAACGATGAATTCGTTCAGCGTTTCACCCTTTTTGGCGATGCAGGGACCGATAAACACGGTCACACAGTCCGGATCCTGCGACTTCAGATACCTGGACACCGCGACCATGGGCGAAACCGTGGAGGACTTGTTTTCCTCGTACTGCTTCGGGAAATGATGCCGAAGCATCGAAATAAACGCGGGACAGCAGGAGGTCGTCATCTTGCGCCCCTCCCGGAGAGCCTCGATCCATTCTTTTGCCTCATAGGCCGCGGTCATGTCTCCGCCCAGGCCGACCTCCACCATGTCCGCAAAGCCCGCTTTCTTCAGCGCCGCACGGATGGCGCCCATACCGATGTCTTTTCCGAACTGGCCTTCGGTCGCCGGCGCGCACATGGCCACGACGCGCTTGCCCGCAAGAATGGCCCGGATCACGTCCACCGCGTAGATCTTCGATCCGATGGCGCCGAACGGGCAGTTGTGGATGCAATGCCCGCAGTGGATGCACTTTTCTTCATCGATGACGCAAAAGCCGTTCTCATCGTAGGAAATGGCGTTCACAGGGCAGCTCTTCCTGCAGGGACGCTGCATGTGGACGATGGCGCCGAACGGGCAGGATTTCGCGCACAGGCCGCAGGCCTTGCACTTGTTCGGGTCGATCTTCATCTTGGCGTCGCCGGGCGAAATCGCGCCGAATTTGCAGGCATTCAGGCACGCTTTACCCAGGCAGAAACGGCAGCTGTCCGTCACGGAATACTCCTGGATCGGGCAATCGTCACAGGCCGCGGGAATCACCGCGACGACGTTCTTCGTCGGCTGCGCGACGTCCGGGCTCAGCCCCATGGCCAGCCGCACTCTTCCGCGCACAATCTCCCGCTCCTTATAGATGCAGCAACGGTATTCCGGCTTTGGTCCGGGGCTGATCATCAGCGGGATTTTTTCCAGATTTTCATGGGTCAGAGCATCTTCCCAAGCCAAGCGGCAGACTTCCCGCAGCACCCGATGCTTCAGATCAACCAGGCTCTTGTCGTTGGTAATCATTGACTGCTCCTTTCAGTGGTTCATGGTCCGTCACGGAATGCCGAAGGATTGAAGGCGGATTCTCCCTTCCGGAGAAACCCTGTCCTTCAGCCGTCCGAAAAAACCCGATGCGATCCTCCGGCTCTCCGCGCATTCGCCGGATCGCTTCCGGCCTTCCGGCTCTGCACGATCCGCCTGAAACGAAGAATTTCCCGCTCCGAATCGGCAATGCGTTTCGATGCATCGCCTTTGACGCGTTCAGCAATCCGGGATTCGCGAATCGAACGGCCTGCGCGAAACAGCAGCTTTCCGCATTGCCGGAACAGGATTCTGTTTCCCTTCCGGTATGCCGCGTTACACATATCATCTTGAACAGGCTCCCGGGACATGCACAGGCCAGGCACGAGGCTGGCGCACAACCGGCTGCCTGCCGTGAAGCAGCGGGTCAGCACGAACGGGATGCCTCCCGCCGGCATGAAGACTGCTTCTCCGCCGGAAGAAAGCATTCCCGCGCGGTTTCCGTTTGCATGATAACATATGAATAAAGATTATTCAAGCACAAAAGTATTCACGACCGCTTCCTTCCCGGTTTCCGGTATGGCGCCGGGAAGGCCCAGGTTGGAATCGGGGTGCGCTTGCCCGATACCGCTGCAGCGCCGCATTCAGCTGTCGAAATGTCTCTTTGTATCACTCGCGGATGTAAGCCGGGCGATGCGCAGGGAACGGACGGCGGAAAAGGGGCAGAGCATGTGATGGAAGTGCCTTGCCCGGCAATCCGCAGGAGCGGTCGAAGCGACGCTGCGGCACGCGGCGATTGCGAAGAAACCGTCGCGCCAAAGGCGCAAGGCCGGCCGAACGCGCCTGTCCGGCCGGCCAAAAAGCCTGCAGATTCACTTTTGGTATTTCTCACAGCACCATCGCGCAATCCTCCGGATCAGCTCCTCCGGAAGCTCCCGGTTCCAGGGAAAGCGAACGGTTCCCTTGCTCACATCCCAGCCCTGCAGCTCCTTCGCGAACACCGCCGTCGCTTCACCGCCCGGATACAGGCCCAGATGCTTTTTCGACGCCGCGAAATGGATGAGATTCCTGCCCTTCCAGAATGTCGGCATCGACCAGGACATGCGTTCCTCCGCGTCAGGGATGGCGGCGCGAATGATTTCGCGGATCCTCCGCAATCCCGGCTGAACCGCCGCGTCCTGCGCATCGATGTACTCGTCGATCGTCTTCGGCTTCCCGCAGTAATGCTGCTGATCCTGCCTGGTGAATTCTCTGCCGCATTTGGGACATTTCCACATGGTTTCTCTCTCCGTCATCAAGCCGGTACGGGGATCGGCCCCTTCGGCGTTTTCCCGTCATGAATGCACTTGTAAGCGCAAAACACTTCCTGTATAATACAGTACGCATCCAGGGCTGTCAACACAAAGGAGATGGACGATATGCGGGAGCTTCGGTTTGCGGTCAGGAACACGATTCCCATCTTCTTTACCTATCTGTTTATCGGCATCGCCTTTGGCATACTCACCGTTGACGCCGGATACGGCGTGCTCTTCTCCGTTGCCTCCGCGTTCTTCGTTTTCGCGGGCTCCATGCAGCTCATAATGGTTCCGATGATGACCTCCGGGGCTTCACTGCTCGCGCTGGCGCTGATGACCTTCTTCATCAACGCCCGGCATATTTTCTACGGCATCAGCTTTGTGGAACGCTTTCGAAAAATGGGCTGGCGCGGCGTCTATATGGTCCTGACGCTGACCGACGAGACCTATTCCGTGCTCTGTTCGGTTCAGTACGATCCGGGGATGGACGAGAACAGGGCGGCCTTCTGCATTGCCATGCTCAACCATCTCTACTGGGTGTTCGGCTGCCTGGTGGGCGCGTGTGCGGGCAGGTTTTTGCCTTTTGACATGACGGGGATCGACTTCTCCGCCACTGCCTTTTTCCTGGTGGTCGTCATCAACCAGTGGCGGCAATACCGGACCAGGCTTCCCTTCCTGACCGCCGCGACCTGCGCACTGGGCTTTTACCTGCTCCTGGGAAAGGAATACTTTCTCATTCCCACGCTGGCCGCCTGCCTGGCCGCGCTGCTGCTCCTGCGCAAGCCCATCGAAGCAAAGGAGGGACGGAAAAATGCCTGAAACTCTGTACCCTGTCGCGGTCATCGCCGTGGTGGCGCTGGTCACTTGGGCCCTGCGCGCCGCGCCTTTTGCGCTGTTCGGCAGCCGCCCGCTCCCAAGGACGATGCGCTACCTGGGCAGAACGCTCCCGCCCGCCATCATGACGGTGCTGGTGATCTATTGCCTGCGCAATACCGCCTTTGATCAGTTCCCGTTCGGCATTCCGGAGCTGGCTGCCTGCGCGCTGGTGGCGCTTCTGCATGTCTTCAAAAACAACATGTATCTGTCCATCGTCGCCGGAACCCTTTGCTATATGGTGCTGATTCGGGTTTTATAACGGGCATATCCCGCCCGTATGCCGCTTCGGGCCGCAGTCAGCTTGAATCAGGCCGCAGGATTCAAAGCCCTGCCGGTCCGGTGCGTGCCGCATCCCCCTGTTTTCCGCCCGGGTATCCGAACGGATCGCGCCGGTTTCAATCCTGTCCCGATTCTCTCCCGTTCCTGGCCGCTGTCTTTTATTGTATCCTTTCGACAATCATTTCCGCCGACCCTGTTTCAAGCGAATTGTATTCGTCATAATGAATATGGGTGCCCGGCACTGACTCCGCCAGCGCGGTCAGCTGACGCGCCAGGGAGAGCAGCCCTTCCCTGTTGGCCGAAACGATGACGGTGCCGTGATCCGCCCTCACTTCGATCGCAAATCCGTCTTCCCATGTGATATCCATTGCTCTCCTCCGTCAAAGCCTGCTCTCAACAGTTCGTTTTTTGTCCGCTGGAAGGAATGATTTTGCTTCGATACAGTCGCCCTGACCGCGCCCAGGCAGCGAAATCCTTCCGGCGCGGTTGCTGTCGGTTTCCGGTATTCTTTGCAGCCGGTCCGCGTAAGGCCTGACGAACTCCGGCCTGCGTTTTCCGAGAACGCGACAGATTTCCGGCGCTTCCATTCTTATCCCGTCGTCCGCATCGTGCAGAAGCCTTTCGAACACCTGCATGTAATTCCGATCAATGCCGGGCGTATTCGCGGCGGCGTTTTCCGATGTCCGAAGAAAGCAGCCCATCTTTTCGCCGCGGGCATTCTGTGCGTACGCTCCGCTGTTTATTCCCGTTCCGTTTTTCGGAAGCTTTCCGTTCCGTTTTTCCAACCCCGGCTCTGACAGCCGTTCGGTTCCTTCTCACCGCCACAGGCGCCATTCGCCCGGTCAAATCCCAATCAGCCAATCATTCGGCAAGTCCAAGCTCCGAACACAGCTTTGCATACCGGGCTTTTTCGTGCTCCTTGACTTCCCGGGCCGGATCCGAAAGGCTGTGGTGGATCACATCCGCGTCCTTCAGAAT
>JAFWEY010000201.1 GCA_017512675.1 Clostridia bacterium | reverse complement strand
TGCCGTCCTGGCAACATTATATCACTTGGCGACGCTGTCAAGGCCGGGTAGTATTTTCCGGCTTCGCAGGGTTGGCAGTATGACCTGCCTTTCCCTGCCGGAAAATCTCCACCCTCCTCCTTGACAGCTTCCTTCCCGAAAAAGTGTTACCGATGCTTGACGCCAATAGAGCCGCCGCGTGCGGCTTTTTTTGCGATTTGACACCCATTCGTGAACCGTGGTATAATAATTCTCGCCGACGAGTGGGGGTGCCCTCTGAGGTAAAAGGCTGTCTCCAAGCGAGGCGGCCTTTTTTGGCTCCTCCCTGACCCTTCTTTGACCCTAAAGGCCGTGCGTCGCTGTGCGTCACCATGCGCCGCAGTCGCCGACCCGACATGCACCTACACGCATAGAGATGCACGCTCTGACCAGACTATTAAACGTCAAATATCACAAATGCATTTACGACAAATGTTCTCAATTTTGTCACATTCGCGCCTTTACAAAGCCGGATTTATCGGTTATAATGAACATGTAAAGAGGAGGTGGTGCTCTCAGGAAACAAACGCGAAGCCTTGTATCCGTTGCCCGGGCCTTTCGGAAGAAGAAAGTAACGGGTGTCTTTTACGGCGACGGTCTTCAAAACAGACCCATTCCTGTCATGTGGCAGGGTGGGCTGCGCCTCAGGAGCGGTTGACCGCGCTGAAAAAAACGGCATTCGGGCGGACGTCTCCCCCAACCTATTCCCCATTCCCCTGGCGTCCGCCCGTTCCATTAGAAAAGGAAACATACAGAAACAGGATTCCTTTTCCTTCCTGACCGGAAGGAATTTTTTTTGCGCTCCGTTCGGGCGCGCCCGGCAGGCAGCCGCAAAGCGGCAGGCGGGGTATCCGCCTGCCGCTTTGCGCGCTTTCGATCTCAGCGATCGGTTTCCAGATCAAGCCATTTGACTTCTTCGGATGTCAAATGAACCTCGCTGGATTCGACATTCATGCGCATCTTTTCGCGCGCGGACGTCGAGACCAGCGCGTAGACCTCCAGCGGCTGCTGATTGAAGATCCACGCCATCGCGATCTGCGGTACGGTCATCCCCTTTTCCTTTGCGAGAATTTCGCAGCGGCGCAGCCGTTCAAAATTCTCCGGACAGGCATAGCCCTTGAGCCCAGGCTCATCCATAACCCTTTTGGCGCTTTCAGGATCCGCGCTGCTGACCCGGCCGGAGAAGAACCCGCGCGCCATCGTGGAATAGGCAAATACCGGGATATGATTGTCGGCGTACCATTTGCGGACGGACGCGTTCGCAGGGCCGGCAATGGTTACGCATCCGCCGCCCCAGGGATCTTCCACCTGGTTCGCGAGGCCGAAGTTCGGGCTGGAAACGGTGAACGGAACCAGGCCGCATTTCACCGCGTAATCGTTGGCCTGTTCGATGCGCTCCAACGTCCAGTTGGATCCGCCGAACGCGCCGATTTTGCCTTCATCGTGCAGCCGGTTCAGGACGTCCACGATCGGTTCCACAGGCACTTCGGGATCGTCCCGGTGCAGCATATAGATTTCCAGATGATTCGTTTTCAGCTTTGCCAGCGAATTGTGCGCATCGTGCAGGATATCGTAATCGGTCACGCGCTTTCGCCAGCGGTTGTGATGGCCGCCCTTGGTGAGGATGGCGACTTTGTCATGCAGTCCGCGCGCTTCCAGCCATTCGCCCAGAGGTTCTTCGCCGTAGTGGTCGGAACAGTCAAAGCAGTTTACACCCTCCGCGTACATGTCATCCAACAGCCTGAACGCGGCATTCAGGCGGTCGCCGAAATCCGGCGCATCGCCGTAGACCGAACGGAACGCCGCAAAGAGGATCGGGGTCGCGGTACCGAAAACGATCCTCGATACCGGCTTTCCGACATAGGGAATCTGCCCGTATTGCATGGAAACACCTCCGTCTTGCTGAAGCTTCTGCCGTTCTTATTCGATGTACCGCTGCGGATTCCTGCCTGGAAGGCGCGTTTTGCCGTCGGATTCCCGCGGAAGCCGCCGCCGTGTTCCTTCGGTTTTTCAGGGAAATTAACAAAAAATCCCTGTAAGAGGACTGTACTTTCCTGCGGCAGCGTGATACAATCTCCGCAATTCCAAAAGGAGCGGTTCCCATGCGGCAGAATATCTCTTTCGGCTATTTTATGTTCGGCTTTGCCCGCTATTTTACGGGCAAGGGTTCGTTGTGTATGCCGAAAGAGTGATCTGAAATCGATTGATGGACGATACCCCCCACGGTGTACACCGCGGGGGGTTTTTGCGGAGGAGAGGACATGGTTGTAGTGCTGAAGAATCCCGCGCATCCGGCGGAAGTCAGGTCTCTGGTGTCCTGGCTTGAAGGGATGGGGCTGGACATTCATGTGACCGTAGGCAGGGAGACGACGATTCTGGGACTGGTGGGCGACACCTCGATGGTGGACATCGACCTGATTCAGGCGCTGGACATCGTCGAGGAGGTCAAGCGCATCCAGGAGCCCTACAAGAAGGCCAACCGCAAGTTCCACACGGAGGATACGGTGGTGGACGTTTCCGGGGTGCCGGTGGGCGGCGGCCATTTCGCGCTGATTGCCGGACCGTGCTCGGTGGAAAGCGAGGAACAGATCATCCGCGTAGCGCAGGCGGTCAAAGCCAGCGGCGCAAACCTTCTGCGGGGCGGCGCGTTCAAGCCGCGCACTTCTCCCTACGCGTTTCAGGGGCTGGGCGCGGAAGGCCTGAAGCTTCTTCTCGAAGCGAAGAAGGCGACCGGGCTGCCGATCGTTTCCGAAATCATGGACCTGACCCAGCTTCCGCTGTTTGAGGACGTGGATCTGCTGCAGGTCGGCGCGCGCAACATGCAGAATTTCGATCTGCTCCGGGAGCTGGGGCGCACGCAAAAGCCGGTTTTGCTCAAGCGCGGGCTGTCCAGCACGCTTCAGGAGCTGCTGATGAGCGCGGAATACATCATGGCAGGCGGCAACGAAAACGTGATCCTCTGCGAACGCGGGATCCGGACGTTTGAAACGTATACGCGCAACACGCTGGATCTGTCTGCGATTCCTTCGCTGAAGGCGCTGACGCATCTGCCGGTCATCGTGGATCCCAGCCACGCGACGGGCATCGCCAGGATGGTGCCGCCGCTGGCGCTGGCGGCGACCGCTGCCGGCACGGACGGATTGATCATCGAGGTGCACAACGATCCGCCGCACGCGCTGTGCGACGGGCCCCAGTCGATCACCCCCGCGCAGTTTGACGAGGTCGCGGCGGGCATTCGGCAGGTGCTGCCTTACGCGTACCGGTACGGCGCCTGAGAGAGGCAGAACGACGATTCGGAAAGGAAGTTTCGCATGCTGAAGATTCACGTTCCGCTGGGCGGCGGATACGACGTTATAATCGGACACGGCCTGACAGAACAGGCGGGCAGGCTTCTGAAGCCCGTTCTGCCCGGCAGCCTTGCCGCGATCGTTTGCGACGACACGACGCGGGAGCTGTTCCTTGAACCGCTGAAGGCCAGCCTGAACGGCGCCGGCATACGAACGGTCGAATATGCGTTTCCCCACGGGGAGCAGCACAAAACGCTGGGGACGCTGGGCAGGCTTCTGTCGTTTTTCGCCCGGAACGGCCTGACCCGCGCGGACGCGGCCATCGCGCTGGGCGGCGGAGTGACCGGCGATATGACCGGCTTTGCCGCGGCCGTCTACCAGCGCGGGATTCCGTTTGTACAGGTCCCCACGACGCTTTTGTCCGCGGTGGACGCTTCCGTGGGCGGCAAAACTGCGGTGGATCTGCCGGAAGGCAAGAACCTTGCCGGTGCCTTTCACCAGCCGCTGGCCGTTCTGTGCGATGCGGACACCTTTGCCACCCTTCCGCCGGAAACCCTTCGGGACGGCATGGCGGAAGCGGTAAAAATGGGAGTTCTGTTCGATCGATCGTACTTTGCCAGCCTGTCGAA
This sequence comes from Clostridia bacterium, assembly GCA_017512675.1. Taxonomy (GTDB): domain Bacteria; phylum Bacillota; class Clostridia; order Christensenellales; family Aristaeellaceae; genus RGIG5678. The sequence goes on along the minus strand of JAFWEY010000201.1, from coordinate 14,669 downwards.
CGGCATCCCGGAGGATTTGGTGCCCGTCGTGGCCCGTTCGGTGGAGCTGAAACGGGACGTCGTGCTCCGCGACGAGTTCGACCGCGGCGAGCGCGCGCTTCTGAACCTCGGGCATACGTTCGCGCATGCAATCGAAAAGTGCATGGATTTTCAGATGACGCACGGTCACGCGGTCGCGGTGGGTACGGTCATGGCCGCCCGCGCATCCGAGGCGCTCGGCGTCGCGGAAGAGCCCGTGCTCGATCCCGTGCGCGCGGCAATGGAAGCCAACGGCCTCCCGGTCAAAGCCGATCTTCCGGCGGACAGGATGCTGGAGGCAATGCTGCGCGACAAAAAGCGCGCCGGCGCGCAAATCACGCTGGTTCTGCCGGAGCGGATCGGAAAAGCCAGGCTGCATCCGGTCGGCGTCGGGGACCTGCGCGGAATTCTGGAGGCGGCAACATGATCGTTCGGATCGAACCGCGGCCTTTAAAGGGAATCGTCCGCGCGATTCCGTCCAAATCCGACGCGCACCGGCTGATGATCGCACAGCATCTAAGCGGCGGAACCCCGTGCGCCGCGTACGGGTCAGGAGATCTTCTCGCGACGGAGAGCTGCCTGCGCGCGCTGCGCGGCGGCAAAGCGGAGCTTGACTGCGGCGAAAGCGGATCCACGCTGCGCTTTCTCCTGCCGGTGGCCGCGGCGCTTGGCCGGCAGGCGCGGTTTACCGGCAGAGGAAGGCTTCCGCAGCGGCCGCTCTTTCCGATCACGGAGGAACTGCGCAGGCACGGCGTCAGGGTTTCCGGCGATCGCCTGCCGCTGTCAATCGAAGGCAGGCTCACGCCCGGCGAGTACCGCCTGCCCGGCGACGTCTCTTCGCAGTTCGTGACCGGTCTGCTGTTCGCGCTGCCTCTGCTGGACGGGGACAGCTCGATCGTTCTGACCTCCCCGCTGGAATCCGGCGCTTATGTGGAAATGACGCTTCGCACGCTGCAGCGCAGTGCAATCGCATTCAGCCGGACAGACAACGGTTTTCATGTGCCGGGGCGGCAGGTTTTTCGGTGTCCGCAGGATGCTCTGCCGGAAGGCGACTGGTCGAACGCCGCGTTCTTCCTGTGCGCAGGCCGCATGTCCGGCACGCAGATCGGAATCTCGGGCCTTGATTCCGCGTCCGCGCAGAGCGACCGCGCGATCGAGCGGATTCTGCGCGAAAACGAATCGGGACAGCCGCTTTCGCTGGACGTACGCAATTGTCCGGATCTGTTTCCGGTTCTGACGGTCCTCGCCGCCTCCTGCCGCGGGACCAGCGTGTTCTCCGGCGGTTCGCGGCTGCGCATCAAAGAGAGCGACCGAATTCAGGCGATGAAGGACACGCTGCTGGCTCTGGGCGGGAAAGCCGAAGAAACCGCTGACGGCCTCGCCGTTTTCGGCTGCGGCCGGCTGCGCGGCGGCACGGTGGACGGAAAGAACGACCATCGGGTCGTGATGGCCGCGGCGGCAGCGGCGTGTATCTGCCGGGAACCGGTGGAGATTGCCGGTGCGGAGGCAGTTGAAAAATCGTATCCGGATTTCTTCAGGGACTACAACAGGCTGGGAGGCTGCGCGTATGGCGTCTGAGTACGGAAAGAGAATTCGGGTTTCAGTTTTCGGGGAATCCCACGGGCCGGCAGTCGGCGCGGTGATCAGCGGGCTGCCGGCGGGAGAGGATATCGACGCGAATCTTCTCCGGGCATTTATGGCCCGGCGGCAGGGCGGCAAAAGCGGGATTTCCACCGCCCGCCGCGAGGAAGACGAGCCGCGCATCCTGTCCGGAGTGCGGGACGGACACACCACCGGCTCTCCTTTGGCGCTGACGATCGAAAACGCCTGTCAGCGTTCCGCGGATTACGCGGATCTGGCCGGAAAGCCGCGTCCCGGACACGCGGATTATACCGCTTCGGTGCGCTACAGAGGGTTTCAGGATCCGCGCGGGGGCGGTCACTTTTCCGGGCGGCTTACCGCGCCGCTCTGCGCTGCGGGCGGGATCTGTCTTCAGCTTCTTTCAAGGCGCGGCGTGCGGATTTATGCCCACGCGTGCCGGATCGCCGGCATCGACGACACGCCGTTTGATCCTCTGGGCGGCGATTACGGGTTCATTGCGGAACGGGCGTTTCCCACGATTGACGAAAGCGCGGGGGAACGGATGATTGCGGCCATCGGGGAGGCCGCCGCGGATCAGGATTCGGCAGGCGGCGTGGTGGAATGCATGGCCGACGGCGTTCCGGCCGGCGTGGGGGACCCGATTTTCGACGGCGTGGAAAACGCCCTCGCCGGAGCGATGTTTGCTCTGGGCGGCGTGCGCGGAATCGAATTCGGCGAGGGCTTTCGCGCCGCTGATCTGCGGGGGTCGCAGCACAACGACGGGTTTTTCTTAGACGCGCAAAAACAGGTCCGCACCCGCACCAACCGCCACGCCGGAATCCTCGGCGGCATCACCAGCGGCATGCCCATCCTGTTTCGGGTGGCTTTCAAGCCGACGGCTTCGATCGGAAAAGCGCAAAGAACGGTAAACCTTCACACGCTTCAGGAAACGGAAATCAAAGTCGGCGGACGGCACGATCCGTGCATCGTCCCGCGCGCCGTTCCCTGTGTGGAGGCGGTCACCGCGTTGGTGCTGGCGGATTATTTGCTGTAGGGAGGTTGAGTGTATGGCGGGGAAAACACTGGAAGCGCTGCGCGCGCAGATAGACGGAGTGGACGGACAGATCCTCGATCTGTTCAAACAGCGAATGGAAATCGCGCGGGAAGTTGCCCGCGTCAAAAAGGAAAGCGCATCGGCGGTTTACCGGCCCGGCAGGGAACGGGAGATTCTGTGCCGCGCGGCCAACGAAGCGGGCGAGGAACTGGAAAGCTACGCACGGATCCTCTTTTCGACCCTGATGGATTTGAGCCGTTCCTGGCAGATTACCTGCATGTCGGACGGGAAGGGCGAACTGATGCAGTCCATTGAAAACGCAATCGAGCGAACGCCTCCGCTCTTCCCCACGCGGGCGCTGGTCGCCTGCCAGGGCGTGGAAGGCGCGTATTCACAGCAGGCCTGCGACCGCCTGTTCCGAACCGCGAACATCCTGTACTTCAAAACCTTTGACGGGGTGTTCAATGCGGTCGAACAGGGTCTGTGCCGGTTTGGAATCCTTCCCATCGAGAACAGCACCTACGGCACCGTAAATCAGGTGTACGACCTGATGATGCACCACCGTTTTCACATCGTGCGCAGCCTGAAATACAAAATCAACCACGTGCTTCTGGCAAAGCCCGGCGTTTCGCTGGACGGGATCCGGGAAATCTTTTCCCATGAGCAGGCAATCGGGCAGTGCAGCGCGTTCCTGAAATCGCTGAAGGACGTGCGGGTCACGGTCTGTGAAAACACTGCGGCGGCCGCAAAAATGGTGTCGGAGAGCGAGCGGACGGACGTGGCTTCGATCTCGTCCCCTGCCTGTGCCGCCTTGTACGGGCTGAATGTCCTGGGGCGCCAGGTGAGCAATACCGACAGCAATTTCACCCGCTTTATCTGCATCGAAAAGGAACCCGAAATCTACCCGGGTGCCAACCGCATCAGCCTGCTGATGACCCTTCCGCACACTCCCGGCGCCCTGTATCAGCTGATCGCGAAATTCTCTGCGCTGGGGCTTAATCTGACGAAGCTGGAAAGCCGGCCGATTCCCGGGCGGGATTTCGAATTCATGTTCTATTTCGATCTCGAAGCGTCCGTCTTTTCGAAAGAGGTGCTGACACTGCTGGACGCGCTGAGCAGGCAGCTGGAGCTGTTCATGTTCCTCGGCTGCTATCAGGAGGTATAACAGATGTATTTTCTGATCGGCAAAACCCTGGGATACAGCCACTCTCCGGCAATTCACCGCGCCTTTGGGCGATACGATTATCAGCTGCATCCGCTGCCCCCGGAGGAATTGGAAGACTGTCTCCGCAGCGGCGAATGGGAAGGGCTGAACGTTACCATCCCCTATAAGCAGGCGGTGATCCCGTTTCTGGACGCGCTGAGCGATACGGCAAAGAGAATCGGCGCGGTCAATACCATCGTGCGGGAAAAGGACGGAACCCTCACCGGACACAACACCGATTACGCCGGATTTCTGGCGATGGCCGAAAACGCGGGCATCGATTTTGCCGGAAGGAAGACCGTCGTTCTGGGCTCCGGCGGCGCTTCGCAGATGGCACAGACGGCGGCGCGCGACCGGGGCGCCCGGGAAATCGCCGTCATATCCCGTTCGGGGCCGGACAATTATCAAAACCTGTCCAGGCACGCGGACGCGGATCTGCTTGTCAATACCACGCCGGTGGGAACATACCCGGGAATCGGAGAAAGCCCGGTCAGCCTTGAACTCTTTCCGAACCTGCAGGGCGTACTGGATGTGGTGTATAATCCGCTGCGCACGCAGTTGGTGCTGGAAGCGCAGAAAAAGGGAATCCCGGCAGGCGGGGGGCTTCTGATGCTGGTTGCGCAGGCGGCGCAGGCCTGTGAACTGTTTACCGGCCGCCCGGTCGCGGCGGACGAAACGGAAAGAGTGTACCGGAAAACCCGAGCGGCGGTGCAAAGCATTGCGCTGATCGGCATGCCGGGCAGCGGCAAGAGCACCGTCGGGCGCATGGCTGCGCAGGCGCTGAACCTGCCGTTTGCGGACGCGGACGCGGAAATTGAAAAGCGCGCGGGCTGCGCGATTCCCGATATCTTTGCACGGCAGGGGGAACAGGCGTTCCGGGATATGGAGAGCGAGGTCCTCGAAGAGCTTACCCGCCGGGGCGGAATCGTCCTCGCATGCGGCGGCGGGGCCGTGCTGCGGCAGAGCAACCGCGACGCGCTGCGGCGCAACGCGCTGGTCGTACGGCTGATCCGGCCGCTTGAAAGCCTGCCCACCGAAGGGCGTCCGCTGTCCCGCGGTCCTGAAGCGCTGCGCGAAATGGCGAAAGTGCGGGAACCGTTTTACAGCGCGGCGGCGGACGTTGCGGTAACCAATGACAAAACGCCCGAAGAAACCGTAAAACGGGTGCTGGAGGCGTTCCGGGAATGGAGGATGTGACGGCATGAAAATTCTGGTGCTGAACGGGCCCAATCTGAACATGCTCGGTATACGGGAACCGGAGATCTACGGAGAACACAGTTATTCGGCGCTGTGCGAATTCGTCGAAGCCTCGGCCCGGGAACTGGGAATCGAAGCGGAGCAGCGGCAGACGAATCACGAGGGCGTGCTGGTGGATCTGATTCAGCAGGCGCTGGGGCGCTTTGACGGGATCGTCATCAATCCGGGCGCTTATACGCATACCAGCATTGCGATTCTGGATGCGGCGAAAGCGGTGCAGCTGCCGATGGTGGAGGTGCATATCAGCGACGTTCCCGCCCGCGAAGCCTTTCGTCAGGTCAGCTATATCCGCTCAGCCTGCCTGAAGACGATCACCGGCAAAGGATTTGACGGTTACCGGGAAGCGCTGGCGTTTCTGAAGGACCGTCTGACGGAAAAAGCACAGGACAGGGAACAGGCGCCGCGCCCATAGGCGCTTCGGTTCCCCGCGCCGGCGGCCGGCGCAGCGGACGGCTCTTTTGCCGCCTGCATTTTCAGGGCTTTACAAGGGCGGGCCTGAACCAGGAACCGCCTTTGATTTGGTACGTTCCTGCGCCGAAATCTGCAACCGTTTCCCGCCCCGATGCGTCTTAAAAGCGGGCGTATATGTCCACGGACGAAAAGCGGGCGTTTTTTCCGCGTGCACGAAGGATTAACCTTGTCGGTGCCGGAAATGTGTTATAATAATGGAAATGGCGTTCAGCTCCACAGCATCGCAGACGGAGGCTTCTGATGAGTATATTCAAACCGCGGGTGCGGCAGGGGAATTTTCTGTTTTCGGTGGTTCTGACGACGGCAAAAATGCTGTTCGTCGTGATTCTGCTGATTGCGGTATGCGGCACCGGCATCCTGATGGGCGTTGCAAAGGCATGGGTCGAAACGGCGCCCGAGCTTGATACTTCCGCGTTCGATTCGCAGGCACGAACTTCGTTCATATACGACGCGAACGGGCTTTTGATCACCGACTTCAAAGGCGTGGAAAACCGCATTGACGCGGAGTGGAACGAAATCCCGGACAACCTGAAAAACGCGGTCATCGCGGTGGAGGACAAGCGCTTCCTCAGCCATAACGGCGTGGACATCAAGCGAATCCTCGGCGCGCTGGTCACCAACCTTTTGAACAATAACCAGCAGGGCGGCTCCACCCTGACGCAGCAGCTGATCAAGCTGACCATGCTCTCCAGCGAGCAGACCTACAAGCGCAAGCTTCAGGAGGCGTACCTGGCGCTGCAGCTGGAGCGGCAGCTTTCCAAAGACGAGATCATGCTGGAATACCTGAATGTCATTTATCTCGGCGGCACCAATTACGGCGTGAAGGTGGCCGCCCAGGACTATTTCGGCAAGGAACTGCGTGATCTTTCGCTGCGGGAATGCGCCGCGCTGGCACGCTGCATCCGCAACCCCTACCGCTACAACCCGCGGCTCAATTATTACAGCCGGAAGACGCCGGAGGTCATCGAGGAAAACACGGATTACGTGCTGCAGCTGATGTACGAGCAGGGCATGATAACCGAAGACGAATACCGCCAGGCCCTGTCGGAAACGCTGAACGTGGTGGAGACTTCCCGGTTTACCGATAAGCTTTACGATAACGCCTATTACGTGGAATACGCGATTTACGACGTGGTCACCAAAATGCTGCGCAAGGAAAAGCTGGAGGACAATTCTGCCAACCGCAGCCAGATGGAATCCCGCCTGCGCACCGGCGGCTACCAGATTTATACCTCGCTGGATCCGACCATTCAGGAAAGTGTCCAGCAGATCGTCACGGACAGGAAGGGATACCCGGAAACCCGCTATCCCACCGACCGGACGTACAAGGCGTCGCTGGGCAACGGCGAGTATCTGCAGCTGGTCGAGCCGCAGGTGGCCGCCGCGGTGCTGGACTGGAGCACCGGCGAGCTGCTTGCGATCATCGGCGGCCGCAGCGTCCCGACCCGCCGAAAGCAGCTGAACCGCGCCTATCAGGCCATGATGCCCGTCGGCTCTTCGCTGAAGCCGCTGGCGGTGTACGGTCCGGCCTTTGATCTGGGATATTCCCCGGGGAGCCCGGTCATCAACGCGCCGCTGCGCATCGACGGCTGGGACAGCCCCAAAGGGTATCCGTCCAACTTCTCGTCCACCGGCAGCTATACCGGTGTGGAATCGCTGCGGGTGGCGATGAACAAATCGCACAACACGGCAGCCGCGCAGGCGCTGTTTACCTATGTGGGCATAGAAAACTCCGTCAATTACCTGATCAAGCTGGGCGTGAACCGGGAGCATATCTCCGCCACCGGTGCGGGCCTCGCTTTGGGCGCTTCGGGCATATCGATGATCGAAATGGCGGCAGGCTACGGTGCGATAGCCAACAAGGGCGTCTATCTGGAGCCCTATGCCTTTACGGAGGTAAAGGATCAGGACGGCAACGTATACCTGGATTCCCGCGCGGAGCAGGCAAAAACGAAGCGCAGGGTCTTCGAGGAATCGACGGCCTGGCTGCTGGTGGATGTGCTCAAGGGCTGTGTGGCGACCGGCGGCACCGGCACCAAGGCTGTGTGGGACAAGAAGGTCCCGATCGGCGGCAAAACCGGCACCAACAGCGATTATCGCGGTGTCACGTTTGCCGGCATGAGCGGTTATTTCTCCTGCGCGGTTTGGATCGGATGCGACAACTACGCGCCTCTGACCTCCAACGCGACGGGCGGAACCTATGCCGCGCCGCTTTGGGCGGCAATCATGAAACGGGTGCACGAACTGAAGAACTGCAAACCGGGCAAGCAAATCATCCCCGGCAGCGCAGCGCATTACGGACTGGTCAAGAGCGAAGCCTGCGCGGTTTCCGGTATGCGGCCGACCAGTGCCTGCGCGAAGGATGTCAACAATTACGGCACCACGACGGACTATTACGTAAGCGGGAAGGAACCGGCGGAAAGCTGCAATATGCACCGCACGATCCGCCTTTGCACCAGATCGCGCAAGGCGCCCAGCGAATACTGCAAATCGGTCAAGTCCTACGGCACGATCTATCTGCCGGAAGGGCATCCGCTCCGTTACGCGGATTACAACGAAGTGATCAAGTATTTCAAAGGCGCTTCAACCGACAAGCTGAGCGCGACAATCGGCATCTGCACTGTCTGCAAATCCTCTTCCAGGCAAAAGAAGGTTTCCGCTGCGGATCAGGCGGAAATCAGCGCGATGGCGGAAAAGGCACAGGCGCTGATCTCCCGTGCGAACTCAATCCTCAGCAGCGGCAATCTTTCTTCCTCCCAGCGCAAAAAGCTGAGCAGCCTGGTGAAGAAGACGCAAAACGCGATAGACAGCGGCAACCTGTCGGGCATCAAGAAGTACGGCAAACAGCTGCAGCAGCTGATCAAGAAGCTTTAAAACCGAAAGAATTCGGACAGGAGGGTGCATATGTTAGTTGAAACCAAAGCACGGGTAGGGGTGTTCTCGATTGCGCTGGGCGCATATCTCCCGCAGTTTCCGACGCTGGAGCCAGAGTTTGCCAGGCAGTACGAAGCGTTCAAGCAGACGCTGCCGGAGACGGTTGAAATCATCGACGGCGGGATGATTACCACGAAGGAGCAGTCGCAGGCTGCCGGAGACAAATTCCGCGCCGCGGATGTGGATCTGGTCATCATGCAGCTGCTGACTTACGCGACGAGCTATAACATGCTGCCGGCGGTTCGGGATCTGGATGTTCCGGTGGTGCTGGTGAACGTGCAGAAGCTGAAGGCCCTGGATTACGATCACACGGACATCGCTTCCTGGCTGGGCGAAGGTTACGCGTGCGGCGCCGTGGGTGAAGCGGTGGCGGACCTGAACCGGTTCGGCAAGCGCCATGCGGTAATCACCGGCGTGGTGGAAGGCGGAGACCCGGGCGTGCAGGCGGAAATCGAAGACTGGTGCCGCGCCGCACAGGTGCGCAGGCGCTTCCGTGACACGAACATCGCGCAGATCGGGCGTGCGTATCCGGGCATGATGGATCTTTACATCGACGAGACGAACCTGTACCGCCGGATGTTCCTGTATACCAAGCAGTTCGACTGGGAAAAGATGTGGGCCATTGCCGACGCGATCACCGACGAGGACGCGATCCGCGCGAAGGCGGAGGACATTCTGAACACCTTCGACATCGAAGGCGGCGGCAGCATTGAAGAAGTCTGGGAAATGGCAAAATACGTTGTGGCCTTCGAACAATGGGTGAAGGACGAGAAGCTCGGCCTGATCGCTTCGCATTACGACGGTTTTGCCCAGGGAAAGGCCGGCGTATTGGACAGCATGCTGATCCCGGCGTTTTCGATGCTGATCAAGCAGGGAACGGCCTGTGCCGTCGAGGGCGACATGAAGGTCGCGATGGCGATGAGCATCATGAAGACGATTTCGGGAACCGGCCAGCTGGCGGAGATGTACTCGATCGACTTCAACGACGACATCGCGATCATCGGCCACTCCGGCTCGGGCGACGCGGATATTTCGGACCGGAAGCCGTCGATGAAAATCGTAAAGGTTTTCCACGGAAAGACCGGCGGCGGATACCTGACCCAGTTCTATCCGTATACCGGGCCCGTGACATATCTGGCGATTACGCAGGACGGCGACGGACATTTCAAATTTGTCGTGGCGGAAGGCGTCAACGAGGAAGGCAAGATCCTGTCCTTCGGCGATACGAATATGCGCACGCGCTTCACCTGCGGTGCCAGGGAATTCGTGAACCGCTGGAGTGAAACGGGGCCGACGCATCACTTTGCGGCCGGCACGGGCAGGCACATCGATACGATTCTGAAGGTCGCGAAGATCCTCAACGTCCCCGTGGAAATCGTAACGCGGTAATTCCGGACGAACCGAAAGCCTCACCGATCGTCGAATCGGTGGGGTTTTTCGTTGGGAAGGAGCGTCACGGATTCTCCTGAATCCTCTTGAATCCTTACAAACTTCCTGTAGACTCTTTGCCGGTTTCATGTTATCATGGAATCAGGAATATGCTTTTTCGGGAGGTACAGCATGAAAGAATGGACGCGTGAAGAGCGCTATCGTGAACTCAGGCAGCCGGAAGAGATTCTTGACCTGTACCGGAGAAACCAGGCTTCGCCGTACAGGCAGCGTTACCATGTACAGCCGATGACCGGGCTTTCCAGCGACCCGAACGGCTTCGCGCTGCACAAAGGCGTGTGGCACCTCTGCTATCAGTGGTGTCCGTGGGGCGCGGTTCACGGGCTGAAGTACTGGTATCATGTGACCAGTCCCGACCTCGTGCATTGGGAAAACGCGGGGATCGGCCTGAAGCCCGATTGCTTTTACGACAACCGGGGCGTGCATTCGGGCAGTGCCATTTCGAAAGGCGACGATCTGGTGTTCTTCTACACGGGCAATCACCGGGACGACGACTGGGTGCGCACTCCGTATACCTGTGCGGCGGTTCTCGGAGCGGACGGACGCCCCGTCAAAATCCCGAAGCCGCTGTTCGGACCCCGGGACGATTACAGCGAGCACCAGCGCGATCCCAAGGTCGTCTGGAACGAGGAGACCGGCAAGTACTACATTTTCATCGGCGCCCAAACGCTGGATCTGTGCGGATGCGTGCTGGTTTACGAGTCGTCCGAGCTGCTTTCCGGATGGCGCTTTGCCGGACAGCTGAAAGTGCCCGGATACGAGCGGTTCGGCGGCATGTGGGAATGCCCGTACATCGTGAATATTTCGGGACAGGACGTATTGATCTTCTCCCCGCAGTACACAAAGCTGCCGGGGCGGGGCGAAAGCACGAACCATAACGTCTACCTGATCGGCCAAATGGACTACAGGACGCTGACCTTCACGCCCCAAGGCCCGTACCGGCATCTGGATTACGGCTTCGATTTTTACGCTGCGCAGGGCGCGGCAAATGTCGGGGATCCGGACAAAGCGATTCTGATCGCCTGGATCGGGCTGCCGGACAATCACTATCCGACGGCGGAAGAGGATTGGGAGGGCAGCATGTCGCTTCCGCGGGAGCTGCGGGTGAAAAACGGACGGCTCGTGCAGACGCCGGTGGCGGCGGTGCGCGAACTGCGCCAGGCGGAAATCGGGCCCGGCGCCGATCTGCCCGAGAGCTGTGAAATCGAGCTCTCCGTGCCCGAAGGCGATTTCGACCTGGCGCTGTTTACGCGTCCCGACGGCACCGGAGGCATGACGCTTCATTACGACGCAGAGAGCCGCGTTTGCCATATCGACCGCACCGGGCTGGAAAAGCGTTTCAACGAGCAGGTCGGCGAAGCGCTGGATATGCCGCTGGAGCATCCGCTCGGCGCGCTGAGCATTTTCATCGACCGTTCATCCTGCGAAATCTTCGCCAATGACGGTGAAGCAACGTTCACCACCCATGTTTATCCGACCGGCGAAGAGCGCGGGTGCCGCGTTTCCGCCGGCGCCGGAATCCGGATCTGGCCTTTGGCCGCGTCGGTAACGGACAAATTCGTGCTTTAAGGAGGAGACTATGCGCAAAAAGGTTTTTGCGAGCGATTTCGACGGAACGCTGTATTTCTACAAGGCAGATGTCAAGCTCCCCCCGGAGAACGTCGAAAAGATCCGGGAATATCAGCAGGCGGGCCACCTGTTCGGGCTGTGCACCGGGCGGCAGGTTGGGGGGCTGACCCCGTTCATAACCGGGCTGATTCATCCGGATTTCTACATCACCAGCAGCGGCGCAAACATCGTGGACGGAGACTTTCAGCCGATCCTGAAGCGAGAGGTCGACCGCGGCGTCGCCGACGCCATCGTGCGGGAAATGCTGCCCAAGGGGTATCGCCTCACGCTGGATGTGGAAGGCGACATTTGCGTATTCGCGAAGATGGATTATCCCGGAAAATACTATGTGATTACCGGCGTGGACGACGCCCCGCCGGGCCGCATTCACGAAGTCAGCATACACACGGAAAGCCTGGAAGAGGCCGCCGCGATCTCCCGGAGCATCAACGAGAAATACGGGGACGCGGTGGAGGCCTTTCAGAACGTGATCGAAATAGACATCGCCCCCCGCGGCTGCTCGAAAGGGAAGGGCGTTGAGGCGCTGCGCGAACACATGCGGGAACAGCTGGGAGATTTCATCCTCTACGGCATCGGCGATTCGATCAACGATCTGCCGCTGATCGAGGCCTCGGACATCTCCTACACATTCCCTTACGCGCCCAAAGTGCTGCAGGACAGGGCCACGAAGGTGGTGGACACCATCGTCGACGCACTGGAAGACAGCATGAATGACGGACAATAGGAGCCGGAACGAAATGAGCCAGGCTTTGCAGAACGCACAGCGATATGAATCGGAAGCGGAACGTTCGATTTCCCCGGAAGAACGGCCGTTGTTTCACCTGTCTTCACGCGTCGGCTGGATGAACGATCCAAACGGGCTGAGCCGGTACCGCGGGGAATACCATCTGTTTTACCAGTACCATCCCTATGATTCGCACTGGGGCCCGATGCACTGGGGCCACGCGGTGTCAAAGGACCTGCTTGCATGGCGCTATCTCCCCGCCGCGCTGGCGCCGGACGAGTCCTACGATCTGGGCGGCTGCTTTTCGGGCGGCGCGCTCGAACTGCCGGACGGGCGGCATCTGCTGATGTACACCGGTGTGGCGGACGAAACCCAGCCGAACGGCGAAGTCCGCGCCGTGCAGACTCAGAATCTGGCCTTTGGGGACGGAATCCATTACCGGAAATTCGAAAAGAACCCGGTAATCACCGCCGCGGATCTGCCCGCCGGCTGCAGCCGGTTTGATTTTCGCGATCCCAGAATCTGGCGGCTGGAGGACGGAAGCTTTCGTGCGATGGTGGCGTGCGACCGGGTGGACGCGGACGGGCAGATGCTCCTGTTCGGCAGCGACGACCTGACGCACTGGAAATACCTGTCCACGCCGGCGCAGAACAACGGCAGGCTGGGACTGATGTGGGAATGCCCGGACTGGTTTGAACTGGACGGGTACCAGGTGCTTCTGGCAAGCGCGCAGGATATGCTGCCCAAGGGCTTTGAATACCATAACGGGAACGGCACGTTCTGCCTGCTGGGACATTTGGACGGGCAGGGGAATTTCCGGGAAATCAGCGATCAGGCGGTCGACTACGGAATCGATTTCTACGCACCGCAGACCATCCTCGCGCCGGACGGACACCGGCTGATGATCGGCTGGATGCAGAACTGGGATACCTGCAACCTGCACACTCCGTCTGTTCCGTGGTTCGGCCAGATGAGCCTGCCCCGGGAGCTTTCGATCCGGAACGGGCGACTCTGCCAGGCGCCGCTCCGGGAACTGGAAGCGCTGCGGGGAAAGCCGGTTCAGTACCGCAATGTGCAGATTGAAAACGGGGAAATCGAACTGGACGGCATTTCCGGGCGTACGGTGGATCTGGAAATTTCGCTGGAGCCCGGAGAAGAGCTCTACAACCGTTTTGCGGTGCGCGTCGCGAAGAACGACACCTTCCACACCACGGTGAGCTTTCGCCCGCGGGAATCCGTCCTGAAGGTGGATCGAAAGTTCTCAGGTTCCCGGCGCGCAATCATACATCAGCGCAGAGCCAGGGTCGACCATCAGCGCGGCGAGCTTACAATGCGGCTGATTCTCGATCGCTTCAGCGTCGAGGTCTTTGTAAACGACGGCGGCAAGGTCATGAGCGCGACGATTCCCACGGACCCGTCGGCCGACGGCATCGCCTTTTTTGCGGACGGGAAGCTGTCCTTCTCCGTCACCGCGTGGCCGCTGACAGCGGACGGTCGCTCCGGCTGATGACAGGCCGGAAAACCATTGCGCCGTAAGTGCCGCGCGCGCAGGAATGCTGCCGCGCGGCTTTTCCTGACCATCCCTTACCAAAATTTAATCCTATATCCATTGCAAATCTTCCGAAAAGGTGTATAACATACGTTGGAAATGAAATGGGAGGCGCATCGTTCATGGCAAAAATTGACATTATTTCCGGCTTTCTCGGCGCTGGCAAAACAACGCTGATCAAAAAGCTGCTGAGCGAAGGGTTCAAAGGCGAACAGGTGGTATTGATCGAAAACGAATTCGGCGAAATCGGCATTGACGGCGGTTTCCTGAAGGAAGCGGGCATTGAAATCCGCGAAATGAATTCCGGCTGCATCTGCTGCTCGCTGGTGGGCGATTTTGGGCAGGCGCTGAAGGAAGTCACGGCGACCTATCATCCCGACCGGGTCATCATCGAGCCCAGCGGCGTCGGCAAGCTCAGCGACGTCATTCGCGCGGTGGAAAAGGCCGGAGCGGAAGCCGGGCTGGAGCTGAACAGCTTTACCACCGTGGTGGACGTCAACAAAGCGAAAATGTATCTGAAGAACTTCGGCGAATTCTTCAGCAATCAGGTACAGTACGCCCGCACCATCATACTCAGCCGCACCGATACCGAGAAGGCCACCGCGGAGCGGGTTGAGGAAGTGGTCGCGCTGCTGCGCGCGCTGAATCCCAACGCCGCCATCGTCACCACTCCGATCGCGCAGCTGGACGGCGCCAAAATCCTGAACACGATGGAAAAGGGGCAGGAAGGCTTTGTGCTGCCCGCTTTCGACCTGGATGACGACGACGAGGATGAGCACGAGCACCATCACCACCATCA
>JAFWEY010000200.1 GCA_017512675.1 Clostridia bacterium | reverse complement strand
CTTTGGACAGACCGGTATATCCGGGCGGTAAAGGCAGCCTTCGGCGAACGCATCTGGTTCGCGGGAATCCAGGGCAGCTATGGAAGGGGCGAAGCAGCGGAGGACAGCGACATCGACATGGTGCTGATCCTGGATGCGCTGACGCCGCAGGACATCGCCGCCTATGACGCGGTGCTCGGCACCCTGGAGCACCGGGAGCTCGCGTGCGGTTTTCTCTCCGGCAGGGCGGAAATCATGGGCTGGGAACCGTCTGATCTCTTTCAGTTCTGCCACGATACCGTTCCGATCATCGGAACTCTCGGCGCGGTGCTGGCGCTGGTCGATTCGGACGCCGTGGCCCGGGCCGTTCTGATCGGCGCGTGCAATATCTACCACGGCTGCGTCCACAACATGCTTTACCGGAAAGACGGGGACGTGCTGCGCGGGCTGTATAAGTCCGCATCCTTTGTGGTGCGGGCGCGGATCTGGCAGCGGACCGGCCGTTATGCGGGGCCGCTGGGCGAAGCTGCGGCGCTCGCGGAGGATGCGGACCGGCAGATCGTTTCGGCCTATGCGGCGATGAGAAGCGGCGGGCCGATCCCGTTTGCCGCCCTTTCGGAGAAGCTCTTCCGCTGGGCGGGCGGGATCATCACGGCGGGGGGAGCGGGAAAATGAATCCGTCGGAACGCGCCGCGAGGGTCCCGGCCGGGAGACGCGGGACGGATGCGGTTTCCGTTACTTTGACCGTTTTCTTTCAGGAGCCCTTCTGGGTCGGTGTCTTTGAGCGGGCAGAAAACGGCAGGCTGTCCGTCTGCAAGGTGACGTTCGGCGCCGAGCCGAAGGACTATGAAGTGCACGCGTACCTGCTGAAGGAATACCGCGGGCTGCGTTTCAGCCCCGCGGTGGAAGCCGTGGAACGGAAAAAGGCGGACAGCCCCAAGCGAAGGCGGCGGGAAGCGTCGGGACGGCTGAAAAACCCGGGCGTCGGCACGAAATCGCAGATGGCGCTTAAGATGCAGCGCGAAGCCGCGAAGACGCAGCGCAGGCAGGCCGGCAGGGCGCAGCGCGAAGCGGAGGAGCAGCGCCGTTTCGAAATGAAGCAGCAGAAGAAGAAAGAGAAAAGGCGGGGGCATTGATGCGATGAAACGCAAACTGATACACTGGCTCGGGCTGACGGGCCTTCTGGCGTTTCTTTCCTATACGGCCGCGGTGGTTGTTTCGCCGGCGGCATATCCGGGATACGATTGGGCGGCCCAGGCGGTCAGCGATCTGTCGGCGGAAACGGCGCCGTCCAGAATCCTGTGGGACCGGCTGGCGGCGTTCTACGGGGTGGGCAGCGTGGTGTGCGCGACGTGCGCTTCCGTCTTTGTCTCCGAAAAGAAGATCTCCACAGGCCTGTTTCGCTCGGGAATACACCTCTTTGCCGGAATGAACTGGGTGTCCGCCGTCGGCTACAAAATGTTCCCGCTGGCAGACGCGGGCAAGGAGATCGCCTCCTTCCGGGAAGCGATGCACATCGCGGTCACGGCGCTGGTGGTGCTGCTGTCGATCGCGTCGCTCGTCCTGCTGATCGCTGCCGGGTTCGGCAGAGGCGGGGCGCGGGGAATCGGGGTCTGCGCCGCCGCGGCGCTTGCCCTGATGGCGGTCGGCTCCGTCGGAACGGCCCTGGTGCCGCCGCGGTATTTCGGCATTGCGGAACGGTTCAGCGTGTTTTCGGCGGTGGGCTTCAACGCGGCGCTCGGCTTGCATCTGTTCAATGGGTTTCGAAGCATCCCCCGGTGACGCGGGGAGGGTTCGCGGAAAGGCTTCCCGGGACGCCTGAATGCCCCGGCTTCTGCCGCCCCTTCGCACGCCCCGTGCCGTTTCGCCCCTGAAGCGGCGCGCTTTTCCTCCTGCCGTTCCTGCGCCTTGTCCCGCCGGAAATCCTGCGACGGCCTCCGCCGGGGGATATCAGGCACAACAGGGAAAGATAGACAACGGCCGTTTGGTGTGTTATAGTAAATTGAAGGAACGGCCGAAAAAGGCGCCTCTGTCCGGCATGCTTCGGACCGGCATTTGCCGCGGATGACGGCGCAAAGGGCAGCGGCAAAGCCCGTTGGAATGCGCTGGCAAAGATCGAGTGAGGAGGACGAAACATGGCTGATATGATGCAATACGTCAAAACGGATGACCTCACGTCCGATGTCTCACAGATTATTGAGTCTGCACAGCGATCAGCATACAGAACCGTGAACCGGGTTCTGGTTTTTCGCAATTGGCTTCTTGGGAAACGCATTTCAGAGGAAAGCATGGGTGGAAGCAACCAGGAGAGATATGGGATCCAGATCATAAAGGAATTGGCTTCAAATCTCACGAGGCGTTATGGGAAAGGGT
>JAFWEY010000199.1 GCA_017512675.1 Clostridia bacterium | reverse complement strand
GATATGCACCTTCGTGACGAGGAACAGTTCCTTCCGGTCGATGCCGCTCAGCGCGATTCCGTCGCCGACCGCATCTTCGTTTCCGTACACCTGGGCGGTGTCGATCAGCCTGTATCCGGTATGAATGGCGGTGTAAACGCAGTTCCTGCATTCGTCCCCGTTTGCGCGGTACGTACCGAAACCGAGGATCGGCATTTCCACGCCGTTGTTCAGTTTCAAAGTCTGCATATTCTTATCCTCCTTATGGCTCATTACGAGGAACGTTATCTGCGGCGATCGCTGCCGGCGTGAAAAAGAAACCCGCCGGGGACCGCCGGCATATGCGCATCGCCGGAAAAGCCGGCGTACCGAACCGCGGGACGAAGCGATGGGAGCCGATACGCGGCGGCTAACGCCGATTCCCCGAAGTGAACCCAGTCTATCATAAAACGGCCGCTCGCGCAAGCCGGTCAGGTCGAAAATGACGGATGCCCG
This sequence comes from Clostridia bacterium, assembly GCA_017512675.1. GTDB lineage: Bacteria > Bacillota > Clostridia > Christensenellales > Aristaeellaceae > RGIG5678. The sequence continues at coordinate 11,603 of JAFWEY010000199.1, read as the reverse complement.
GTCAGCGCCGCAAGGGCAGCAACGCGCAGGAAACGGGTTGCGTGAAGCGCCCGGAAATGATACAATAAGGGCGGAAAAGAAGCCAGGGCCGCTGTCCGTCGAGGGCGGATCGGCGGAGCAAAACGAACGGGTATGAGTTTCGGGAACAGATACGACAGGCATTTTCGGAAAGAAGATACGCTTCAGGCCCGCCCCGGGCAAGCCCGTTTCTGCGGCAGCAGCCGCAGGAACGACCGTCACGCCCGGGCAGGGATTCAGAAGGTGCGAAAATCAGGAGGTGCAACCGATGAGAGGAATGGGTTTTATGCTTCGCAAGCTGCTGGCGATGGCAATTTGTCTGGCTTTGTTCGCCGCTTTGGTTCCCGCAAACCTCGCTGCGGCGGAGGAACCGAACCGCAATTTGCCGGAAAGCGGATCCGGAACCGGGACAGCGCTGCTCGCAGATTATTGGACAGACGGTTCCGAGGCGGCGAAAAGCCTCAACGATTACATCCTGGCGGTGACGGACGAAACCTCGCCCGACTTCATTCCCGTGAAGGACCGTATCGCTGTATTCGACCTGGACGGCACGCTGATGTGTGAAACCTATCCCTTCTGCTTTGAATACATGGTGTTTGCGGACTATGCGCTGAAGCATTCGGCAGATATGCCGCAGAGCGTTCTGGCCGTGGCGCAGGAGATCGTGGACGCGGCGGGCGGCGCGAAGCCGAGCGGCATGAGCACCCGGCAGGCCGCTGCCGCCGCCGTGGCCTACAAGGGCATGACGACGGCGGAGCTGGCCGCGATTGTGGAAGACTTCAAGGCCAGCGAAGCTTGGGGATTTACCGGCATGACGCGGGGCGAGGCCTGGTACAAACCGATGGTGGAGCTTTTCGAAAAACTCCGGCAGAACAGCTTTACGGTCTATGTCGTCACGGCCACGGAGCGCAACATCGTGCGTCAGGTCATCGCCGGCACGCTGGATATCCCGCCGAGCCATGTCATCGGCACGGAGTATGGCTATATCGCCACGAATCAGGGAGACGCCGCGGATGCGGACTATACCTTCCGGCCTGAGGATCAAATCGTGTTCGACGGCAGCTATTACGGTGAAAACGCCAAAACCAGCAAGGTTGACGCAATCGTCCGCGAGATCGGTCAGCAGCCGGTGCTTGCGTTTGGGAATTCCTCCGGAGACCTTGCGATGGAGATCTACACGATTTCGGGCAACCCCTACCGGAGCGCGGCTTATATGGTGCTGGCGGACGACGCGAAGAGGGAATTCGGCGATCCCGATGACGCTGCGGAGAAGAAGGCGTCCTATGAAGAAATGGGCATTGAAACCATCTCCATGCGGGACGATTTCCGCACCATCTACGGGGACGGCGTAACAAAGGACGCTATGGCGCGTTACCGGCTTGAGCAAGTGGTCGTATTGAGCCGCCACAACCTGCGCGCGCCCCTGTCCAGCAACGGTTCCGTCCCGGAAGAGCTGACCCCGCATTCCTGGATCGAATGGTCTGCAGGCTCCAGCGAACTGACCCTGAAAGGCGGCATTGAGGAAACAAGCATGGGTCAGTATTTCAGGAAGTGGCTGGACAGGGAGGGGCTGATCCCGGAGAACACCGTTCCCGAGCCCGGCAAGGTCCGCTTCAACGCCCGCGACAAGCAGCGCTGCCGGGCGACAGCACGCTACTTCGCGGCGGGCATGCTGCCGCTGGCGGAGATCGCGGTGGAGCATCCCGGCGACGCCAACGGCACCGAGGATACCATGAAGCCCGTGCTGCACTTTTACAGCGAAGCCTATGCCGACGACGCCGCCGCGCAGGTGGCGGCACAGGGCGGGGAAGCGGGCTTTGACGGACTTGCCAAACAGAACCGGGATGCGATCAGGCTGATCATGGACACCGTCGACATGGAGGACAGCGAATTCTACCGGAGCGGCAAGTACGGCGACCTGCTGACAGACAGCTTCGGCTATACGATGGAAGCGGACAAGGAGCCCGACCTCGCCGGGGCCATCAAGCCTGCCTATCAGGTGGCGGACGCGCTGATCCTTCAATACTACGAGGAGCCGGACACCGTAAAGGCTGCCTTCGGACACGAACTGACAGAGGAAAACTGGGCGCGGATCGGCGAATTCATGACCGCCTGTCTGAAGATGAAGCACGGCGCGCCGCTGGTGGCCGCCAACATCACGAATCCCCTGCTTCGTGAACTGAAAAGTGAATTGGAGAACGAAGAGCGCCTGTTCACATTCTTCTGCGCCCATGACTGCACCGTTATGGGCACACTCTCTGCGCTCGGTGCTGAGGAGTATTCCCTGCCGGGGAGCATTGAAACAATGACGCCCATCGGAGTGAAACTGGTGTTTGAACGGCGGCGGGACGCTGAGGGCCAGGCCTGGTATCGTGTCAGCCTGATCTATCGCAGCACCGAGCAGATCCGCAGCGGTGAGATGCTGACCATGGACAACCCGCCCCTGCGTTACGACCTGCGCTTTGAGGGTGTTGAGCCGAACGCGGACGGGCTGATCGCCGAGGCTGACCTGTTTGACCTGTTTGACCGTTCCATCGCCGTGCTGGGTGAACTGGAGGACACCTACGCGCTGACGGACGCGGCGTGAATGCGGGCTGCAAGTCCTTATACGCTGCGGATTGATCAGGCGGCACTGCAGGGCCCGCGGGCACGTCCGTCGGGCCCTGCGCCTTTGTCGGGGCGATTTCTTCGCAGCGGGCAGCGTGCTGCGGTTTCGCTTCGCCCGCTCCTTTGGCAGCACGCTTCCGGCTCATGCCTTTCCCGCTGCCTTCTCCGATGACGGTCCTCTGATCTGGCGGGAGCGCAGCCGTCGCGTTTGCATTCGAACGGGTGGGAAAAATGCCGGGAGAGAGCAGAAAGAGAAGCGGGAACGGCGCAAATATCATTCGGAGAGGGTGCAGCGGGCAGCGGATATTGAAAGATGATGGGGGCTGAAGCGGGTTTCTGAAGCCGCTGGCGAAAGACCGGGAAGAATGCGGCTGCAGGCTGTCCGGCCATTGTCTGATGCCCGGCCATGCAGTTGGGATCGGCTTTGGAATTGGGGGAAAGCTGCGGCGAAACCATGGAAACACAGAGAACCGTCCCCGTGTGTTTGTTTAAAGCATTTCCCATCTTGTATACAGCATCGGGATATGGTATACTGTTTTCGGCTTTTGGTTGCTGCGGCAGGGCTTACAGGCGGTTTGGCCTCCTGCCCCGGCGACGGGAGGCGGATGCCCGGTCCGAAAAGAAGAACGTTCGGGAGGGAACAGTATGGGAGATTCCGCGCGCGGCAACACTTTCAAATTGGGATTCGGCCTGATGCGGCTGCCCAGGAATGACGACGGTTCGATCGATTTGCCGCAGGTCTGCCGGATGGCCGACCGGTTTCTTGAAGCGGGAGGAACCTATTTCGATACCGCATATGTGTACGGCAGCGGCGACAGCGAAAGGGCGCTGAAGGCGGCTGTGGTGGACCGGTATCCGCGTGACGCGTATACCGTCGCGACCAAGCTGTGCGCATGGCAGCAGTGCCACGACGAACAGAGCGCCAAGCAGCAGTTTTACACCAGCCTGGAGCGTACAGGGGCAGGATATTTCGATTACTATCTGCTTCACGCGCTGCAGCGCAGCAACTACCGGAAGTATGACGAATACCGCCTTTGGGATTTTGTAAAGGATCAGAAAGCAAAGGGCCTGATCCGGCATTGCGGGTTCTCCTTCCACGGCGATCCGGAGCTTCTGGAGGAATTGCTGTCCGCGCATCCGGAGACGGAATTCGTTCAGCTGCAGATCAATTACGCGGATTGGGAAAACCCGGGAGTAGCATCGCGGAGGAACTGGGAAATCTGCGCGGCCCATGGAAAACCGGTCGTCATCATGGAGCCTGTCAAGGGAGGAATTCTGGCGGATCCCATTTCTGCGGTAAAGGAGGCGCTCTCTTCCGTCGATCCCGACGCGTCCTGCGCGTCGTGGGCCATCCGCTATGCCGCCAGTCTGGAAGGAATCCTGATGGTGCTGTCCGGAATGAGCAATCTGGCGCAAATGGAAGACAATCTGTCCTACATGAAGGAATTCCGCCCGCTGGATCAAAACGAACAGCTGGCGATCCGGAGGGCTCAGGAACTGCTGGATGCCGACCGCGCGATTCCGTGCACCGGCTGCCGCTACTGTACGGAGGGCTGTCCGAAGTCCATTCCGATTCCGGACATCTTCAAAGTGCTGAACCGCCGCAAAGGCAGTCCGGAGTTCCGTACGATTCGGGAATACAGCATCGTAACCCAGGGAAAGGGCAAAGCCGGCGACTGCGTGCAGTGCGGCCAGTGCGAGGCCGCATGTCCGCAGCAGTTGCCGATTCCCCGCCTGCTCGAAAGCGCGAAAGCGCTGGAAAGGAACCCCTGATCCTGAATATTTTTGCATCAAAGGAAGAAAAACATGGACAGAAGCCGGGATTTGTTGTATAATAATACTGGATTTTTCTGTTGACTGGTGTTGGAGTTTCTGTGCCGCGGAGAATCGCGGTTTCGTCCATTGTGTTTCGGCGTCGCGAAGGCGCGGGTTTTAAGACGTTCGGCGTTCAGAAACGTCTGCTTCTGACCGGCAAGAGGTGATTGAGTGGGTGAAATACCGTCATGCGCATGCTGGGTCTGCGATGTTACCGCGCTTGAAGATCCGCTGCTGTTTTCGAAGGGCATGGCGGCGCTCCCCTGGAAAGAACGGCGGGAAAAGGTCGAGCGCTTCCGGTTCGCCGAGGACAGAAGGAGATGTCTGGGAGCCGCGCTTCTGGCATTGCATGCGCTGCGGCAGGCGGGAGCGGAGGATCTTCGCATCGCGGTGAACGAATACGGCAAGCCTGCGCTCGCGGGCTGCCAGGGAATCCATTTCAATCTGTCTCACAGCGGTAAGCTGGCTGTCTGCGCCGTATCGGGGCACCCCGTCGGCGCGGATGTGGAAGCGCCGGGGAGGGATTTTGACCGCATCGCGTCGTACTGTTTCCGGCAGGATGAACAGGAGTGGATGAGCCGTTCGGAGAACAGGAACCGCGATTTTCTCCGGCTCTGGACCCGGAAGGAGAGTTATGTGAAGCTTCTCGGCGTCGGCCTTTCCTGTCCGGTCTCTTCCTTTTCCGTGCTTCCCGGCGGCGAGAAGGAGCGGGAAGTCACCTTTTCGGAATGGGAAACGGACGGGTACCGGATCTGCGTCTGTTCCTTCGAAAAGCAGCCGGTGCGCTTTTTGCAATGGAGGATCGACAGGGAGTCGATCGAATGGGATACGGTCGGTGAATCGCCGTTTCCGCGCTGAGCCCGTGCCGCCGGGTTCGCCGGCCGTCTGCCTCGTTTGCGGGTTATTTCCTGAAAGCTGCATGAACAAAAACGGGGAGAACACATGAATGCGTTCAAACAATTCAGACCTTATCTGAAGCCGCACAGAGCCCTGTTTTTCGGCGGAGGTCTGCTGATGATGGCGGAGGCTGCGGGAGAAATCCTTCAGCCGTACCTTCTGTCGCACATGATCAATGCAGGCATTCCGAATCGGGACTATCCGACCATCGTCCGGATGGGGATCGGCATGATCCTGACGGCAGCGATGATGATGCTGGCCCAGGTCATCGGGACAAAGCTGTGCGTGAGAGGATCCATGCGGTTCGGACGGGATGTGCGGAAGGCCATGTTCAAGCGCCTGCAGCATTTCTCCTTTTCCACGATCGACCGCTATTCGGAGCCGTCCCTGGTGACGCGGCTGACAAACGACGTGACGCTGATTCAGAACATGACGCTGAACGCGCTGAGGACGGGCCTGAAAGCGCCGATTCTGCTGATCCTCGGATGCATCATGGCTTTCCGGATGAATCAATCGCTTTCCGTCGTTCTGATTGTGGCCATGCCGCTGCTGGCGCTTACGGTCGTGGGAATGAGTCTCGTATCGTTCCCACGGTTTGACGTGATGCAGCAGGGACTGGACAGAATCAACGCCGCCGTGCAGGAAAACCTGCTGAATGTCCGCGTAGTGAAGTCCTTTGCCCGCGGAAACTATGAAACGAAACGTTTTACGGAAGCCAACGAGCAGCTGAAGCGCAGAGGCACCAGAGCGTATATGCTCAGCGTGTCCATCACGCCGATCATATCCCTGATTATGAACGCGGCGATCGTTCTGATTCTCTGGATGGGCGGATTCAAGGTACTCGGGGGAGAGCTGAGCATCGGAACGCTGTCGGTGTTCGCCACCTACGTGCTGGAGATCCTCGCGGCGCTGACGCTGCTGGGGCTGCTGATCGTGGAGAGCACCCGTGCGGTGGCGTCGTTTCGCCGGATTTCCGAATTGCTGGGCGAACAGACCGAGCCCGCCGGAACCGGTGAAGCGGGCGAAATCGCGCAGGGAAAGGTGGAGCTTCGGCACGTATCCTTTTGGTATTACAAAGAAAGGCCCGCGCCGGTGCTGGATGACATAAGCCTGACGGTGGAGCCGGGGCAGACGTTCGGCGTGATCGGCACCACCGGCAGCGGCAAATCCACGCTCGCGTCGCTGATTCCCCGCCTGTACGAACCGCAGGAAGGCAGTATCCTGATCGACGGCAGGGACATCCGAGCCTACAGCCGCGAAGCGCTGCGCCGCGGGATCGGCGTTGTGCCGCAGAAGAATATCCTTTTCACCGGAACCGTCGAAGACAATTTGCGCTGGGGAGATCCGGAGGCGGACGTCGCTGCTGTCAGGGAAGCCGCCCGCCTTTCCTGCGCCGACGGGTTCGTGACCGGAATGGATCAGGGCTATCAGACCGCCGTAAAGCAGGGGGGCATCAACCTGTCCGGCGGGCAAAAGCAGAGGCTTTGCATTGCCCGGGCGTTGGTGCGGCATCCGAAAATAGTGATTCTCGACGACAGCACCGCGTCCGTGGATATGAATACCGAACGAACCATTCTGGAGAACCTGCGGTCGATGGGCGGCGGATCCACCATCATTCTGATTACCCAGAAGATTTCTTCTTTGCACTATTGCGACCGGATCGCGGTTCTCGACAGGGGAAAGCTTGTGGGACTGGGAACCCATGAGACGCTGCTGAAAACCTCAAAAGCCTATGCGGAGATTTACGCTTCCCAGGCGGACAGGGGGGCGGCGTCATGAAGGGAAAGACTTTTTTGCGGGTGCTGAAGTTCGCGGCCAGATCCCGCGCGCTGATTGCGGTCGCGGCGGTTTGTGCGACGATCTTCGCGCTGTCGAACGTTTTCTCCATGTATATCCTTCGCCCGCTGATGAATTCCCTGGTGGAGGGTACGGCCACGGCCCGGTCTCTTGCGCAGGGGATCGCCGTTCTCGCCGGAATCTACCTGCTGGGAGTCCTCGGCCGGTTCGCGCAGCAGTTTCTGATGGTCAGGATATCGCAGGATGCGGTGAAGGCCATGCGTGAAGAGCTGTTTGAAAAGCTGCAGAAGCTGCCGCTGAGCTATTTTGACAATACGCCCAACGGGGATACCATGAGCTGCTTTACCAACGATCTGGACGCCATCACGAATATGCTGAATACGGCTGTCATGGGGCTGCTGATCGCAGCTGTTCAGCTGGCGGTTACCCTGGGGCTGATGCTGTACACCCACTGGCAGCTGACCCTTCTGACGCTGGTGCTTTCCGGCGCCATCATGCTTTTGAGCGTTCGCCTATTGAAAACCAGCGAAGGGAAATACGACAGGCAGCAGGCGCAGATCGGCGTGCTGAACGCGTATGCGGAGGAAATCGTTTCCGGGCAGAAGATCGTGAAGCTTTTCGGCAGAGAGGAAATCACCGAAGCCGAGTTCGACGCCCTGAACGAGGAAACCTGCCGGATGCAGGAGAGCGCGCAGTATTCCGGAGGAATCATCGAGCCGGTGCTGGCGAATCTGTGCCGCGGCGTGTACGCAGTGACCGCGCTGGCCGGCGGCCTGCTGTGCGTGTCCCGGGGGTTCGACATCGGCGGTCTGACGGTGTTCGTGTATTTCGCGGGGAATTTCTGCGCACCGGTGGCGGAGGTGGCTTCCCAGGTATCTTCGATCTTTACGGCGCTGGCCGGCGCGGACCGCGTCTTTTCCGTGATGGACCGGCCGGAGGAAGCGGACCTCGAATCCGCTCCGGTTCGCATTCGGAGGGAGGCCGGCGGAAACCGGTATCGGGCTGTCGCCGAATATGCCGCCGTGGACGGCCGCGAGGTAAAGGGTCATGTTTTGCTGGAGCACGTCAGCTTCGGGTATACCCCGGGCGTGCAGATTCTGAAGGATCTGTCGGTGGATGTCCCCGCGGGGCAGAAGCTCGCGATTGTCGGCTCCACCGGGGCCGGGAAAACCACGATCATCAATTTGGTCAACCGCTTCTACGAAATCGACTCGGGGAAGATTTCGATAGACGGAACAGACGTGCGGGATATCTGCCTGGAGGATTTGCGCCGCTGTATCGCCATCGTGCTGCAGGACACGCATCTGTTTACGGGCACAGTCCGCGAGAACATCCGTTACGGCAGGCTGGAAGCGACGGATCAGGAGGTGGAAGACGCGGCGCGTCTGGCTTCCGCGGATTCCTTTATCTCGCATTTGGAAAAGGGATATGACACCCTGCTGGAAAACGACGCCGCCAACCTGAGCCAGGGGCAGCGTCAGCTGCTCAGCATCGCCCGCGCGGCCGTCTCCCGCGCGCCGATTCTGATTCTGGACGAAGCGACATCCTCCGTGGATACGCTGACGGAAAAGCATATTCAGGAAGGAATGGACAGGCTGATGGAAAACCGCACCACCTTTGTCATCGCGCATCGCCTTTCCACGGTGCGGAACGCGGACCAGATTCTGTATCTGGACGCCGGAAGAATTCTGGAGCAGGGGACGCACGAAGAGCTGATGGACAGAAAGGGCAGGTACTACAGCCTCTATACCGGCAAAACGGGCCTCAATTGAACTGTTTGTCCGGAAAAGAAAGGAGAATGACCATGGATCGGTATTTGGAATGTGTGATCAGGTTTCTGCAGAGCAACGCGGACCGCGAGCTTCCGGAGATTACGGAGGACAGCCATCTGATCGGGGATCTGGGCTTCAATTCCCTGGAAATGGTGCAGATGGTGAACGACGCGGAACAGGCGTTTGACATCGTGATTGAGGACGACGAAATGCCGCAGATTCTGACGGTGGGCGATTTCATTGCCCTTCTGAAACGAAAGAACGCCCAGCTGGGCTGATGCCGCACCCGCAACGGTCAAAGCAAGGAGGAAGAATCCGCATGAACAGAAAGACCTACGGAAGCATTCCGGCAAAAGAGGGATACTTCAACGTAACAGATTACCGGCAGCTGATCGATTACCGGATGGAAACGGCGCCCGAGGTTCCGATTTTCAGCTATCTCAACTACAATACGAATGAGAAAACCACCGTATTGCCCGCACAGTTCAAATCGGATTCCGAAGCTGTCTGCGTCTTTCTGGCGGAGGAGGGCTGGCACAGAAAGAGGATCGTGCTTCTTGGAACCAATTCCTATGAATACATGCTGGCGCTGCAGGGAATTCTGACCAGCGGGAACATCGCGGTTCCGCTGGATCAGTCGCTGGATGTGGATTATCTGGTGAATCTTACGGCCGACTGCGAAGCAGAAGCGCTGTTCTATTCCGCGAACCGCGAGGAAAAGGCGCGGGCGATCGCGGAAAAGCTGCCGGTCAGGCTGTACTGCATCGACGGCATCCCGGAATTCGTTCAGGCGGGAAAGAAACTGATCGGGGCCGGCAGAACCGAAGGGCTTACCAGGCCGCTGGACGCCGACGCGGAGGCGTTTATCGTCTATACCTCCGGCACCACGGGCAGGAGCAAGGGCGTCATGCTAAGCCAGAAAAACGTGATCCTCAACCTGGTCGGCGCGGCCAGAACCGTTACCGTCGATATGGATCAGGTGCATATGATGCCGATGAACCATCTGTACGGAATGGGCACCGCGATTCTGGCGGGAATCATTACGGGTCATACCCTGCATCTGAACACGAATCTGAGATATCTGATGAAGGATATCGCGGCCGGGAAGCCGGAGATGATCGTCACGGTTCCCATGGTGGCGGAGAACCTGCTGGGCGGTCTGTGGAAGTATATCAGGGCAAACGGACGGGAGGAAGCCGTCAGGGCCATGATCGGGGAAAATCGCCGCAAGGGAAATGTTTCCGAGGAGGAGAAGCGCCGCATGTTCCGGCAGGATCTCGCAGTGCTGGGCGGCCGGCTGCGGCTGATGGTGAGCGGCGGCGCGCCGATGCCCCTTGAACTGTACGAGGGGTACGAGGCTTTCGGCATTCGCCTGCGCGAGGGATACGGCATTACGGAATGCGCTCCGGTACTGTCGGTGAATACGGATGATCTGTACAAGATCGGCAGCGTGGGCCGCATTGTCGAAGGCGGCGAACTCATGATTGATAACCCGAACGAGGACGGGATCGGCGAAATCTGCGCCAAGGGTCCGTTTGTGATGAGCGGGTATTACAACATGAAGCAGGAAACCGAAGACGCCATGCGCGGCGGCTGGTTCCACACGGGCGACCTGGGGTATCTGGACGAGGATGATTTCGTCTTTATCACTGGACGCATCAAGAACCTGATCATCCTGCCCAACGGAGAAAACGTGTCTCCGGAAGAACTGGAGCAGTGGATCGAGGTCGGCCCGGGCATTCAGGAAGTCGTCGTTTACGATAAGGACGGCGCCATCGCCGCCATGGTCTACCCGAATCCGGATCTGGTTCAGGAAAAAGGGCTGGAGCAGGTTTGCAGCGGAATTCGGGAGTTCATCTTTACCAACAGCAAAAAGTATCCGGCATACAAGCGCGTAACCGTGGTGGAGTTTCGCAGCACGCCGTTCGAGCGGACCGCACTGAAAAAGATCAAACGTACGAGCATTCACGAGGGAGCATAGGTCGAAACCGGAGGTTGTGTTATGAACGAATACCCTCTTTCAAAACAGCAAAGGCTGATCTACGACATGGCGGAGGCCATGGGAGACGCATCCGCGGCGATCGTCGGACGGGCAAGCTTTGAGGGAAATGTGGAAGAAGCACGCCAGCGTGAGGCGGCCCGAAAACTGATTGACAGGTATCGCATTCTCACCGCGAGAATTCTCCTTCGGGAAGGAAATCCGGTGCAGGTATTCGATCGGGATCCGGACGCGCTGATTCACTTCCTGGATTTCCAGGATGACGGACAGGCCGAAGCCTTCAGCAGTGAACTGATCGGGAAACCGCTGAATTTCCGGGACCACTGCCTGGATCTGTATCTGTACAACGCCGCTGACGGGACCCGGGGATTCATCGTCAACATGAATCACATCGTGTCTGACGGAACCACCTGTGTTCTGATCATTGAGGAACTGGAGCGCCTGCTTCAGGGGGAAATCCCTGAGGACGCGGGAGCGCTTGACTACGTGTCGGTGATGGCGAAGCGGGATTTGAAACAGCAGCAGAAATCCCCGCGGGACGTGCAGTATTGGGTGGACGCATACGCCGGCGCCGATCCGGTTCATCTTTGCGAAAAGACCGGTGCCGGAGACACCTTCACCCGGCGCTTTGCTGTAATCCCGGAGCGGGTGCTGGCGCAGGCGGAAGCCTTCTGCACGGAGAACCGGGTGACCATGGG
>JAFWEY010000198.1 GCA_017512675.1 Clostridia bacterium | reverse complement strand
TGCGGTATAATCTATCTGCGTTTTATGTTTTTGTTTCACACCAATATCATACAAACGCTGCCAGGTCTGCGCAAGGCCTGGTATCCTTTTTTTCCTCTTCTTTTCATTCAAAGGGGGCTGCCTCTTTTTTGAGACAGCCCCTTCATTTCCCGATTATCCGCCAAGCAGGCTCTTTCTGCAGCGCCGGTAGTACGCGTATTCCGCGATGCCGGTCAGCGTCCATGAAAAGACGTACAGCAGATACAGCGACGGAACTGTGTGAAAATGCGCAAACACGGTGAAAACCCAGACGATCCTGAAAACACAGGAACCAAGCATGACGATCAGCATCGGGCCGAAAGACCTTCCGAGGCCGCGGGAAGCCGCGATCGCACAGTCCATCAGCGAGGAAACCGCATAGGAACAGCACATGATTCTCATGCGCTTCATGCCGGCATCCACCACCTCCGGCTCCTTTGCAAAAAGCCCCAGAAATTCTCTGCCGAAGCACAGCAGCAGTGCGCCGAGAACGACAGCCGAGAAAAAGGAAAGCAGCAGGCAGATGCGAAAGCTTCTGTTGATCCTCTCCCGCCGCAGCGCGCCGTAATTGCTGCTCATGAAGCTTGAGCAGGCAGCATAAAACGCCGCCATGACATCATAGACGATGCCGTCGGCATTGGCCGCAGCGGCATTCCCTTCGACCAGAATCGCGTCAAAGGAGTTGACCCCGTACTGAACGAACAGGTTGGCCAGCGAGAATATCGCGTTCTGGCCGCCGCTCGGTATGCCCAGGCGCAGAATCATATCCGCTTTGCCCTTTTGAATCGCCGCATCCTTCACGCTGAGCCGCACCGCGCCGGCTTCACGGGTCAGCGCACGAAGGATCAGCACCGCGGAAAGATACTGAGAGGCGACGCTGGCAATGGCCACCCCCGCGACTCCCAGTTTCAGGACCAGCACCGTAAACAGGTTCATGCCGATGTTCAGAACGCCCGCGGAAGCAAGGTAGAAAAGCGGCCTCCGGGTATCTCCTGATGCACTCAGCACCGCGTTTCCGAAGTTAAAGACGCCAAGCGCCGGCAATCCGGAGTAATAAATGCGCAGGTACAGCACTGCGCCTTCCAGCAGTTCGTCTTTTGTGCCGAGCAGGCGCAGCATCGGATGGCAAAGCCCTTCGCCGAACAGAAGCAGGGCCGCGGAAATCATCAGGCAAAGCAGAAAGGACGTGTGAACCGTTTCGGAAACGTCCTTTTCCCGCCCGGCCCCGAGAAAGCGGGCTGTGACCACGTTGACCCCCGTTCCGATGCCAATTAAAAAGCCGGTGAACAGGTTCACCAGCATAACGCAGGATCCGACGGATCCCAGGGCCGCCGCACCGGCAAAGCGCCCCACCACCGCCAGATCCGCCATATTGAACAGCACCTGAAGCAAATTGGTGGCGATCAGCGGCAGGCTGAACAGAACGATGCCGCGCGTCAGGGGCCCTTCCGTCATATCGACGCGGGAATTCCATTTCATAACGACAAACCGGTCCTTTTGCTTCCGACTTTCGGGGTTTCTCAGGTTCTGTCAGCCGCCAGACGGCCGCCAAAGCGAATCTCCGCGGTCCGGTCAGGCGGGAGATCCTGCGGCTCTGCGTCCATCCGCGCAGACATATCATTCTTCGGAAATCCGATCAACACGCGCTGTTTCGAACGGTGCCGGTTCAGCGCTTCAGGCGCTTGTCGCTCATCGCCGCCAGACGGCTTCCGACAGTCTGAAAAACCTGCACCAGAATGACCAGCACGATCACCGCCAGATACAGCACCGCATATTTATAGCGGTTGTAGCCGATCATGATCGCGATTTTTCCCAGGCCGCCGCCGCCGATCGCGCCGCTCATTGCCGTATAGCCCATGATGGTCGTGATCGCGAGCGTAAAATTGCTGATCAGCGCCGGAACGCTTTCCGGAAGCATCACATGGAACAGAATCTGCCCCGGCTTCGCCCCCATGCTCTGCGCCGTTTCGATGATGTTCGGATTAACCCCCCGCAGACTTCCTTCGACCAGCCGCGCCACAAACGGAAACGCCGCGACCACCAGCGGCACCACCGACGCCGTCGTCCCGACCGAGGTCCCCACGATCAGCCGCGTCAGCGGAATCACCATCACGATCAGGATCAGGAACGGGACCGACCGCAGCAGATTGATGATCACATTGATCGCACGCATCAGCAGCCTGGGCATCGGACGCACCCCGTGTTCATCGCCGGCAACCAGCAGCATCCCCAGCGGCAAGCCGATCACAATGGCAAAAAACGTGGCCAGCACTGTGACGTAGACGGTCTCCCACAGCGCAAACGGAAAATCGCGCAGGAAAATCTCCCAGGCCTCCTGCAGCTTTTCCCCCGTAAATGCATTGGCAAACTGATTCATTGACCGTCGCCTCCCGTATCCCCATAGCTGACTTCCACCCGGACCGAGACATCCTTCATCGCTTTCAGGTAATTCACAGCCTTGGCCAGTTCATCCGGCCCTCCGGGAATCTCCAAAAGCATATAACCGTATACGTGCTCTCCGACACTGCGTATGGAGGCCGTGTGTACGCTCGCCGCAATTCCGCATTCCATCGCCATGCGCGCAATCAGCGGTTCGCTGGCCGCGGATGCGCCGTTAAACGACAGGCGCACCTGCTGGCCGCCGGGAGCCGGCTGCAGGCTTCCCTGCGCCATTTCCGGATAAACCAGGTTTCGCGTCGCCTGCGCCTGCGGGTTGGAGAAGACCCGGGTAACGTCCCCTTCTTCCACCACGGTGCCGTTTTCCAGAATCGCCACCCGGCCGCAGATTTCCTGCACTACGCTCATCTGATGCGTGATGACGATAACTGTGATGCCCGTATCACGATTGATGGTGCGGATCAGTTCCAGAATCTGGTGCGTCGTCTTGGGATCCAAAGCGCTGGTCGCCTCGTCGCACAAAAGCACCTCCGGACTGGTCGCCAGCGCCCGGGCGATGGCCACACGCTGCTGCTGCCCGCCGGAGAGCTGGGCAGGATACATGTTCGCCTTGTCCGGCAGCCCGACGGTTTTCAAAAGCTCCAGCGCCCGCTGCTCCGCTTCCTCCTTGGGCGTGCCGGAAAAGCGGAGCGGAAGCATGACGTTTTTCAGACAGGTGCGCTGCATCAGCAGATTGAATCCCTGAAAGATCATCGTCACCTTCCGGCGCACGTCGCGCAGTTCCTTGTCGCTCAGCACGCCAAGATCCTGCCCGTTGAGAAGCACCGTGCCTTCTGTCGGGCGTTCGAGCATATTGATGCATCGCACGAGGGTGCTTTTGCCTGCGCCGCTCATCCCGATGATTCCGTAGATGTCGCCGTCACGAATCGTCAGGTTCACATGTTTAAGCGCGTCCACCGCACCGTCCGGCGTAATAAAGCTTTTGGACAGATTCCGCAATTCAATCAAAACGTTTCCCTCCAAAACAGCAGCTTGCACACCGCGCGCCGATGCGCGGTGTGCAAGAATCCCTTTCGTCAGCCGACGGTCAGCGCGGTCAGATCGGCCTGCTTGCCGCCGTACAGCGCCATGGGCTCGACATGCGGCGCGCTGACGGAAACAACTTCCGTTCCGTTGTTGGCGTTGAAATCGTCCAGATACGGCTGATGCTGGAAATAATTGGCGAACACTTCGCCCGAATCCACCACCATGTTGGGCTGCACATAGTCGGAATACTCGATGATCTCCACTTTGACGTCCTTGGCAGCCAGGATCTCTTTCACGATTTCCAGAATCTGCGCGTGCGGAGCCGGAGAAGCGGCGACGGTGATGGTGGTGCCGGCCAGCGCGCCGTAATCCACATCCGCGTCATAGCCGTCCGTCGGATTCTCGACGGTGGAAACAACGGCACCGTCGTAGGTAGCCGTGATGAAATCGGCAACCTGCTGGCTCTCAACCGCCGCGACGAGCGCCTTGGTCGCCGGGTCTTCTTCGTTGCCCGCCTTGACCGCGATGACATTCGCGTAGAAAGATCCCGCGCCCTCGATCAGGAAGGAATCCCGGGTCGGCTTCAGGCCGGCGTCGATCGCGTAGTTGTTGTTGATGATCGCGTAATCCACATCGGCCAGCACATTGGGAACCATTGCGGCTTCCACTTCCTGGAACTCGATGCCCAGCGGATTCTCCTCGATGTCTTCCTTGGTGGCGGTGATGCCGGCGCCTTCCTTCAGCTTGATGATGCCGTTCGCCTCCAGCAGCAGCAGCGCGCGCGCTTCGTTGGTGGTGTCGTTGGGGACGGCAACGGTGATGCCCTCCGCCAGCGCACAGACGCCCGACAGAGCCAGCAGTACGGTCAGTACGACAGACAGAATCCTTTTCATGACGATCTCTCCTTTTCTTGAAATGGGAAATGGGTCTCTTTCGACAGCCTTGCCTATGCAAGGCAGCATCTCCGGTCACCCGCGCCGGTATAAAAACAGGAAGCTCCCTTTTCGAAGCTTCCCTTCACATCCACGCGGGCGATCTGATGCCTTCTCAGATGGCGGCCGGAAAGCGCTTCGAAAAAACGGCGCAATTGCATACGCACATGCCGCACATGTACATATCGATCATCGAAGCGCGCCAGTTCTTCACGGTGCTTTCTCCTCTCCATCAGGTAACGAACCGGATTATAACAGATACACGGGCATTTGTCAACGAAAAATGCGTTGCGCACTCCGAAAAGTTGGTGAACGCGCCCCCCGGCACGGACGCCTTCCCAGGGTGCTGAGAAAAGGATTTGCGAAGCGGAAGCACGCGGCGATTGCGCCCGAAGCGCGAGACGGATGAGGTTTGGGGCCCGCAGGCGGCGGCAGTTTGCCTGCCGCCGCCCGTCCCGTTACGCGCGTTCCGCCAACAGCGTCAGGATACGGTTGGAGCGCTTCAGGAACGCGACCATCCGCTCGGACTCCAGCGGGCTGCGCGCCATTTCGCTGAGATCCATCACCTGCTGACAGAGCATATCGTCGAGTTCTCCGTCGCCGGACGCAGCCAGGCGCCGGATCAGAGGATGCCTTTGGTTCAGGGTCAGCGCGCGTTTCTCAGGCATTTCAAATCCCCCGCGGCCCCAGGCGCGACTCATTTCGCTCATTCTGCGGGATTCCTCGTCCACCGTAATCATCGCCGGCAGCTCTTCGGATTTGAAGCTGGAGAGTTTTACCTCCAGATCCTCCTGGCCGAGCGCCTTGCGGAACTTCTTTTCCAGGAGCTCACGCACCGTTTCATCCGCCTGCTCATCCTCGGTCAGACCGTCCAGCGCCGCGTCGACCCGTTTGAAGCGCAGACGATCGTCCCTTCCCGCGCCGTATTCGAGGAAGGACATGAAATTGTTGTCGATCATAGTATCCATCAGGACGACGTCTTTGCCCTGTGCTTTGTACAAATCGATCATCTGCGCCTGGCGCTTGGGATCGCTGGCATAGCACACCACCTGCTCCGGTTTGTCTTCATCCGCGTCCGCGGCCTGCGGGCAGTTCTTTTCCAGGTATTCCGCAATCGTCATATAGCTGCCGTCCACGGTCTTGAACAGAATCGCGTCCTTTACCCGATCGTAGAACTTCGCGTCGCGAATGCATCCGTACTTGACAAAGGGATGGATGTCGTCCCAGTATTTCTGATAATCCTCCCGCTTTTCGGTGAACTCGCTCACCAGGCGGTCGGCAACCTTTCGGGTAATGTATGCCGACATCTTTTTGACGTATCCGTCATTCTGCAGGAAGGACCTGGACACGTTGAGCGGCAGGTCCGGGCAATCGATCGCGCCCTTCAGCAGCATCAGGAATTCCGGTATGACCTCCTTGATGTTGTCAGCCACGAAGACCTGATTGTTGTAAAGCTTGACAAGCCCCTCCCCTGAGGTGAATTCATTTCTGATGCGCGGGAAATACAGTATGCCCTTCAGATTGAACGGATACTCGGCGTTCAGGTGGATCCAGAACAGCGGTTCGTCATAATCGTGGAAAACCTTGTGATAGAACTCCCTGTATTCCTCGTCTGTCACATCGGCCGGCCGCTTCAGCCACAGCGGATGGGTGTCGTTGACCTTTTCCGGTTCCCGGGGCTTCGGCGCTTCTTCGCCTTCCTTCGGCTCTTCGAGCGGCTTCTCTTCGCTCAGATAGATCTCCACGGGCATAAACGAACAGTACTTTTCCAGCGTGGAACGAACCGTCCACAGCTTGAGATACTCCTCGTCCTCCCTGGAAATGTGCAGCGTGATGGTCGTGCCCCGCTGTGTCCTGTCGGAATCCGACATCTCGTAGGACATGCCGTCTTCGCTTTCCCAGCGCACCGCTTTTTCCCCCGGCTGCCAGCTCAGCGTATCGATGGTCACTTTGTCGGAAACCATGAACGCCGAATAGAAGCCCAGACCAAAGTGGCCGATGATGCCGCTGTTTTCCCCTTCCTCCGGCTTATACTTTTTCAGAAATTCCTCGGCACCGGAGAATGCCACCTGTGCAATAAAGCGCTTGACTTCGTCCGCCGTCATGCCGATTCCGTTGTCCACGATTTTCAGCGTTCCCTTTTCGGAATCGACAATCACGTCCACCCGGTAATCGTCTTCCTGCGGCACCTTCCCGCTGCGGGCGAGAACCTTGCATTTCGCGATCGCGTCGCATCCGTTGGAAACCATCTCGCGCAGGAAAATATCCTTGTCTGAATAGAGCCAGCGCTTGATGACCGGCATAATGTTTTGTGCGTGAATCGAAATATTGCCTCTTTCAGCCATGATATTGCCTCCAATGATCTCATACGGGCCGCAAGCCCGTTGTTATACTCCTATTGTAATGCTAAAGTCAGGGAATGTCAAGAGATTTTTGGCACTCTGTCAATGAGAGTGCCAAAATTAACGCTGCGTTCTTATTCTATCTTCCTGCCCCGCCGCGGGCCGCTTCTCCGCGGCCTGTCACGGTCTTTCCGGCCTCTGCGCCGTGAGCGCAGATTTTGTTTGGCAAGCGACGCGATCCGTGGTATACTGTCAGCACAGTCTATCGTATCATTCAGGAGGTTTTCATGCAGAAGACAAGATTGCGCAAATACGCCAGGCTGATTGCCCGCACCGGCGCCAACATTCAGAAAGGGCAGGAAGTATTCATTCAGGCGGAGCTCGACCAGCCCGCGTTCGTGGAAATGCTGGTGGAGGAGTGTTACAAAGCCGGCGCGAAGAAGGTCGAGGTGGACTGGTTCCACCAGCCGCTGACCAGATCCCACATCAAATACGCTTCTCTGGAAACCCTGTCGGAGTTTCCCGATTACAGCGAAGCCCGGTGGCAGCATTATCTGAAGACTCTTCCCTGCCGGATCTATCTGGAATCCGAGGACCCCGACGGGCTGAACGGCGTCGATCAGGAAAAGATGAGCAAAGCCTATCAAAACCGCTTCCCCCTGATCAAAAAATACCGCGATCAGCTGGAGAACCGGTACCAGTGGTGCATAGCCGCCGTCCCCGGCCGGGCCTGGGCCAGAAAGCTTTTCCCGGATCTTTCGCCCGGACGCGCCGAGGAAGCGCTTTGGCAGGCAATCCTGGACACCAGCCGGATCGGGGAAGATCCGATTGGCGCATGGAACGAGCATAACCGGGATCTTGAATCGCGCTGCCGGTATCTCAATGAACTCGGGATCGCGTCCCTTCATTACACCGCGTCAAACGGCACTGATTTCACTGTCGGCATGATCCCCGAAGCGCGCTTTTGCGGCGGCGGAGAAACCACCCTGCAGGGCGTGTCCTTCAACCCAAACATTCCGACCGAGGAATGCTTCACTTCACCGATGCGCGGACAGGCGGAGGGCATCGTATACGCTTCCAAACCGCTTAGCTGGGACGGGCAGCTGATCGACCGGTTCTGGATCCGTTTTGAAGGCGGCAAGACAGTCGAATGGAACGCAGAGGTCAACAACGAAGCGCTGACGCAGATCATCGGGATGGATGAAGGCAGCGCGTTCCTCGGAGAATGCGCGCTGGTTCCCTATGATTCGCCGATTCAGAACAGCAAGCTGCTGTTCTACAACACGCTGTTCGACGAGAACGCGGCGTGTCACCTGGCTCTGGGGATGGGCTTTGCCGACTGCATCGACGGCTTCGAACACCGCACGCTGGAAGAATGCCGGAAGCTGGGCGTCAACGATTCGATGATGCACGTGGATTTCATGATCGGAACAGAAGACATGTGCATCGACGCCTGCACCCGCAGCGGCGATACCGTGCCGATCTTCCGGAACGGAAACTGGGCATTCTGACAGGCCGGACTGGCGCGTTCGCCCGCTGAACGGCCGGAATGCGTTCCGCCTCAGCAGTTATCAGACAAAACAGCGGCCATCCCGCGGTTCAGACACCGTGGGATGGCCGTCCGGTTATTCGATCCCCGTCAGATCCTGCCTTCTTCCTTCAGCTTCAGGCAGATGTCGACGATATGCTGGGTGTTCTCGGCAATCAGCACCCCCGCTGCCGCCAGCGCTTTTTCCTTGCTGGCCGCGCTTCCGGTGCCGTCCGCAGACACGATCGCGCCGGCGTGACCCATGCTGCGGCCCTTCGGTGCGTTCTTGCCCGCAATCAGCGCGATCACCGGCTTGGAGCCGTTCTTTTTGATCCACTCAGCCGCCAGCTCTTCCTCGTTTCCGCCGATCTCGCCGATCATTACGATGGCCTTTGTCTGCTCGTCGGCATTGAAATCGCCGAGCAGGTCCACGAAGGTGGAGCCCGGAATCATGTCGCCGCCAACGCCGATGCACGTGCTCTGTCCGATGCCGTTGTTGCTGAGCATAAACACCGTTTCGTAGCAGTTGGTTGCGCTTCGGCTCATCAGGCCCACATTGCCGGGAGTGAAGATGCGATGCGCCATGAAGCCGGCCTTGCTCTTGCCGGGAGAAATGATGCCGAAAGAATTCGGCCCGAACAGGCGGGCGCCCTTCAGCCTTGCCAGCCGGTAGCATACCATCATATCCTGCACCGGCACGTGTTCGGCAATGGTCAGAACCGTCGGAACGCCGGCGTCCAGCGCTTCCAGCACGGAAGCTTTCATAAAGCGCGCCGGCACGAACACCACCGTCGCATTCGCGTCGGTCTTCTCCATCGCTTCTCGCACCGTATTGAATACCGGCACGCCCAGCACTTCCTGACCGCCCTTGCCCGGAGTCACGCCGGCGACCACTTTCGTTCCGTACTGGAGCATCTGCTCGGTGTGGAAGGTTCCTTCCCGGCCGGTAATGCCCTGCACAATCAAACGGGTATTCTCATCGATGATGATACTCACAGCCGGTCCCTCCTCTCCAGCATCGCCGCAATGGACTCACGCAGGCCGTCCACGCGGATGACGTCGTCGTTCTTCATTCCGTTCAGGATTTCAATCGCCTTGTCCTTGTTTGTTCCTTCCATGCGAACCACGATCATTTTGCCTTCCAGCGCGCCGCGGGACATCGCCAGTTCGATGCCGCCCGCGACCTCGTCGCAGCGGGTGATGCCGCCGAAGATGTTGATCAGCACCGCCTTGACGCCCTGTGTGGCAAACAGTATCCTCAGCGCTTCTGCAATGCGCTCCTTCGTCGCGCCGCCGCCAAGATCCAGGGCCGCGCTGACCACCATGCCGTTCTTGCTGAGCATGTCAATACAGCTCATCAGCATGCCGGAACCGTTGGAGCAGACCGCAACGCTGCCGCCCTTCTCGATCGGAATGTACAGGAAATCAAATTCGCGCGCTTCCTTGACCAGATCCTCTTCCGGCAGTTCTTCCCGCCATGCCTTGACTTCCGGCTGACGGTAAAGGGCGCTGTCGTCCACATCGATCTTTCCGTCCAATGCGATCAGTTTGCCGTCTTCGCGAACCACCAGCGGATTGATTTCCGCCAGCATGCAGTCTTTTTCGCGGAAGCACCTGTACAGCCCCTTGAGCAGCTGATCCAGTGCTTTCGTGCAGCTTACGTCCAGGCCGCTGGAGGACAGCAGATAGCGCGCCATGTAGTCCTCCACCCCGATCATCGGGTCGACCACTATGCGCTTGATTTTGTCAGGAGCGGTTTTCGCCGTCTCTTCGATTTCCATGCCGCCCATCGAAGAGAACAGGATCATCGGCTGCTTGCTCAGCCGGTCCAGCAGGATCGACAGATACCATTCCGACACGTATTCCTGCTTTTCCACCAGATAAACCTTGTGAACCGTCAGGCCGCGGATCTCCTTGCCCAGCAGATCCTCCGCTTCGCGTTTGGCCTGCGCAGCGTCCTGCGCGAACCGGATGCCGCCCGCCTTCCCGCGTCCGCCGATCTGCACCTGTGCTTTGACCACCGCGGGATAGCCGATGCCGGATCCGGCCAGTTCCGATTCGATGTCCGCGCCTTCTGCGATCACGCAGCCGCCGGGCACCGGCACGCCGTACATTTTCATCAGCGTCTGTGCCTGGTATTCCAATAGCTTCATAGATTACGCCTCCCGGATTCTGTTTTTCGGCGGGCCGAAACACCGGAGCGCCCGATCCGCCGAAACGCTTCGCATTTATCTCTTCGCCCTGATATCTTCGGTCAGTTCGGCATAAGCGTCACGGAACTGATCGTAGAATGCCATGAACGGCGGGAATTCGTAGAGATCTTCCCAGCCCAGCAGGCCTTCCGACGGCATGCAGTATGCCTGACGGAACACCTTGCTCTTTTCCAGCACGGCCATGATTTCCGGATCGACAGGATCCGCCATATGGCTCTCGAGCGGCGTCGGATTGCCGTCGAATTCCAGGATCTTGTTCGTCAGCGTGGTAATCAGCGTAACCGCGCCGTCGCCGGGCGCCATCGTATTGGCAATCGCCCACGGGCCGCGCACCGCTGCGGTCATGATGGAGACATTCTTGTCGTATCCCTTTGCGTGGAGATTCGCGTAGGATTTCCGGATGACCGCCTGGGCTGCGTGCAGGCCGTACTTGCGCGGCTCCTCGACGCCCATCTCTTCCAGTTCCTTGGTCACCTTGTCATCCAGCAGACCGCCCATCAGCACCACAAAGCCCTTCTGGGGATAGGCGCTGAGGATACGCGCAAAGATATCATGCTGCGTCACGGTGAAGTCCAGCGTGAGGCACAGACGGAATCCTTCCTCCAGCAGCACCGGACAGGCCTCCAGGCCCGCGCGCACTGCGGGGATCTTGTATACGATATTCGGATCCTCCACGCCCAGTTCCTTCTTGAACGCTTCGTTCCAGAAGCGAACCTGACGGATGATCTTTTCCGCACTGTCGTCGAAGGGAATGTTGAACGGATTCACCTGCACGCATACGAAGCCGTATTCGCCTTTTGTCGCCTCGTGGATCGGGCGCAGCTCGCGCGCGCTCAGCGCGCAGATCTTGGCGAACACCATGGAAACCATGTCTTCTTCGGACATATCCGGATTCTCCGCTACGATGTCATTGAGCAGTTCTTCGTAGAGCTCCGGGAAATCCTTCTTGAACAGCGTATTCTTGCAGGGATTGTTGGTCACCCAGCGTGCGCCGCGGCGCAGCGAGTGCGTCAGGCCGGATGCGTAATCGTGCCCCCAGTAGGTGGCCAGCTCGCCCGCGTCGGTCTTGCGGGTCAGTTCACACATCGAGCTGCTCCGGATGGAAGCGATTTCCTTCTGCGCTTCCTCTGCCAGAGGCGAAGAGCCGGCTGCATCCAGCAGCATCTTTGAAAGCCCGGCAATCTCCTCTTTGGACAGCTTTTCCTCCAGCGTCCAATGGGTGAGATAGGAAGCGAGATCCACCGCCACATCCGCCGCCGCCTGCAGAGCCTCTTCGCTGCCGCCCGCCACGCAGGCTGCCAGTTCCTCAGCCGCGGCGCGCGCCGCCTCTGCGCTTGCGGCAAAGACAATTCTCGACCGCCATTTCAGGGATTCCGACTGTTTCATTCTGGGTTCTCCTCCTTGCTATGGTTTTTGGTGTTCGTCCGCCCAGGTTTCCTGCTGCATAAACTGATACGCGGCTATCATATTGTCGCGTGACAGAATCAAATGTTCGCGCATTGCTTCCATCGCTTTTTCCCGGTCATGCGCCACAATTGCGTCCAGGATACGCTGATGCTCGTCCATGGCTGTAATCCTGATCCCGTGCGTGTAGGAAATCAGCAGAGAGGTACGGTTTACCCTGTTCAGCAGATTCTTGCACAGATTGTATACGCTGATCAGCGCTTTGTTCCCCGTCATCCGCACGAGGCTCGAATGAAATACCGTTTCGCTTTCATAGCTGATGCTTCCCTGCGCGAAACGTTCGCGCATTTCATCGATCGCCCGCTGCGCATTGCGAATCTCTTCCGTGTTGTCGCTTTCCGCGGCGATGCCCACGGTATAATTCTCGAGAAGCATCCGGATATCCATCAGGCCGAGCACCGTTTCCAGATCCGGCGAGAACACCTCGAGCGCATCGTTCACCTTTGAGAACATATTGTCCAGCGTCAGCGGCAAAACAATCCAGTTTCTCGAACCTTCCCTGCCGATATACCCCTGATCGGACAGTTCGGCCAGCGCTTCCCGGAGCACCGTTCGGCTTACACCCAGCGCTCCCGCCAGCACGCGCTCCGAAGGCAGCGTCTGTCCGGCGTGCCATTCGGCGGAATAGATTTTGTGGGCGATGTTCTCACTGACCGCTTTGGATAACCGCCTCTTTTTTACTGCCGGAACGTCAACCGCGATCTGTCCCTGCCGGTATGGCGCGGTATTCCCTGCATTCCTGTGCGTCACGAAGCTTTCGATTCCTCTCTTTTTTTCTCAGTGTATCATTCTGCCGGAATTACGTCAAGTGGTTTTTTTCACGTTACGTTAACATTCTGTTTCTTGCAGAAATTATTTACAAACATCGGGAAAACTCGGGTTCAATCATGTATCACACTTGTTCAAATTTGGTTTTTTCCTGGTTTTTGTTTATACCGCTCAGCAGTCTTTCGCCGGCTTGTGCAGCACTGTGCGCAGCGCGCCCCCATCCGGAATCCGGTTGAGGGCGCGCTGCGTTTCGTTCTTCAGCCCGCGACGCGCGGCAGTGTCGAACCGCCGTAAGGCATAATCAGGACCGTCGCGTTCCGTCCCTGCTTTTCAAAGGCTTTGTCGATCGCCTGTTGCGCGCTTTCGCAGGGCTTCATGAACAGGCTTTCGACGAACCCGCTTTCCAGTTCACTGACCAGATAGATTTCCGCCTTTTCCAGCACCATCGCAATGGCGGCCGCCTTGTGTCCCCCCAGTTTGAATTCCCGGTGAATCCGCTCGATCAGACTGTGCGCTGTCGGCGCCGCGGTCATCCATTCCTCGAAGGTTTTTTCACCCAGTCCTTCCCGGCAGGACCCGATCAGCACGACGGAACCTCCGTCCTTAACCGCATGCTTCGCGTTGTCCAGCGCCTTTTGGGTCTGATAGAGATTCAGATCCTTCGGCGCGCCGCCCTGAGATACGACGACGATATCCGCCTTCTCGGGGATGCTTACTGCGTAGAGCCTGTCCAGGAAAGCGCAGCCCTCCCTGTGTGCCAGCGTAAGATCACCGGCACAGGCATGAATGATCTGTTTATGTTCGTCCAGCACAACGTTGACGATGAAATCCACGCCGACCATTGCGGCTGCCTCTTCGATATCCGACCGGAGCGGATTTCCCTCAAGCTTCCCGGCACAGGCGTCTTCGTTGACCATCATGCTGTGATTGACCTGGATCGCCTCACGGGTGGATACCCCGGGCATAATCGCTTTGGCACCGCCGGAATAGCCGGCGAAATAATGGTATTCGATGTTTCCGAGACAGATGCGGCGATCCGCTTCGGCAACACAGCGGGCAATATCCACCGGGGTTCCGTGTCCGGTTTCGCCCACGTGGACGAATTCTTCCTCCGCGCTGTCCACACAGCGTATTTCCGAAAACGCCCTGTCCCCGACCAGCCGTCTTTTTTCTTCATCTGTCTGCCGCCGATGGCTGCCAAGCGCAAATACCAGCGTGATATCCTCCGGCGAAACGCCGGCCAGGTACAGTTCGTCCAGCAGCGCAGGCATCACCTTGTAACTGGGCATCGGACGGGTGATGTCGCTGGTCACCACGGCGATCTTTTCGCCGGGCCTGACGATGTCCCGAAGGCGGGGCGTTCCGATCGGGTTTTCCAGCGCTCTTTTTACCTCGGCCTCGCCGCTCAGTTCGTGCGCGACCTGGTTCGGCGTCAGTATGCCCAGGACATTCTGATCCGGCACTTCGATTTTCTGTACGCCCTTCCCAAATCCCAGTTCTATCTGCATGGCCTTCGCCTCCCTGACATCATTATTCTCGACACTATAATTGTAGCGTATCGAATCGCATCTGTAAAGAGCAGCATCGTTATTCCTTTATAGATTTCCCGCTCCGGCAGCGGCTGCAAATCGGGAAATCTGCGGGAAACGGACGGCGCGTCGCCCGCCGCCGGCCGTGCCGGTGAATTGCGCGGTGCTGACATAAAACAGCAGACAGACAGGCCTTCTGTCTGTCCGGATTCATACTGATTTCGTTCTGAAATATGCACATCTTTGACGGGCATATTTTTCACCTCAGGCCGTACGAAATCGTATGAGACGACAAAGGCACAGATATGCGCCTTTGTGGACGCGGTGCGCGTCCTTTCATCCAAAACGATGTTTTGGATGAAAGCAGTATCAGACGCGGCATTTTCCGCACAAGAAAATTCCGCCCGCATCCGGCGGCGCCGGACGCGGGCGGAAGCCATTCAATTCTTCGTTCTCTTTTTCGGCATCGCGTGGCAGGAGAGCCCCTCCGTATCGTGCGCCGCTTCCATCAGCATCTCGCTGACCGTCGGGTGCGGATGAATCGCTGCGGCGATCTCCTCGACGGTGCCTTCACAAGCCATCACCGCACAGATCTCAGAAATCAGATCGGTTGCCCGCGGCGACGCGATCTGGCAGCCGAGAATTTCCCCGGTGTTTTCGTCCGACACGATTTTGGCGAATCCGTCGCTTTCGTTCATCACCAGACAGCGTCCGTTTCCGGAAACCGGGAATTTTCCGATCCGCAGCGAACGCCCTTTTTCGCGCGCCTGTGCTTCCGTCATGCCGACCCAGGCAACTTCAGGCGCGGTATACACGCAGGACGGCACTCTGTCATAGCGCATGACGGCATTTTTTCCGGCACAGTTCGCCGCTGCCGTGAGCCCCTGTGCGCTCGCCACATGGGCGAGCTGGATCCTGCCGGTGATATCGCCAATCGCCCATACGTCCGCAGCGCGGGTCTGACAGCGGTCATCGACCGGGAGAAAGCCCTTCTGCGTGACGAGCCCAATCCGTTCCAACCCGATATCCTCCGTGTTCGGCCTGCGGCCGATGGAAACGATCACCTGTTCCCCGGAGGCGGTATACGCCCGGCCGGCTTTTTCATAGCGCACGGCGCCTTTCAGGATCTCCGTCACCCGCGCTCCGGTTTCCAGCGAAACCCCCAGCCGTTCTATGGCGCCTCTGACGATCGCCGCAATTTCCTGATCCGCATTGGGAAGAATGACATCCAGCATTTCCAGGATGGTCACCTTGCAGCCCAGGGTCGCGTAAAGCGTCGCGAATTCCAGCCCGATCACGCCGCCGCCGATAATGACCGCGCTTTCCGGCAGCGCCGTCTGCGCAAGGACTTCGTCGCTCGTTACCGCGTTTTCGATGCCGGGAATCGGCGGGCGGGCGGGCCTGGAGCCTGTTGCCAGAATCAGTTTGTCGAAGGTGATTTCGTTGTCTCCGACTTTCATGCCGTGCGCACCGGTCAGCGTGCCGCGGCCGCGCAGAACCTGAACGCCGTTCGCGCGTTCAAGCGCTTCGACGCCCCTGCGCAGCTGCAGAACTTTCCTGTCCTTCCACGCCGAAAGCTTCGCGTAGTCCAACGAGAGCGCGCCGGTGTTCAGCCCGAATTCCGATCCTGCTTTCGCCAGGCCGTAAACCTCGGCTCCGTGCAGCATCGCCTTGGTCGGTATGCAGCCCCGATTCAGGCAGGTCCCGCCCAGGTCCCTTTCCTCGATCAGCGCGGTTTTCAAACCGTACTGCGCGCAGCGGATCGCCGCCTCATAGCCTCCCGGGCCTCCGCCCAGTAAGGCCACCTGATAATCGTACCCCATTTTATCCTCCTACAGAAGCAACGCCGGCTGTTCGATGAGCTGCTTCACGCGGCGAAGGAACTGCGCTGCCGGCGCGCCGTCGATCACCCGATGATCATAGGTCAGCGACAGCCACATCATGCTCCGCACCGCGATGCTGTCATCGTCGAGCACCACTGCCTTTTTCCGGATCTGCCCGACTCCCAGAATCCCGGCTTCCGGCGCGTTGATGATCGGAGTGAAGGTGTCAACGCCGAACATCCCGAGATTGGTAACCGTAAAGGTGCCTCCCGTCATATCGTCCGGACGGAGTCCGCCCTCCCTCGCAAGCCGGCCCAGCTCTCTGGCTCTTCCGCCGAGTTCCTGCAGCTTCATCCGATCCGCATCGCGTATCACCGGCACCAGCAAACCGTCCTCTGTGGCAACCGCCATCCCCAGATGCACGCGCCGCTTTTCGATGATGGCATTGTCCGTCATCACCGAATTCATGCGCGGATACTCGGTCAGCGCCCGGGCCGTGCAATACAGCACGATATCGTTGTAGCTGACCTTGATTCCCTGTGCTTTGAGCTGGTCGCGCAGGCGCACCGCTTCGGTCATGTCCGCCTCCATGCGATGATTTGCCTGCGCCATTTCTGTCAGGCTTTCTTTCATTCGCCGCGCAATGATTCTCCGCATACCGGTCAGCGGAATCGCCGTTTCGTCGGCCTCTTCGGAGATCTCCGCGTCCCTGGCCGCAGCATCCGGCCGGCGCTCTTCCTTTTCGAGGACATCCGCCAGCACGATTTTCCCGTGGCTTCCCGTTCCGGCGATTCCATCCAGTGCAACCCCCGCCTTTTCCGCTTCCTTGCGGGCCAGCGGCGTCGCGCGGATATTCGCCTTTTCCTGGATATCGCGATCGATGATGAGCCCGTCCGGTCCGCTTCCCGCGACGGTCCGCAGATCCACCTGCCGCTCCTGCGCATGCATGCGCGCACGGGGCGTCGCGAAAACGCGCTCGCCGGAAACCGGCTTTGCCGGATTCCCTTCAGGCTCCGGCTGCGGCGCCGGCGCCGATTCCGGCTGTTCGGATGCCGCCGCACTGCCCGAAGGCAGCAGCCCCGAAATGTCTTCGCCCGGTTCGCCGGCGATCGCAATCACCTCGGTGATCGGCACCAGCTCTCCCTCTCCGCGAAGGATCTTCAGCAGGGTACCCGTCACGTTCGCGTCGATCGTGATGGTCAGCTTGTCCGTTTCCATCTCAAACAGCGGCTGCCCTTCCCGGATTGTGTCGCCTTCTTTTGCCAGCCAGCGCAGAATCAGCCCTTCGGTCATCTGAAGCCCTTGCTTGGGCATAATAATCGTCGTTGCCATATGTTCCTCCGATTCTCACAATCAGCAAAGCGGAGAGCCGCCTGCAAGGCAGCCCCGCACAAACGACGCGGCCGCCCGCATCGCGGTGCCGGCCGCAGCGCCGCGGGCACAAAACCCGCGGGACGCACCGGCGGACAGCAGGGTTTCCCGAACCGTTCCGCCCTGCATTTACCGATAGCAGACTTTTCTGGCGGCCTCAACGATGTCGGATACCTGCGGGGTCGCCGCGTTCTCCAGATCCACGTTGAACGGCAGCGGGCACGCTTTGGTGCCCAGGCGCAGAGGCGGCGCATCCAGATAGCGGAAGGCTTCCTCCGTGACCATCGAGGCCACTTCAGCACCCCAGCCCGCGGTGCGGTGCGCCTCGTGCACCACCACCAGCCGTCCGGTCTTTTTGACCGATTCGACGATGGTTTCCCTGTCCAGCGGCACCAGCGTCATCGGATCGATGACCTCTGCCGAAATCCCCATCTTTGCCAGCTCTTCCGCCGCCTCCAGCGAGCGTTTCACGTAGAGCAGGTTTGCGACAATCGTCACATCTGTGCCCGGGCGCTTGATGTCCGCCTTGCCGAACGGCAGCATGAATTCCGGATCGTCCGGCACGTCGCACTTGGTGGGATAGAGCGCCTTGTGTTCGAAGATCATGACCGGGTTATCGTCCCGGATCGCAGTGCGCAGAAGCCCGGCAGCATCGCGTCCCGTGGAAGGACAGGCCACCTTCAGCCCCGGAAAATGCATGAATATGGTTTCCACCGACTGCGAATGCGTTGCCGCGTTGCCGCGCCCGATCCCCTGCTGCCCTCGGATTACCAGCGGGATTTTTGCCTTTCCGCCGAACACATAACGGGTTTTCGCCACCTGGTTGAGCAGCTGATCCATTGCCACAAAGGAAAAGTCCATGTACAGCAGCTCTACGATCGGGCGCATTCCGGTACATGCCGCGCCCAATCCCGCGCCAACGAATCCGGCTTCGCTGATCGGCGTATTGAACGCGCGTTCCCTGCCGAATTCCTTGGTCAAATCCGCGGTGCAGCCGAAAATCGAGCCGATCTCTTCAACATCTTCGCCCATCAGAAAAACGCGGTCATCCCGGCGCATTTCGGCGGCTATGGTATCGCGCACCGCCTTCGCATAGGTCTTTACGCTCATTCTTCCGCCGCCTCCTCATAAAACACGTCGTCCAGCACCTGTGCCGGATCCGGATTGGGACTGTTCAGCGCGAACTCCGAGGCCTGCTGCACTTCCTCATCCGCCGCCGCCTGCATCGCGTCAAGATCCTCCCTGGTGTACCAGCCGCGTTCGATCAGCTTATTCCCCCACCGCACAATCGGATCCTTCTTCTTCCATTCTTCGATCTCCTCGCGCGTGCGGTAAGTCTGCGGATCACCGGTCCAATGCCCCAGCCACCGATAGGTGATGCATTCGATCAGCGACGCGCCTTCGCCCGCCAGAGCCCGTTCCTGCGCCTTCGAAAACGCTTCGTCTATGGCCTCGACATCGTTTCCGTCCACCGTCTCACCCGGCATGTTATAGGCAGCTGCGCGCACCGAGATCCTGTCCACCGCGGTGGATTCCCACAGCGGCACCGAAATGCCGTAGCCGTTGTTCTCGCAAACGTAGATGATCGGCAGCTTCCATACGCCGGCGAGATTCAGCGATTCGTGGAATGTGCCCTCGTTGGAGGCACCGTCACCGAAAAACGACACCGCAACGTGCTTTTTGTGCTGCATTTTCAGTGACAGCGCGGCGCCGGTAGCAATCGGAATCCCGCCGCCGACGATCGCGTTCGCGCCAAGGTTGCCTTTCGAAAACTCCGCGATGTGCATGGATCCGGACCGCCCCCGGCAATATCCGGTTTCCTTGCCCATCAGTTCCGCCATACAGCGGTCCAGCCGCGCGCCCTTGGCGATGCAATGCCCGTGGCCGCGGTGTGTGGAGGTAATGTAGTCTTCGTCAGAAAGCCGCGAGCAAACCGTCGCCGCAATCGCTTCTTCTCCCACATACAAATGCACCGAGCCGCGAAGCTTATTGGTTTCAAACAGATTCACCGCCTTCATTTCAAAGGCGCGGATTTTCACCATCGTCTGATAAATAAGCCCTGCCCGTTCCCGTTCCATCATAATCGCTCCGCCCCCAAATCGGATCCCCGCATCAGGGAATCCCCCGTTATTTCCTTCGTCCCGCCGTAAGCCATGATCCTACGGACGGCGGGGGAGACGCCCGCCTGCCGGGGAGCGTCTCCTCAGCCTCCGATTCTCATTCTCCCAGCAGAACTCCTTCGCCCTGGCACAGAAGCTTCAGTTCGCACTCCGGCGCGTACCCGCCGATGGCTTCGATAATCTGCTGCGGATCTCCCCTGTGAAGCGGGAAGGTCCAGAAATGGCACGGCACACAGACCTTTGCACCCAGCATTCCCGCATACCGCGCCGCCTGTTCGCCGTCCAGGTTCCCGAACGCGCCGTTGATCGGAAGGATCGCCACATCCGGTTTCATGGCAAGCGGCACCGCAAGGCGCTGGGGCGTAAGCGCGGTATCCCCCGCGTAGTACAGCTTCAAAAAGCCAAAATCGAGGATAAACCCCAACGCTTCCGGCGCCAGTTCGCCGTGGTCGCAGTCCACCGGCAAAAGCGTGCAGTCCGGCAGCGCGACAGTCTCTCCCTTTTTCAGGATTTCCACCCGGGCCATGTCAAACGACTTCGCGCGCAGCAGATCGCCGGTGGTACAGTTTGTGTACAGCTTCGTAATGCCGTTCGCCATCATCGGGCCGATGCTTTCCTGGTCAAAATGATCTCCGTGCTCGTGGGAAATCAGCAGCGCATCGAACCGAATGTCGTCCGCCGCACACGGCGGCGGGCTGAGACGCTTGAAGCCCAGTCCCTCTTCCGGGAACATGTGCATCACGCAGTCCGAGAAGTAAGGATCAATGGCAATCGAGCGCCCGGACGGAGTTTTGATCAAAAAACCTGCCTGCCCAAGCCAAAACAGCGCAATCTGCTTCTGCCCGGGCGCCGCTTCCGTAAAACGTTTGACAAAATCCATATCGCTCCGCCTCCTGCCATGCGCTTTCCGTTATCCCTTGAGCGCTTCTTCTTCGCCGGCACAGATCTTCGAGCAGCTGGTAAAGCCGATGCCCAGACGGTCCACGCCCATATCCACATACATTTTCGCGGTTTCGTAGCTGCGGATGCCGCCGGACGGCTTCACCTTGATGCGTCCTTTTCCTGCCTCCAGCATCGCCTTCACCGCTTCGACCGTAGCGCCGCCTCCGTTGAAGCCGGTGGATGTTTTGACAAAATCCGCGCCGGCCGCAACGCACACCTCCGTGCCTTTGCGGATCTGCTCGTCGGTAAGCTGGCTGGTTTCGAAGATTACCTTGACGTTGACGCCGAATTTGTGCGCTTCTTCCGCAACCGCGCGCACTTCCTCCTCGACCACGTCCCAGGCACCGCCGCGCGCCGCGCCGTAGTTCATCACCATGTCAATGTCCACCACGCCCATCTGCGCATACGCTTTGGCCGCTTCCCGCTTTGCCGCAACGCCGCCGTATCCATAGGGGAAATCAAGCACGCAGCTGACCTTCGTATTCGTTCCTTCGCACAGCTTCAGCGCCAGCGGGATATCGCAGCCCCGTACGCAAACGCTGTAGCTGTCATATGCAATGCACTCCCGGATCGCGGCTTCCGCTTCCTGCGGAGTCAGCTCGGGCTTCAGCACCGCCGCATCAAAATATCTGCTGATCTTCATTGTATTCCCTCCTGATATCGTTTTAAGAACCGTGCAGTTTCCTCCGCGTCCGGAAGGGACGGGAGAGATCCCCGTCTGGTCGTTGTCAGCGCTCCGCAGGCGCTGGCATATCTCATGGCAGAACGAATGTCGTCGCCGTCAGCCAGGCGCACCGCCAGCGCGCCGCTGAACGCGTCGCCAGCGGCCGTGGTATCAACGGCTTCGACAGGGAACGCATTCATCGCGAACGCCTCATTCCCGCCGCTGAAATACGCGCCGTATTCGCCGAGCGTAATGATCAGGTTTTTCACCCCGCGCCCGTGCAGCGCACTCGCGGCCTTCCCGCACCACTCGTCCAGCGAATTTCCTTCCCGGTAGATCCCGGTGAAGAACTCGGCTTCGGTCTCGTTGGGCGTGACGAAGTCTGCCAGCGCCCAGAGCCTGTCGGGCACTTCGCATGCCGGGGCCGGATTGAGAATGACCCTGCAGCCGCAATCCCGGGCCAGCCGCATCGCGCGCTCGATGGCGTCGAGATTGAGCTGCAGCTGGAACAGCGCCGAAGACGCCCGTTCAAAGAACGGACGCATCGCGTCGACTTCCTCCGCGGTGATCTGCTGGTTTGCGTTGGGTGCGACCACGATCGCATTCTGTCCGCCCTTCGCGACCAGCACGCAGTCGGTCCCGGTCGGATGCACCGGATCGACGAGCACGCCTTCCACGTTCACGCCGGCTTCCCGCATGGTTTTCAGCAGGAACTCTCCCCGTTCGTCCGCGCCGACCTTGCCCAGCATGCAGGCTTCGGCCCCCAGCTTCGCACAAACCGCCGCCTGATTGCCGCCCTTGCCGCTGGCAAAAAAGCCGCTGGCATATCCGGTGACCGTCTCGCCAACCCGCGGAAGCCGGTCCGACCAGATAAAACAATCATACAGCAGATCGCCGAAAATCGCGATTGTGCTCATTTCCTGCCCATCCGTTTCTCCTGATAATCGTCATCCAGGTTGCGAACGCTCGTGCCCCATGCCTTTTCCCGCACGAAGAACATACCGTTCTGTTCCTGCCGCGGCCAATAGGTGAAGATGCGATAGGGCTTCTTTCCCTTGCGGTTGTCGATCCAGTGCCAGGTTTGCGGCGGGATGATGATCACGTCGCCCGGTTTGGTTTCCAGGCAGTCGTCATCCAGCCATACGTACGTTTCCGGATCGCAGTCGATGATGTAATAGATTTCCGTATCGTCGTGCGCCGCGCCCTTCAGATCAGGGCCCCCGGTGGTGCCGCCGGGAGCGAGGGTCCCTTCGTTGATGTTGATGACCGGCATGCCTGCCATTTCGTCGCCGGTCAGCATTTTGGATTCGTAATCCCCGTCCACATAGCCGACCACGTTTTCGGCGTTAACCAGTTTCCACGGTTTCTTTTCCATTGCTCATTCCACCATCCTTTGAATCTCAAAGATCGCCGGATTCCTTTCCGCTTCGCCGGCAGCCCGGCAGCGGTTACGGGAAATCCACCATAACCTTGATGCGGCTTTCGTTGCGCGCGGTCACCGCGCCGAACGCTTCAATGACGCGATCGAACGGGAAGCGATCCGTCAGCATCGGCA
Organism: Clostridia bacterium; assembly: GCA_017512675.1. Taxonomy (GTDB): domain Bacteria; phylum Bacillota; class Clostridia; order Christensenellales; family Aristaeellaceae; genus RGIG5678. The sequence continues at coordinate 44,645 of JAFWEY010000198.1, read as the reverse complement.
TCAGGTTCAGCCTGCCGCTCTCAATCAGTGAAAGCACCACCGGACCGATATTCGGCGTTCCCGCCGCGCCGACCAGCGTGCAGTTCTTGACAATCAGCCGATCCAGCTTCACGCCGTCCAGAATCTTCTCGTAAAACGCCGGAATCACCAGCGTGCCGCTGCCGCGCACCATCAGCATCGAATCGTTGAGCAGTTCCGGCGCGCCGGTCGAATCCATGACGATCTCCGCGCCGCGGCCGCCGGTCTCCCGCATAACCACGTCGTACAGGTTCTCCTTCGTCATATTCACGGTGAGATCCGCGCCAAGCTCCCTGGCGATTCTCAGCTTCGCTTCCTTGCGGCCCGCGACGATGGTTTTTCCGATGCCCAGCGCCTTGGCGCAGGCCATGCCGCCCAGTGAAATCGGCCCGGTTCCCACGACCAGCAGCGTGGTTTCCGGCGTAAAGCCCGCGCGCTTGAGCCCGTAAAAGCCGATGCTGGTGGGTTCAATCAGCGCCGCCTCGTCCAGCGGCACGCCGTCCGGTACGCGATAGGCCATGCGCTCCGGAATCAGCATGTATTCGGCAAACGCGCCCGGCCAGCAATCCCGAATGGTGCCGATCGCCCGGCCGTTCAGGCACGCCTGGTACTGTCCCTTGCGGCACATTTCGCACTCGCCGCAGAAGTATCCCGTGTCGGAAATCACCCTGTCTCCCACTCCGAGGCGCCAGCAGCCTTCGCCGGCTTCCGTCACAATACCGGACCACTCGTGTCCGAGACGCACCGGATACACGGGATCGTTTCCGTCTCCCAGGTTCAGTACGCCCTTCATGATCGCCACATCGGTGGCGCATACGCCGCAGTGCGCGACCTTGCACAGCAGCTCTTTGGGCCCCGGCCTGGGCGTCTCCATCTCTACGACGCGCAGTTCGCCCGGCTTGTAGGCCAGCAATACCTTCATCAGATAACACCCCACTATCCGTCCCGATCGTCTTTCAAGCCTCCGGGCTGTCCGCCCGCGTCAGAAATCGCGGGTATAGCCGCAGGTCCAGCCGCCGTCGATGGTGACCACGGAGCCGGTCATGTATCCGGATACCGTTTCATCCGCCAGGAAGCACGTCATGCAGGCGATATCGTCCGGATCGCCGGCGCGGTGCTGCGGGATATGGGAGAGGATGCCCTCCGATTTGACGGGATCTGCGTAGAACAGCGCCCGCATTCCTTCGAACATGATCGAACCCGGCGCAATTCCGTTGACCCGGATCCTGTCCGGTGCCAATTCCAGCGCCATTGCCTTCGTCAGGTTGAAGACGCCCGCCTTGGCAGCCGTAAACGCGCACTGCAGCCTGAGCGGGGTCAGCCCCACGATGGAGCCGATGTTGATGATCGAACCGCCCTCGCCCTGCTTGAGCATCTGCAGGATCGCCGGCTTTGAGCAGTAATACACGCCGTTCAGGTCGATGCTGATGATCTTCTCCCACAGCTCGTCGTCGTATTCATGGATCCGCTTGCGCTGATCCGGGCCGCCGTTAATGCCGGCGTTGTTCACCAGGCAGTCCAGCCTTCCGTACGCTTCAACCGTCTTCGCGACCATCTCCCGCGCGCTTTCGCGATTGGATACGTCGGCTGTTATCGCCGTTGCCTCTCCGCCCGCCGCGCGGATCTCCTCCACAACCTTCTCCAGCTTCGAGAGCGTGCGGCCGACCACCGCCACCTTCGCTCCGTTCTCCGCGAACCGCCGGCACATCGCGCTGCCGATCGCCCCGCCGCCCCCGGTCACAATTACCACTTTATTGTCCAGATTGAGCTTCATGGCATTTGCCTCCTTGCGATGGTAATTCACTGTGTATGCACGTTTCTGCTTCGTCAGGGATTTACGCCGGCACCTTGCGCTTCTGCCGGAAGATATCGAACAGCACCGCTCCGGCCATCAGCGCACCGCGAATGGCGATCTGCATGGTGGCAGGCGCGCCGAGGAAAATAATGGCACTCTCAGCCACCTGAATCAACGTGACGCCGATCAGAATGCCCAGCGGCGAGCCCTTGCCGCCCAGCAGCGATACGCCGCCGACCACGCAGCCGGCTATCGCGCGGAATTCCCAGCCGTCACCCGTCTCAGGAAGGCCGTAGCCCAGGTCAAGCGTAAACAGAATGCCGGAAATCGCGGAAAAGAATCCGGAAAGGATATAGGCAATCATCTTCATGCGCTTGACATTGATGCCCGCCAGGGCTGCAACCTCCGCGTTGTCGCCGACAGCGCGGATCCTGCGGCCCCACAGTGTGAATTTAATCAGTATGAATACGATTACGTACAGCAGGATCATGATCCAGAAGTAGGGAAGCATTCCGCCAATGCGCTTGTCAAAGAAATCCACCCAGCTGTTTGAGAAGTTCAGCTGATATCCATGGATGAACAGGTAACGCGCGCCACCGACCATGTACAGCGTACCCATCGTTCCCACAAACGCCGGGACCCCCACATGCACCACCAGAATGCCGTTGACGGTTCCTACCGCCACGCCGCAGATCAGGCCGATCATCATCGCAGGGAAGATGCTCCAACCGTGCTCGTAGCACAAAGAGGCCATGATGATTCCGGCAAACCCGGCCACCCGGCCTGTGGAAATATCGATGTTGCCGGTCATCAGCGGAAAGGAGACGCCCAGCGCGACGATCGCGATAAACGGGATCTGGGTGAAAATTGCCGAGAAATTCTTGACCGTCAGAAAATCGGGACGGAAGATGGTCGTAATCGCCATGATAATCAACAGAGGAATGAATACGCTCATCTCATCCGTTCTGAGCAGCCGATGCAGCGTACTATCCTGATTCTTCTTTGCCATATCCCTGCCCTCCTTATCGAGCGATGCGCCGGGCTTCCAGGCGCTTACGCTGAATGTCCAGAACGACAGACAGAACCAGAACCGCTCCTATCAGCACCAACTGGAGATTCGTGTCCACGCTGAGAATACGCAGCGCATACCAAAGCACATGGAACAGCAGGACACCGAATCCCACACCAAGCATCGAGCCGCTGCCGCCTGCAATGCCGCCGATCGCGACGCAGATAATGGTTCGGAATTCACGGCCGTCGCCAAAGGTGGAGTTTGCCGAAGCCTTGTTGATGACATCGAAGATGCCGCCACACGCCGCAAACAGTCCACAGAGCACAAAAGCGATAATCTTGATCTTGTCCGCATTGATGCCCGCCATGACCGCGGCGTTCTGATTGCCGCCGACCGCCCGCAGCTTATAGCCGTATTTCGTATTGCGCAGCACCAGGTCGCTCACGATCAGGAGAAACAGGAAAATCAGAAACGCCCAGGAAACGCCCAGCGGCCGGGCGCGGTTAAAGGTGGAAGTCCCCAACTCGGTGATGGACATCGGTTCGCCCTGGGAGATCGTGACCGCCAGGCCTTTGCAGATGAACTGGGTGGCCAGCGTGGTAATCCACGAGGACAGGCCAAGCTTGCACACGCAGAGGCCGTTGATCAGACCGACCAGCGCTCCCGTCACCAGAGAAAGCAGCAGACAGGGTACCAGTCCCCAGTGCCAGAACCCGCAGGCGACACCCATCATGATGCCGGACAGGCAGCCCGCATATCCCACCGACAGATCGACTTCTCCCGAAATCTGCACAAACGCCTGGCCGATGGATTCCACGCCGATGAAGATGCAGCCCATCAGGATTGAAGAAAAGTACTTCCAGGTGAGGAAATTGGGTTTGAGGGTGGTGGTGATGACGCACAGAACCAGAATCGGAACCAGTACGCCGATTTCCGGCATCAGCAGGAAATCCAGGAAGCCCTTGCCGGAGGATACTTTCTTGTTGTTTACGACGTTTTTCTCCATTCTTATCCTCCTCCCGGTCACTTCGAGCCGGCGACCGCCAGCGTCATGATCGTGTCTTCCGTGGCCTCCTCGCGGCTGAGCTCGCCGGCGACCCTGCCTTCCGACATCACGATAAAGCGATCCGACATGCCCATCAGCTCCGGCAACTCGGACGAGATCATAATGACCGCCACGCCGTCCGCCGCCATCTGATTGATGATGTTGTATATGTCGTTTTTCGAACCGACATCGATGCCCTTTGTGGGCTCATCCATAATGATGATGTGGGATTCCGTGTTCAGGCTGCGCGCGATGACGACCTTCTGCTGGTTGCCGCCCGAGAGCGTCGCAACCTTTGTGCCCATGGACGGCGCCTTGATGCGCAGGCTGTCGAAAAAGGGCTTTACGCGATCGCGCATTCTCTTGTTCTGAACCATGAATCCCTTGGATATCTTTTTCAGATTTGAAATGGCGATGTTGGCCTTGATATCCCACACGAAGTTCAATCCGTAGACCTTGCGATCCTCGGACACCATGGAAATACCTGCTTCCACGGCCTTTTCCGTTGTCCCCGGCTTGAACTCCTTTCCGTTGATGAAGATCTTGCCGGACTTGATCGGCAGCATGCCGTAAATGGCCATACAGACCTCGCTGCGGCCGGCGCCGACCAGCCCGGCCATGCCCAGAACCTCGCCCGCATGCACGGTAAAGGAAACATCCTCGATGAGGTTTTTGTTGAGGATGTACGAGTGGGCCACGGTAAGGTGTTCAACACGCAGCACTTCCTCTCCAATGGGAACATTGCGCGCGGGGTACATGTTTTGAAGATCGCGGCCGATCATGTCGTGAATGATCTTTGCCGTATCATAGTCTTTTTTTTCGAAGGTCGAGATGTTCCTGCCGTCCCGCAGGATCGTCACCCTGTCGGTGAGCTCGATGATCTCCGCCAGCTTATGGGTAACAAAGATGATGCCGGTTCCCTTTTCCTTCAGCTGACGCACGACGGTAAACAGCTTCTCAACATCGTCGTCAGACAGGGACGTCGTCGGCTCATCCAGAATCAGCACCTTGGGATTGGTGGCCAGCGCGCGCGCGATCATCAGCATCTGCTGCTGGCCGATGGACAGCTTGCGCACGTCCGCACGTGGATTCAAATCAATGTGATTGTCCGCGAGGAGCTATTTTGTCGCCTCATACATCGCCTTGAAGTTGACGAACGGGCTCTTGCTCTCCTTGCCTGTCGCCTTCACCAGGTGCAGGTCGGACATGTAGATGTTCTCCGCAACGGAGTAGTACTTCAGAACGTTGATTTCCTGAGGAACGTAGCCGATGCCCAGGGCGGCGGCGTCATTCGGGCTGGCCGGCTGTACTTCCCTGCCCTCCAGCTTCAGGGTTCCGCTGTACGTTCCATGGGGGTAGATGCCGTTCAGAACCTTCAGCAGGGTAGATTTTCCCGCGCCGTTCTCTCCGATCAGCCCCAAAATCTCGCCAGGTTTGACATTCAGGCAGATATGATCGTTTGCCAGAACGCCCGGAAATTTCTTGGTGATGTCGATTGCTTCCAAGATATAGTCCACTGAAGAATCACCCGTCTTTCCTCTGCGCGGGCAGCCCATGGGGCGTCCCGGCTGCTCAAATCCATGCCTCGCGAATCGAAATTTCAAGAGGAGCCGCCCTTGCACGGGCAAAGGCGACTCCCGTCAGTTTAACCCCATATCGGAAGTTCGTTCCCGGAACCCCGAGGCGCCTCAGGCGCCGCTTTCGGATTCAGGAGCTCGCTTCTGGGCCATGATTTGAATTACGCGAAGAACTCAGCCACCTTGGCCGCGATCTCACGATGGAACGCCGGGCCGTTCGGGCCTTCGCCGTCCGCGGTCACGATCGGGGCGACCAGGTCGGTCCAGGTGGGAACCTCTTCGCCGCGGAAGATCTTGTCCAGATATTCCATCGTCTTGTAGGCTTCCTCGTACAGCGGCTGGGCGACCAGAGCCAGCACCTTGCCGGACTCCAGCGCGTCCAGGTTGCCTTCGGTGGCGTCCATGCCGATGATGGCGATTTCGCCGTCAGCCTTGCCGGCCTTGGTGGCGGCGCCGGACCAGGAGATCGGGCTGTTGCCGGTCAGGCCGAAAGCACCGATGATGTCGGGATGCGCATTGATGATGCCCAGGTTGATGGACGTCGCGGAATCCAGCTCGCCGCCCTCCAGCTCGGTGTCCAGCAGGGTGATGCCTTCCAGGTTGTAGTTCGCCTTCTGGTTCTCCCACTCGGCGCGGAAGGAATCATTGGCGGAGTTCTCGGTGATGTTCTTGGTGTTCTGGGTGATCGCGACAGAGCCGGTCTTGCCGTCCAGGGTCTTGGCCATCAGCTCAGCAGCCTGTTTGCCGTACAGCACCGGGTCGCACGCCATGTTGAAGACCAGGCCTTCGGGCAGATTGCCGTCGGCATCGCGATGGTTAAAGTGCGGAATGCCGATCACAACGCCGTCAGCGGCGATGTTGGCGATGGTCTCATAAGCGGAAGCGTCACCGGCCCACAGCAGCAGGCCGTTGCCGCCTTCAGCAGCGAACGCTTCGGCAGCGGCAAAGCACTCGGCGTTGTCGCCGGACTCGGTGCCGATGACTTTCGCGTTGGTGTAGCCAAGCTCTTCGGCAGCGGTCAGGAAGCCCAGCTGCACGATGCGGTGAACCGGATGGTTCATGGAGGTCATGCAGATCGCGACGGAATAGTCCGCCGGATTGAAGTCCTCGGCCAGCGCCATCGGCGCCAGAAGGAGCAGAAGGGAAAGTGCCAATGCAAGGATTTTCTTCATATGGGTTGCCTCCTTATCTTTTACCCGCTCCGCGGGATTTGGAATCGGTTTCTCCCCCGCCGCGGGGGAACATGTACCGTTTCATCTACGTTGTCTATTATAACATATCCGCTCCGTTTTGTAAATCCCAATTTTCAGGAAATTTCCTGAAAATTCTTAAATCCGGCAAACAGGCGAATTTCATTTGGTGCTTCTTCGCCGATTTTATCGCTTTATTAGCAGCAAATTATGCCGCGCGTGTTCTTCACGTAGTCCGGATTCAGGATCGTAGCCACCTTTTTTCCGTCCAGGAAATCCGCCGCATTGCGCGCGGCAAACATTCCCGCGTATTCAACGGCGTCGTTCGTGTTGGCCCCGATGTGCGGTTCCAGCAGGCAGTTATCCAGCCCGAGCAGCGGGCATTTGGGCGTGACCGGCTCCTGGCGCAGCACGTCCAGCCCGGCCGCGGCAATGACGCCCTTCTTCAGCGCATCCGCCAGGTCATATTCGTTGATCAGGCCGCCGCGGCTGGTATTGATCAGCACGGCGTTTTTCTTCATGCGCCGCAGGAACTCCGCGTCCACCATGTCCCGCGTCTCGTCAGTCAGCGGACAGAGCAGGCATACGACGTCTCCGCTGCGCACCAGTTCGTCCATCTCCACGCGTTTCACGTTCCACTTTTCCGCCGCCTCTTCATTGAAAAAGGGATCGCAGGCAATCACATGACAGTCGAACCCCATCAGCATCCTCGCCAACGTCTGCGCGATACCGCCGAAGCCAATCAGGCCGACGGTTTTGCCGTACAGCTGCTCGCCGTTGCGGCTTTCGTTGAAGCGGCTCCAGTCGCAGCTGTGCACTTCCCGGTTTCCCAAGTGGATGTTGCGCAGCAGACAGATCATCATTCCCAGGGCGCATTCCGCGACCGGCCTGTTGAAGCTGCCCGCCGCATTGCAGATGGCAATCCCCTGCCGCACTGCTTCTGCGTGGTCCATTTCGTCGGTTCCGACCCCGAAGCGCGAAATTACTTTCAGGCTCCCGCGGAGAAACCGCATCGTCTCACCGGGTATCTTTTCTCCGGCGCTGATCAGCGCGTCGTATCCGAGCAGTGCTTCCTTCCAGTCCGCCGTGTTGCGGGTCGGCATATCCAGCAGATCCGCCTCATAGCCCCGGCTCTTCAGATATTCGACCATTTCCTCGCGGATATAGCGAGGCTACTGTTTTCCGATGATTGCTACCCGGGCCATGCTGTCGCCCCTCCCGTTTCTTCAGGGAATGTCCGGCAAATCCTTCTTGGCTTCCGCAATCAGGTCCACAAAGGTGCGCACCTGTTTTGTGATCCACTCGATGCCTTCTTCCCGGATCCGGTCAAAGTTCATGAATGTGCGCGCGCCGGAGACTGCACAGGCGCCGCAGCGGATAAACTCCGCGCAGTTCTGCTCGTTGATGCCGCCGGAGGGAATCAGATTGACCTCCGGAAACACCATTTTAAGGTTTGTCATGTATTTCGGTCCGCCCAGCGCGCCGGGGAAGATCTTGACCATCGTCGCGCCGGCCTGCATCGCCTGGAACACCTCAGTCGCGGTAAACGCACCGCTGTAAACGGGCACGTTGTAACGGCTCGCCAGGTTGATCACGTCCGGGATCACGCACGGATTGACGATCACACTGCCTCCGTGCAGGATCACCTCCCTCGCCATCGCGGGATCGAGGACCGTTCCGGCCGCGACGAGCAGTTCATCGCCGAAATGATCCGAAATCGCCTCGATCGCTTCCAGCACGCCCGGTGTGGTCGTCGTCACTTCCACAACCCGCGCGCCGCCGTCGTACATCGCCTGCGCATAGCGGAGCCAGTCGTCCTTCCGGTGCAGCTTGATGCAGGGCAGAACCCCGGTGGATTTCGTCTGTTGAACCGCGTATTCCTTCAGGCTGATATCTCTTCTCGCCATGATTCTCCCTCTTTCGCATGGTTTTCCGCCAAGGAATTCTCCCAGGCGCCCGGACTCTGTCCGCATGTCTTTCATCGATGACGACGCGGACAATCCGGAAACGTTCAACTCCGAATGGGAACCGCAGGGTCAGCGCTGTACGCGCCCGGACGCGTCCCCGTTCATCAGCGTTTCAACTTCCTTCAGCGTCGCCAGGTTGAAATCGCCGAGGATCGTCTGCTTGAGCGCGGAAGCCGCTGCCGCGAATTCCCCGGTCTTCTCCAGAGAGAAGCCCATCAAAATACCATAAATCATTCCTGCCGCGAAGGACGCGCCGCCACCGCCGCGATCCACCAGGTGAATGTCGTAATGTGTCGTGCGGTAGAATTTGCTGCCGTCGTAGAGCAGGGCAGACCAGCCGTTGTCGGACGCTGAATGACTCTCGCGCAGCGTGGAAGCGATATAACGGAAGCCGAACCGCTCTTTCATGCGGCGGAATACATCTTGATAGCCTGCGATATCCAGCGCACCTTTTGTTACGTCCGTATTCTCCGGTCTGAAGCCCAGCACCTTTTCGGCATCTTCCTCATTTCCGATGCAGACATCAACAGATTCCATCAGCGGAATCATCACGCTCTGTGCCTTTTCGGGCGACCACAGCTTGCTTCGGTAATTGAGATCCACCGAAACTGTCACGCCGTGCCGCTTTGCTGCCTGCACCGCGGTGCGAACCAGGTCTGCAGCGCGATCGCTGATCGCCGGCGTGATACCAGCCACGTGGAACCAGTCCGCATCGGAGAAGATCGCGTCGAAATCGAAATCGGAGGGCAGTGCCTCAGAAATCGAGGAATGCCTGCGGTCATACAGCACGCTGGATGGCCGCATCGCCGCGCCGCACTCGTAAAAATTGAGCCCCAGCCGTTCGCCTCCGCGCGCGATAAAACGCGTATCGACGTTCTGCGCCCGCAGCTTCATCAGCGCGATGTCCCCCAGCGGGTTCTCCGGGAGCTTGGTCACATACCGGCTGTCCAGCCCGAAGCGCGCCAGCGAAACCGCGACGATCGATTCATCGCCCCCGTAATATGCCTCGAATTCGTCCGCCTGCTCCAGCCGGAGATTTCCTTTGGGCATAAAGCGAATCATCATTTCGCCCATCGTCACAACACGCATTGCATGATCCTCCTCAGGTCTTGCCATAGGCATCGGTGAAATACGTTCTGCCCGCGCGCACCCACTGTTCTTCCAGCACGTTGATCGGCCCCGCGCCGCGCAGATGCAGGTACATCTTCGCCGCCTTTTCCACCGATTGCGCGCACACACGCGCTTCGCCAAGCGTTCTGCCGCAGCAGACGGGCCCGTGGTTGCGCAAAAGCAGCGCATTGGCGCTTCCCAGCGATTCCACCGCCATCCGTCCCAGCTCTTCGTGCCTTTCGGACGGAACGAAGCTCCTGGTCAGCGGGATCCCTCCGCCCAGCAGCTGCGCCATCTCCTCCGAAAGCGGCGGGATTCCCCCTTCGATCGCGCAGCATGCCATCGCATAAGCGGAGTGGGTATGCACAACCGCATTCAGGTCTTTTCTCGCGTTCAGAATGCCCCGATGGATTTCCCGTTCGCTGGTGGAACGCCGACTCCCACGCACGACAGTTCCGTCCGGCGCCAGCACCACCAGGTCTTCCGGCTGCATCGCCTCATAGGGAACCCTCGACGGAGTAATCAGGATATTCCCGTCCGCCAGCCGCACGCTGACATTGCCCCAAGTCCCGATCACCAGATGCTCTTCCAGCAGCCAGAGACAGGTTTCTATGATTTCCGAACGGATTTCAGCGCAGTCCTCCATTAGCGTGTCGCTGTAACGAAACCTCATTTTCTGCCCCTTCGCCTTTGCGTAACCGGTTACGCAAAGGCTTACATTTTACGTTCGCTCAAAGTATATCGCCAGATTTATCTTCTTGTCAACAGAAACTTTGATTTTTCGTCGAATGATGCAGAATAAATGTGCAATTTGCACAAACTTCAGAACAGTTCAAGGTTGCTGTTCATGACGATTTGCGGATCCATGGGCAGCACACCGCGGATATCAGCTCCGTCCGCCAGCACGCTGTACAGCCTGTGCATTCCGATCCTGCCCTGTTCGTACTGATTCTGAAAAATCGTCGCAGCAATTGCTCCCTCCCGAATCATGCGTTTGATATCGCCGCTGATGTCTGAAGTAATCAGGAGCACCTGCCCGAGGCAACCGCTTTCACGGACTGCTTCGATCACGCCCCGACAGTTAAAGGAGTTGACATAGATGGCGCCCAAGCCGGGATAATCCCGCAAAAGCCGCATCGTATTGTCATACGCGCGGGACTCGTTGTCGCAGTTATAGCAAACCCGGCAAAGATTGAGCGGCATCCGCCCGGTCTGTTCGCGGAACCCTGTAATCGTATCCTCGTGTACGGTCAGTCCTTCAAAGCCCGACGCGATCGCGACCGGCCTTCCGCGGTCGGGCAGCATGCGCCAGATGAGTTCGGCGGCGATCCTGCCGGAGATTTGCCCTCGTACGCATACGTGAAAGCGGCGTATCGTTTCCCCGACGTCGGTCACGGCGGTAGCGACGCAGATCTCCTTGCTCTTCAGGTATTCAAACGCGGACGTCGGCCTTCCGAGCACCAGCGCGCCGTCGTAATCCCCGTCCGCGATTTCCCGCAGCGTATCCTCCAGAAAGCGAATCGCCTGAGGGGTATCGCTCGCACCCAGATCGTAAGGATAGCAGTCCACCTGGATGTTGAAATCCGCCAGTTCCTCTCCTGCGAACAGCGCGCCTTCGAGAAACGGATTGTGGAATTCCGGGAAACTGGTGAACCCGACCACCGCGAAGCGCAGCCTTCTGCGCCCGAGGGAACGCGCCAGCGTATTCGGCTTAAAACCCATTTCAGCCGCCGTTTGTATCACGAGCCGGCGCGTTTCCTCCTTGACCCGCGGTTTGCCGGTCAGGGCACGGTTCACCGTCGCCGTCGAAATATTCAGTTTCGCGGCGATATCGTAAATCGTCGTTCTCTTTTCGGAGCTGCGTTTCTCCGGAGCCACAGAAAGCCCTCCGCTGTCAGTCGTTCATATCCACAATGACCTTGTAGGTTTTGATCCTTCGGTTCACAATGTCGTCCAGCATTTTCGGAAGCTCTTCAAACGAACAGTGATGCGAAACCATCGGTTCGGTTTGGATGATCCCTTTTCCCATCAGATCGATCATATCGCGGTAATCCTGCGGCACATACATCGTCGTTCCAAACAGATTCAGCTCGTGCTGTACGAAATCCGGCAGCAGCGGAATATTGAACACCTTCTGCAGCACTCCGATCACGACGATGCGGCTGCCGCGCCGCGCAAGCGCCAGAATGTTGTTCAGCACCGTTCCCTTTTCCCCGACGCAGTCGTAGAATACATCGATTTTCTTTTCGCTTCCCTCGAACGCACACAGCCTTTCGCGCAGATCCTCTTTGGAAACGTCAATCACGCCAGTCGCGCCGAGCTGCTGCGCCAGCGCCAGGCGGTTTGCGTCCATGTCCGCGACGTAGACGTGCCCGGCACCCAGCGCCCGGACACTCTGCAGGCAGAACACGCCGATCGGCCCTGCTCCGATGATCAGAACCGTTTCGCCGCCTTTCAATCCCGCGCGTCTCGCCCCGTGATAAGCGACACACGCCGGCTCCACCATTGCGGCGGCTTCCAGCGACATGGTGTCCGGGATTTCCAGCGCCATTTTCGCGTCAATGCAGAAATAATCGCAGTGCGCCCCGTCGTCTTCCGCGCCGGCACATTTCAGCTGTTCACAGAAGTTGTAAATCTCCGCACGGCATGCGTCGCATTCGCCGCAGACGATGTGCGGAATCACCGTAACACGCTGTCCGATCCGCGCGGGATCGACATTTGCCCCGACGGCATCGATCACGCCGGAGAACTCATGCCCCATGACACGCGGATAGGTAACATAGGGATGCAGCCCTTTGTAGATCGTCGGATCAGAGCCGCAGATGCCCAGCTTCTTCACGTGAATCCGCACCTGGCCCGCGCCCGGTTCCGGGATCGGCGCCTGCGTCATTTCAAGTTCATACGGAGCCTTCAAAATCAGTTTTCTCATGTCTGCACCCTTTCCCGGCCGTCACGCGCCGCGAACCGCCTGGATATTCAGGAACTTGCAGAACATAGCCAGTGCGTCAGCCACCACAGGATCATGAATCAGAACGCCGTGATGCACGACGCCGGTTTCGATCATCTTCTGCTCCCAGTCGCGGATGTCGTTCACCTTAACCCATGCGTAGGTGCCGCGGGAGATCGGCCCGATATCCACCGCTTCACCCGTACCATAGAACATGCTGTACTTCCCGTCGTATTCCATCATGCGCGCGCAGGTCACCGGCCCGTATTTCATGCGGAAATCGTAGGCGCCATAGCAGTATGGTCCCCACAGGCCCAGCCGTTCATTCATGCGCAGGTGCGTCTGACAGCCGGACGCGCACAGCTGACAGGCCGCGTTCCCGCAATGCCACGCGAGCCAGACGTTCTTCTCGGTCGGATGCAGGTCGGTCCAGTCGATGAAGTCAGCCGGAACCTCTCCCAGCGCGCATGAGTTCATCGCCAGCATGGTCAGAGCGCCCATCACGTCCACTTCGCACGCCGTCGTGATTCCCTGATTGTTCAGGCGTGAGAAGGTCGAGCAGGCGGCGATGCCGTACTTGTGCTGCAGTGTCTCCCAGCAGCTGGAGGCGATCGCGCTGCAGTGGAACTTCTCCAGCAGCGTCTTCAGCGTCAGTTCAAAGCGGGCCTGCGTATTGATGCTGTTCGGGGTTTCTTCCGAAATGATGTCGGCACCGGAACGGATTTCTTCCGCGATGGCCAGCACGCGCGGATCATCCGGCTTGATTTCATCCATCGTCTCATAGGCTGTCGCCAAATCCACCGGCACGAGAACCTGGCGGAAGTTTTTCATCATCGCCTGCTCGCTGAAGAATTCGGACTCGAACCCCGTCGGCCGGGTGCCGATCTGCAGGATCCTCGCGCCCCTGAAACGGGTTATCGCATTTACCGCGCGGGTGAATACCGCAAGCTTTTCCGCGAATTCCGGCTCTTCCGGATCACAGGTGATAATATGCTCAAACTTCAAGCCCCGCCGTTTCATCGCGGAGCATGTCATGAACTGACCGCACCAGGTATCGGTTGCCCGATTGCCCTGCGGCGAATACGCGCCGCTGCGGGTCGCGAAGTGCAGGATCGGCATTTCGCGGTCGATTGTGGACAGAATCGGCCCCAGCGAAGTTTCGTGTCCGAAATTCATATTGCCGATAATCATCCCCTGAATGTTCTTTTCCCGGAACAGCTGTGCCGTCTTCATCCCCTCTTCGACCGTACCCACACAGCCGAATTCTGTCAATTCCTCACCGGGCACCACGATCTCAAGTCCAGGCGTTTTCTCCATCACGTCCAGGCAGCGCCTTCGCATGGCTTTCGCCCATTGCAGCCTGCCGGTGTACTCGCTCCCATCCCAGGACTCCCATGTGGAGGGAACAAACCCAATTCTCACTTTCTGCATTCTGTCTCGCCTCCCGTGTTCTTTTACGTATCAACGTTCCTTTGAGAAAGAGAAAAGCATTCAGCTTTTCTCTTCAGCATGCCACATTTCCAGCATTGCGCTTTTCAGCAGCAGCTCCGGCGCGAAGCGGATTTCCGTGCGTTCAATCGCCCCTTCGGTGAGATACCGGTACAGTACACGCACAGCCCGGTGCCCCTGCTCGCGAAGGTGCTGATTGAGGGTGGCTGTTACGAGCCCCATCCGCACGAAAGGCTCGAGCTCCCGCGGCAGGTCGGTGGCGATCACGCGCATCTCCCCGGTCCGGCCTGCGTCTTCTATTGCGCGGCAAACACCGATCGAGTTTCCGGTCGCCACATAGATCAGTCTCAGGCTTGGCCTTTCCCGAATCAGCTGAGCGGTCATCCTGTACGCTTCCGCCGGGTCGTCCCGCGTTTCGAAGCATCCTTCCGTTCGCAGGCCGCGTTCCTCACAGCTCTTCAGATAGCTGTCCGCTTTGATCGCGTGTTCGGTCACTCGGCGGCTTCCGATCAGGATCGCCGCGCTCTGCTGCGCGGAAAGAAGGAGGGCCGTCAGATCCGCGGCGGTTCTTCCCGATAGCGCCGCATCGATGCCCACATACGCGAGACGCCGGGCGGAATCGGTATCGGAAACCACCAGCACCGACGGGATCCCTGCTTTTTCGGGCAAACTCTCCCCGCTGCCGAACGACAGCTGTCTGGCCGGAGCCAGAATCATGCCGCTGACCTGTCTGCTGATAAAGCCTTCAATCGCCTCACTGATTCGCCGGTCGTCGTAATAATCCTGATAGCGGCTGATGACCGCCGATACCTTGTGATCCGCCAGTTCACGGACCGCACTCTGGATCCCTTCCTCCATCGGTACAAAGTATTCAGCCGGCGCAGAGGGCAACAGCACACCGATTCTGATCGGCTTGTGCGCCAGCGTTCGGGCTACAAGATTGACTGAATACCCCAGGCGCGCGATCGCTTCACCGATCGCCCGTCGATTCTTTTCCCGGATGTCGGTCCGCCCATTGATGTACTTGCTGACCGTTCCCACGGAAACGTGCGCTTCGCGCGCGATATCCCGGATCGTCACGTTTTTCACAGCGCTCAGACCATTCCTCACAAAATACGAAACGGTTCATTTGCTAAGTTCATCATATCACTTTTAACATTTGATGTCAAGTCTCTGAATCGCGGACAGCGAGAAGAAAACGGCCCTCTCTGTCAACACAAAGGGCCGTCTTCATCAGCGATTCCGTTTTCAGTCAAACTTCGGCGGCTGATTGGTCGCCGCGGCGGATGGAATCGAGGTGTCGTCGTTCACGATCTGCGGTACCCGGCTGCAGCCAAGACGGCTGGCGCCGGCGGAAAGAAATTCATACGCTTTCGCGCGGTTATCCACGCCGCCGGAGGCTTTGACCCCGATCTTTCCCTCCACGGCATCCAGCATCAGCTTCACGTCGCGGACAGTTGCGCCGCCGTTTCCCATGCCGGTGGAGGTCTTCACAAAATCCGCTCCTGCTTCGAGGCTCAGGCGGCAGGCTTTGATTTTCTGTTCGTCGGTCAGGTAACAGGTTTCGATAATCACCTTAACCAGCGTATCCGGGTTCTCTCCCTTCGCAGACTCAACGACCGCGCGGATGTCGGCACGCACTGCTTCGTCATCTCCGGCACGCAGCGCGCCGATGTTGATCACCATGTCGACTTCATTCGCGCCGTCCTTTACTGCCTCTTTCGCTTCCAGCGCCTTGACGCTGGACTTGTTCGCGCCGAGAGGGAACCCGATAACGGTCGCTGTTTTGACCGGCGTGCCCCGCAGCTGTTCGTGCACCAGCGCGACATAAATCGGATTTACGCAGACCGCTGCCGCACCGTATTGGATCGCTTCCCTGCAAAACTCGATCACCTTGTCCGGCGTCGTATACGCACGCAGCACCGTATGATCGCAATACGCAGCGTATCCCGGATCGAATCCCTTTTCCTTCAGTGTCATAACGATTGCCTCCCGTTAACCGGCGTCGTCCGGAACCCGTCACGCGCATAAAGCGCCGCGCCGACCGGCACGTTGTCGTCCATCAGTTCGCACTGCACCACCCGGAAACGGCCTTTCCCCGAAATGAAGACATATTTATCGGCAGCGCGCCGGACCGGCGCGATCAGGTATTCGCCGAGATTCGCCACACCGCCGCCGATGGAAACGGTGTCCGCCCCAAGCATCGAAACCGCATTCGCCACCCCGACCCCGAAGGTATGTCCCACCCGTTCCATTTCCGCCAGCGCAAAGGCATCTCCCGCTTTCAGGGCTTCGTGCAGCATGCGGCAGTCCGTTTTTGCGGCTTCCCCGCGGCACCACTTCATCATTACGGAATCCGAATCGATATATCCCGGCGTCCGTAGCCGCCTTTCGATGGCTGTACCGCTGCACAGGTCTTCGATCCGCGTCAGCGCGCCCGGCTCTTTCGCCATCCAGTCGGCTGTAAAGGTGTTGCCCAGATACGCGGCGCCAAAGCCGATGCCGTCCCAGGTCGTATCGCCAATAAACAGCGAACCGCCGATGCCTGTGCCGATGTTGGTGTAGAAGAACACCTTCGAATCCCGGCCGCTGCCGAGCAGGCGTTCCGCATAACCGCCGGCGACCGTATCGTTGACGACCACCGAACCGCGCCCGAATTTCTCTTCCGACCATTCCCGAAGGTGAAATCCCATCCAGCCGGGCACCTGCACTGACGCCTGCAAATCCCCGCTTTTTGTTTCCAGCACGCCCCCGAATCCGTACCCGATTCGGGCAATCTCCGGATATGCCGCAATCAGGGCGCGCAATGTCGCCTCCAGCCATTTCAGGATATCCGCCGCGCCGTTTGGGTGAGGTACCTTTTCCCCGACCATGCGAACGATCGAACCGTTCCGCGCACAGACCGCCGCCTGCTGTTTGGTGCAGCCGATCTCCACGCCCATATAGAGTTCACCCATGCCGCGCCTCCGGAATCATGATTCCCGTACGTTCCGCATCGTTCAGCGGAGCCGTTCTTTTCTGCGATGCTGTTTTGCCCTTCCGATTGCAGTGTATCACGTTCGGCAGTTTGCGTAAAGTTCTTCCTGCGAATTTAACATCTTTTCTTCTGCCATCACAAAAACAGGACCGCCCGCCTCCGGGACAGCCCTGTGCGTTCTCCGCTACAGCGGGAATTCCCTTCCCGTTCTCTTCGAAAGGAACGAAGCGAAACGCCCGGGATCGGCGTTCAGAACCAATTCTTCGGGAAAACGGATCTCTTCCAGCATCCGGAGCGCGTGATCGAACGCGCCGACGCGTTCCGCGAAGTGTGCGTCCGAAGACACGACAACCGGCACCCGGTATTTCGCGCAGAGTCTTGCAATTTCCGGACAGTTTTCCCCGCTTCCGGGGCGCACGACGAAGGAATGGGAATTGATCTCCACCACCTTGCCGTTTTCCGCAAACGCGCGGACTGCCCGCTCATAATCACAGAAAAAGCGCTGATCGCCCAGATGCCCGATCACGTCAATCCGCGGATTCTGCGCCGCCTTCAGCCAGGCACGGGTATGATAATCCGGATCGCGGGGCGGGATGCACGGCGCATGCATTGAACAGATTACCCATTCCAGCCTGTCAAGCGTCGCGTCCTTCAGATCCAGTTCCCCCTGATCGTTGAGCAGGTTCACCTCGCAGCCGCGCACCAGAGGAAGCCCTGCGCAGGACTCCGGCAGCACCTTGCACAGGCTGTGAAAATAGAGCTCGCCCGGTGCGCCCGGAATCGACGGCGCGTGGTCGGTCAGAAAGACAAAGGAGTGTCCAAGCGCTTTTGCCGCCGCCGCGTTTTCCAGCACCGTGGAATGGGCGTGTCCCGAAGCGATCGTATGGACATGGGGATCCGCACAAATCCGCATAACAAAACCTCGTTTCCGTGTGACAGGGTTTCCCGGCCCGCAGCCGGCTCGCGTCCCTGAGAAAGCCGGACCGCCCGGCGAAGGGCGATCCTTCTCCGCAACGGGCCGCGACGAATCACAAAAGCCTATACCGCGACGATCGCCGGCGCTGCCGTCGGAAGCTGCAGCTCCGTTTCAGCCGCACCGCCGTCTTCGCCTCCCAGGCCGTCCTGCGGCGCCTCCTCAGGCTGATCGGATGCGTTCTGCCCGGGGTTGTTCAGGCGGAATGAGCGCACCATTCCGCGCAGAAAATCGTAAGCTTCCTCTGTCAGCGCGCTGCCGTCATCCATGCTGATATCGATGCAATAGTACACCCCGTTCCTGACGGTCACCGCCTCCAGCAGCGGCACTTCCATATCCGTCAGCGTATAAACGATAAACGGAAGCCCCTCTTCCTCGGTATACAGCGTTTCCACATAGGTCGGATTGTAGCCGGTGAAACGGTCGAACTGATCCTCCATCCACTTCCGGGTCTCCGCTTCATCCGCCTGCGACAGATCGAACGTGTCGTATCCGCTGACCAGTTCCAGAAATATCGATGTGAAGCAGTCCGAACCGTACAGATCCGCAAGCCATGTATAATCATCGGTATTGTCCGCGGTATAGCTCACTTCGTCCCGGGTCCAGCCGTCCGGGTACCACATCGTAAACATGTCTTCCGCCGCATACGTTTCCCCAAGAACAGGGACCGCCGCCAGCAGCATCGCAATCAGCACACACACTGCCTTTTTCATAATCAATCCTCCCTTTCGGTTCGCATTATGATAGCACATTCCGCCTTTTGCCGCAAGGCTGCGGCGGCTGCATTCCGCCAAAATGCCAATACCGGACAAAGCCCGGTTCAGGCAGCCGGCCCCCGGCGGACAGGGTTTTGTCCGATGTACCCGCGGCCGGCGGATCCTTTCGCCGCAACGCAGCATCCGGCGAACGCCGCAGCGGATCGGCGCGCCGCGCCAGTCCCCATAGGTTCAAGACGGCCCGGGCAGCGATTCCGTCCGTTCCGCGGCAGGCTTCGCGCTTCCCATGGGATTTCCGGACGTTCCCCATCAGGATGACATGAGGATTCGCCGGACAGCTGCGCTAAAGGATCCCGCGGTTTCGGGATCCGCGGGAACGGATGCCGTTTCGGCAGGCCTGTTCTCTGCCGTCCCTGAGCTGCTTCAGAACCGCGGCGACGGACAGAATCAACACTGCGATCCAGACCGCCGCGCTGGTCGCCGCCGTCAAGGCCAGCATCCCCTCACCGTTTGAATTGACCATAATCAGCGTGTTCTGGAGGGTGAGGACCGAAACAAGCGCATCGATGAAACTGATCGTCCGAAGCAGATGGACAAAGCGGTTTGACGATCGCTTTCTTCTTCTGAGATTGACAGAGGCCATGGTGACTTTATACGTCGTGTATGCAGCCATCGCGATCGCGGGAATGAGCGTCAGACTGACCGGCCTTTGCTGTCTGACCATTATGGACAGCGGCTGAATCAGGACCAGGTTCAGAATCAGAAGCAGAACGGACACCGTGAGGCAGGCATTTTTGTTCCTCTGTTCTCTGCGCGGGAATTCGCTTGTCGCGGCCCGGATAATCAGCCCGCGCAGCAGTACGAGAAAAATGTAGTAAGCGCAGATGCAGCCATGCCACACGGAGGAGTGGCAGATACCGAGAAAACCGTTGTACAGCGCAAAGATTCCTGTCACAGCGAGCGAGCCGGATGCGGCAGCAAAGGTCCGGAAGCCATATTCTGTTTTGCATCGTTCGAGAAACCGCCTTGCTCCAGTCATTGTTTTCCCGGCCCGTATGCCGCCGCATATCCCGTCAAAAATCGATCCTCATGCCGACAGCGCCGCTTGATTGCCGCTTCGCCGCGGGACGTCAGGCGCTCCCCGCTCCGGCCGCAAGCGGCGGTTCGGGCATCGAAATCACCCGGCGCCTGAACCGCCGCGTTCTCCGTCCCGGCGGATTGGCATCGTCCTGTTATAAACCGTACAGTTCGCAGTATTTTTTCTCCAGGTAATCAAGAAAATCCTGCGGCGTCATTCCCCGGCCGGTAATCTCCCGAATCCACTGTGCGGCATCCAGCCGATTGGCCTTTTGGAACACATGTTCCCGCATCCATCCGTTGATTCGGGAAAAATCTCCCCGGCCAACGGCGTCTTCCAGGCTGAATTCCTCCGACATGCGCCGGGTATACATCGCGTTGTACATATTGCCCAGCGCGTAAGCGGGAAAATACCCGAACCCCCCAGTCCAGTGAACATCCTGCAAAACACCGTCTGCCGCCCTGTCGGGACGCACGCCCAGATATCGATCGTACAGGTCGCTCCAGACGTTCGGGAGCTCGCCGACGCACAGATTTCCCGACAGAAGCGCCCGTTCGATTTCATACCGGATGATGATGTGAAAGGTATAGGTGAATTCATCCGCTTCCGTGCGGATCAGCGAGGGACTAACCACATTCACCGCCCGATAAAGTTCTTGCGGCGTAACGTCCTTCAGCACGTCCGGAAAAATGCCGCGCGCCACCGGCCAGATCAAATCGATGAACTCCCGCGACCTCCCGATGCGGTTCTCGTAAAACCGGGAAACCGATTCGTGCTGTCCCATGGTCATCTGGTCGTTGATGTGGTGATCGTAGTCTTCCCGGGGGTACATTTGCTCGAACAGCGCGTGTCCGCCTTCGTGAATCACCGAATAGACGCTGGACAGAAACTGGGTCGGGTGATAATGCGTGGTCACCCGGGTGTCGTTGCGCCCCATGCTGTCGGTAAACGGATGCTCTGTGGTGGAAAACGCGCCGCGGGAAAAGTCAAAGCCCATGATTTCCAGGAGAGCCTGCGCCATCCGCCGCTGCTGGTCATCGGTGACCGGCCGGGACAGAAACTCCGTTCGGATGACCTTTTTGCTCCTGACGATCTCCTTCAGCAGAGGAATCAGCCGTTCTTTGCAGGCCCCGAACGCCGCATCCAGCGTCTTTACGGTCATTCCGCGCTCATAAATCCCCAGCAGATTGTCATAGGGATCGGGAAGCGCTTCCTCCATCAGCGCAATCTTTTTCTTCTCGGCCGCCAGCACTTCCTGAAGAGCCGGCGCGAACATCGCGAAATCGTCGTTCTTTTTCGCCTTCAGCCACGCGACAAACGCGCGGTTGTACACCAGCGAAAAATGGTGATTGATCGCCGGCGTAACGTTTTTTGTGCGCAGATACTCGCGGTGCAGGCTCTCCGCGAGAATCCTGTCCCTCTCGTCAAGCTGTTCCCTGCCTTCATACAGCGTCTGCGCCGCCGCGATGAACCTCTTCCTCTTCCGAAGCCGATAGGCTTTGTCTTCAAGAAACGCCGTCACCTCACCCTGCTCTTCAATGCTCTCGGGCGGACAGATCGTCTCCTGATCAAAGGTAAGCACATGGCATGCATGCTGATATTTTTCCGCAATCGCAAGCGTGCCCTGGACGGTTTTCAGCGCGTTCTTCAATCCGGTATCCATATTGCTTTCATCTCCTGCAAACTCTGTTTGCGCTTTTGAACGGCATTACTTCCCAAGCCGGCTCCCGTCAAACCCCAATAGGACGGTAAACACAGGGCGCAGCAGCACGAGGCCCAGCGCGAACGCGCCGCTTTTTCCAAAACGCCGCGCGAGCCGCACATGCGTGATCAGATCCAGCACCAGCGCCGCCGCCAGCAATACGGCGCCGATGCCCATGCAGACCATCCGCGCCTGGATATCCGGCGAACGCGACGCCAGCCCGAACGTATAAAGAAGCAGGCCTCCGCCGACCGCGCAGACAATAAATACGGGAAACTCCCACAGCTGCTGCCAGGCAATGCGATGCAACACGCCGAGATTGATCGGACTGATAACGGAAAGCCAGGGGCGGTATCCTGCTTTCCGGAAGATTCCCCACCAGCCGACCACCATAATCAGCACCAGCACAGCCGCAAAAGGCGCCAGCGCCCGGATTCTTTCGGCCATCAATATCATCTGAATCATCAGATTCTGCATACTATCACCTCGCCCGGTATTCTATCACATTTCACAGAACACGGCAATAGCGCCGGACGCGAAAATACGCAGGCCGGGCCGTATGCCCACTGCCCGGAAACCCGGAGCCGGGCAAAGACGCAAGCTCCTTGCCCGCCGATCCGCAGGGGCAGCGACAGGGGCTGCCTCTGTTTTGAGACAGCCCCTGTCGTGTTTTCTGTTTCAGCGGAAAGCCGCAGCAGAGCGAATCCCTGTCACGGCGAACGCGTCACTCGTTGAAATACGTTTCCACCGTTTCAAACAGCTCCCTGTTTTCCTCGATCTGCGCGGGAGAAGCGACAGATACCTTCAGGCCGTCCCCGGAGAGCCGGTCGAATATCCCGGCGTATTCCGCAACGTCCTCCGGCACAAACGCCTTCAGCGCTTCCATGCCGGCGCGCTTCTTTTCAAAGCTGTTCCGCGCCCTCAGCACATCCGCGACGGCCGTTCGCGCCCGCGTGAGCGGGCCGACCGGCGCCGCCAGAGACTGATAGGCCGATGTGATGTATCCGTTCAGATCCTGCTGCCCGATGCCTTCTGCCTGTTCCTGAACCTGCCCGCCGATTGCGGGAAACAGTTCCCCGAATGTCTTCTTCAGCATCGGATCGCGATACGTCAGCACATATGCGTCCGTTTCCGTTACCGCGCTCATAACGCTGTAGACGCTGTTCTGGAAGCGCAGCGTCGGAATCAGCACCAAGTCTGACGCCATGTTGGTGAACGCATCCAGTTTTCCGCTGTACCCGATCCCGAGTTCGTCGAACGGAAGGTACTCCAGGTTGTACTGCACGCCCGTATCCATCGCGATGGCGATATTGCCTTCAAACGGGTGGAGAATCCCGGAATAATCCGCCGTCTCCCTCTCCGATTCTCCGAAATCCGCCAACAGCTCCAGCGCCCGCTCCCTGGCCGGTTCGATGCCCGCCGCGCTGCCCGAAAGCGCGATCATCGCTCCGTCTCTGTTTTTGAGCAGGTCCAGCACTGCCGTCATCGCATCGCATTCGGCCAGGACAGCGCCGTCATCCATCCCTTCGAAGGAAGCGAGATAGTTTGCGAACGGCGTCATCCGAAGGCGGAAGCGATACGCGCTTTCCTCGCGGGAAGCCGCCCGGGCATAATTGAACGCCAGCGAATGCGGCGAATTCTGCCAGCTGAGGCGGAAATCATCCTCCTTGGCCGCGTTGCGGCTGCGCAGGTATTGCGCGTCCCGCAGGTCGGTCGAACCGAGGATCTCCCGAACCAGCGCAAAGGATTCGTCCAGACAGTCATCGAAGGTCTTCCAGGAAATGACAAACCACGGATGCCACTCGTCCGTTTCTTCGTTGAGAACCGTGGTCGCGCTGAAAGAAAGGCCGCTGGCATAGATCTGCATTTGATTGGCAAGCTGCGCGCGGTCATAGTGCTCTGTGGGCATTCCGCCCAGAAGATCCGTCAGAAGCATGTATCGTTCCAGCTGTTCAGCCGGCACGCCGGACGCGTCGAGGTACAGCGCGATATCAATAAGATCTGTATCTTCCACGCTCGAAGTGACAACCCGGACTCCGTCAATCCGCTCATCCGCCGCTTCCGCTTCCATCACTTCTTCGGGCAGGGTCTGCGCATCCACCGCGGTGACCTGGGAAAGCATCGAATTCTGCGCGTTTTCCTCGGTCCAGGCGTTATAGTCTGCCGTTTTTTGGATCAGCGCCTGAATCTCCTCCCCGGACATCGATTCCTTCATTTCCCGCAGCCGCTGGGCGCGCTCCGCTTCCTGCTGTTCCTGTTTCCCCGGCTCCGCGGTCGTCACGGCGAAAACCGAAGCCTGCGTCTGCGAAAACGCGCGGCGGAATGCTGCGTCGAACGCCCCTGCAGCCTCGTAATCCTCCAGGTTTTCGATCACCTGATAGAGATCCAGAACCGCCAGCGGATCCCGGGCAGCCGCCCAGTAATAGCTCGCCGCTCTCGCCATGCTGATTCCGTAGGATTCTTCTGCAATTTCTGCGGTTTCATAGCGCAAAGAAGCCACATCCGCAGCGATATCCTCGGGGCTGAATCCGTTTTCGAGCGTATAAGCGATGGCCTCGTCGACAATCTGCCTGAACAGATCCGCCTGTTCTTCGGCGACTCCCGTCGCTTTGAACACCACCGCCGGATCCGGCGCAAGCATATTCAGCGAAACGGATACATTGGCCCCGGGGAGCCTGTTGCGCAGTTCCGTATCCAGATACCGGTCTTCCCGGTTGAGCAGGTCCAGCGCAATGCTCAGCACTTCAAGGTCTTCCGTCGAATAGCTGTCAAAGAGCGGTACCGCGTACAGAACGCGGCTTTCCCGCGGCGCGTCCGCTGACGCGGGGAACGTGTAATGGCCTTCTTTTTGCCCGGAAACCGGTTTGTAACCCGCGTCGGTCAGATCGACCGGAACCCTGTCGTATTCCGACAGATAATCCGTGTCCAGCCGTTCGAGAAATCTTCCGATTTCGAGATCCCCGTACAGCACGATCAGCGCATTGGAGGGCGTATACCATTTCTGATGGAAATCCAGCAGATCCTGATGCGTCATGGTCTCGATCGCGTCCGGCAGGCCGCCGGATTCGCTGGCTGCGAAGCTTCCCGGATACAGAAGCCGATTGAGATTGTACGATGCCATGCGGTCCAGATCCACCGCTCCGAGCATCTCGCTGTAAACCGTTCCGGTCAGCGCGATGTCGTCCTCTTCGCTGTTCAGTTCGTATCGGCAGGCTTCCCGCATCATCGCACGCTCATCCCGAAGCAGAACCGGATGAAAGACGCCGGAAAGGTAGACATCCATGTTCACCATCAGCTGTTCCTCGGACAGCGATGAATTCGGATAGACCGTCATCGTCTGGTAGGTGCCGGCGTTCATGTATGTCGTATAGGTTCCGTACATCATCGAAAACACAAGGTTCGGATCCGGATACTTATCCGAACCGCTCAGCGCGCTGTGTTCGAACACGTGCGGAAGCCCCTTGTCGTCCGTTGTCGGCGTATTGAACGCAATCGAAAAAGCCCGGTTCGTGTCTTCGCAGTCAAAGAACAGAAGCTGGGCTCCCGTTTTTTCATGCTCCATGTGTACGACGTTCGCATGGAAAAGATCGAAAGGCCGAACGGTCAGCACCCGGAACCCGTACAGCACATCACCGGCCTTCAGCGGCTGTGACTGCTGCGCCGGCACGGCCTCCGCAAGAGCGCAGGTCACAATCGATGCGGCTGTCAGCAAAAGGCTGAGCATCAAGGCAAAGCATCTTTTCATCGTATTCCCCCTGTCCAGAATTGTACCCTGCCATTGGATTCAGAGTGTTAGACGCCGTTCTCGCCGAAAGTGTTTCACGTGAAACAGTTGATTTGCGGCGGGATGTTTCACGTGAAACATTCCCTCGAATTCCCCGAATTCCGGTCCGGGCGCTGAAAATCTACAAATTTGGGATTGCATGAAGGACTCTCATCCGTTATAATGAAGGGAGATTTTGTTGAATACGCGTTCGGGCGGCTGAATCAGCTCAACCGCCCGAGTACAGGAGTCAGGATGGAAAAAAGCACCGGAAAACTTCCCTGGCCGGTTGCCGTTGCCCTTGTCGCCATTCTCGTCGGCGGCGCGATCTGGGCCGCCAACAGAATAACCTCACGCAATCCGGGCGCGCTCGCTTCCGCCACCCGAACCTCGGCGCTCGCCGGCCAGGAAGTTCAGGTTCTCGGAAACGGCATGCTGTATTATGACGGCACCACGCTGCACGCGCTGAACGATAACGCCCAGCAGATCTGGAGCTATGCAGCCGGCACCGGCGCAGGTTTTTCGGTCGACAGCGGCGGCGTGTGTTCGTGGAGCGGCACCATGGTAACCTTTCTGACCTCGGAAGACGGAAAGATACTGTACAGCGGCAATATGAACGAAACGATTCTGGACGCGTGCATCGGCCTGAAGTACGCTGCGGTTCAGGTGGGGGAAGAACACAACAGCGTGATCTATCTGATGGAAAGCGGCGGCCGGCGTGTGGATGAGATCGATCTTAAGGACCTTACCGTGCTGGATTTCGGATTCTTCAGCAACGATTCCCTTTTCTGGGTCATGACGCTGGATACCGAAGGCACGATTCCCGTCTGTGCAATCAGCACGTACAGGCCCGGAAAAATGCTTGCCGGCACCATACAGGATACACAGCAGGTGCTGTATGAGGTCGTTTTCCAGTCCTCCAAGATTCGCGCCGTCGGCACGACGCACATCAAGGATTTTGACTATACCGGCAAGGAAATATCCGACAACCGGATGCTGGTGTACGGCTGGTACCTCACCGCGATGAACGACGACACCGTCAACCCGCTGATGGCCTTCGTGCCGATGGACCAGTCCGACGGCACCGCATCCATCACCGACGTGCGCCTGATCCAGTCGCAGCAGGACTTTACCGTGCACTTGCCGTACAAGGCAAACCGGGTTGTCGTCGGCGGGGACAACGCCTATGCTTTCAACAGCCAGTACGTATCGGTTTGCCGGCCCGGCGATACGCTTCCCACCACGTACGCGCTGCCCGTTTACATTGACAGCGTTCTCGGGATCACGGACTCGCGCGTGGTGATCGCTTCTTCCGGGGGAAGCGTCTATATGATCAGACTCGCATAAAACCAATACAGGGAGGGAGAATATGTCACTGAATATACTCGATATCGTATTGCTCGTAATTCTGGCCGTATCGGTGATATCGGGCATGTACAAGGGGTTCCTCGCATCGCTTCTGGCGACCGTCGGCTTCGCCGCGGCTTTCTTCGGCGCGCAGTCTCTGTATCCTCAGCTCGCCGCAGCGATCCAGGGCAACACCTCGCTGATGAACGTTATCACGTATTACCTCGACGCGTCCTCCATGTTCAAAACCGTCGGCCTGGCGGATACCACGGTCGAAGCTGCCAACGCCGCCGGCGGCAGGCTGCTGGAACAGGCGGTCAGAGAGCTTTCAAGCCTTCCTTCCGCGATGGTGAACGCGTTTCAGACCAACGTCAGCAACTTCCGGTTTTCGAATCTGGGCTTCGTCAAGCTGAGCGATTACCTGAATCAGACCGTCATCAGTTCCGCTGTAAACGTCGTCTCTTTCCTGGTGCTGTTCCTCGTGGCGTACGTCGTTCTGCTTCTGGTGGTAAACCTGCTGAACAACGTGTTCCATTTCCCTCTGCTGAAGCATTTTGACTGGCTCCTGGGCGGCGTGTTCGGCCTTGCCCGCGGCGCCGTGATCGCAGCGCTGCTGATCGCCGTTCTTCCGATGATTCTTTCCGTCATCGATATCGATATCATCAATACGCTGATGAAGGAATCGGCGGTGGTTCAGGCCTTCCCCAAGGATTTCGCGGTAGCGGATATAATTATGAAAGCATTCCAGCGGTTATAGCGTTTCTTTAACGCTCATATCGTTGTGTTTTGCCCGCGAAACGTCTATACTGGGTTGGATCGATTCTTCGGAGAGATGTGTATGCAACAGAGAATTGTCGCATTGGACGCAATGGGCGGCGATAACGCGCCGGAAGCGATTGTCGAAGGCTCCGTTCAGGCCCTTCGCAAAAGGCAGGATTTGACGGTGCTGCTGTGCGGCCCGGAGGAAAAGCTTCGCTCCCTGATCGCCGAAGCCGGTGACGTCAAAGACCGGCTTTTGATCGAGCCCGCGTCTGAAACGATCACGATGGACGAATCGCCGATGCTGGCCGTGCGCCGCAAAAAAGACTCATCTCTTGTCAGGGCGATGATGGCTGTCAAAGAGGGACGCGCCGAGGCCTGCGTCTCCGCTGGTTCCACAGGCGCCGTACTGGCGGGCGGCATCATGCTGATCGGAAGGATTCGCGGTATCGACCGGCCCGCGCTGAACGTGCTGATCCCCGGCCGAAAAAAGCCGTTCCTGCTTCTGGACTGCGGCGCCAACGTCGACTGCCAAAGCAAGTACCTGCTTCAGTTTGCGCTGATGGGTTCCGTTTATATGGAAAAGGTGCTGGGCGTGAAGTCCCCTGACGTGCGTCTTGCAAACATCGGCCTGGAAGCGGAAAAGGGAAACCGCCTGGCAAAGGAAACCTGGCAGTTGATGCATTCCCAGAACGTGTTCCGTTTCGGAGGCAACATCGAAGCCCGGGATATTCCGGACGGCGCCTGCGACGTCGTCGTCTGCGACGGGTTCGACGGAAACCTGCTTTTGAAATACACCGAAGGCATGGCTTCTTCGCTGGCCGGCGTTCTGAAGGATGAAATGCTCGCTTCCACGCGGGGCAAAATCGGGGCGCTGCTGCTGAAGCCCGCGCTGAAGCGTTTCAAAGCGCGGCTGAACGCCGATGAGGTGGGCGGATCCCCGCTGCTCGGCATCCGGGGCACCGTTGTCAAAGCGCACGGCAACGCCAGGGCGATGACCATCGACAACGCGATTTCCCTCGCGCTGCGCACTGTGGACGGCCAGGTCCCCGCCCGAATCGAGGAAGGCATGGCGCAAATACTGAAAGACCAACAACAGGAGTGAAAAGACAATGTTTGACAAGGTTGTGGATTTGATTTGCCAGCAGCTGCCCGTCAATAAGGCAGATGTCAAAATGGAGTCCCGTCTTCTGGAGGATCTCGGAGCGGATTCCGCCAATCTGATGATCCTCGTGATGGATATGGAAAGCGAGTTCGACCTCGTCGTCGAAGACGATGTGCTAACTTCCATCCATACCGTCGGGGACATCGTCAACTATCTCGAAGAACACAAAGGCTGATTTCATGAATTCCTATCCTCTCCCACAGGCGGATCTGGAACGCCGTCTCGGATATGCGTTCCGGGATGGCTTGTTTTTGCTGACCGCGCTCACGCATCCGTCCTACGCCGGCGATCATCATGTCGCGCACTATCAGCGGCTGGAATTTCTGGGCGACGCGGTTTTGGAGCTGACCATCAGCCGGATTCTCTATACCCGGTTTCCTTCCTGGCCCGAAGGCAGGCTGACCCGAACCCGGGCAGAGCTGGTGCGGGAAGAAACCGTCAGCGACGTGGCGCGGACAATTGACCTCGGCGCCTATATTCGCCTGTCGCCGGGCGAAGAGCACAGCGGCGGCAGAAGCCGGTCTTCCATCCTGTGCGACGTAATGGAAGCCGTTTTGGGCGCGATTTATCTGGACGGCGGGTTTGAAGCGGCGTTTCAGCTGATCTCCTCGCTCTGGGAGTCCCTGTTCCGCAAGGATATGGAAATCGAGACGCTGGATTCCAAAACCAGGCTTCAGGAAATTCTGCAAAGAACCGGCCGCGTTCCGGAATACGAATTGCTTGCCGAGGAAGGCCCGGCACACTGCCCGTCGTTTTCGTTCCGCGTTTGCGTGAACGGAACCGAGCTCGGCCGCGGCAAAAGCGGAAGCAAGCAGCGCGCGCAGCAGGAAGCGGCGCGCGACGCGCTTGCGCATCTGGAATTGAACAACGGGGAGGATCACGCCCCTTGCGATTGAAAAAGCTCGAAGTTTACGGGTTCAAATCCTTTGCTGAAAAAACACAGGTTGTTTTCGAAAACGGAATCACCGGCATTGTAGGGCCGAACGGCTGCGGGAAAAGCAATATTTCCGACGCGGTTCGCTGGGTATTGGGCGAGCAAAGCGCCCGCCTGCTTCGCGGCACCAAAATGGAGGACGTGATTTTCAACGGAACCGAAAAGCGGCGCCGCCTGTCCTATTGTGAAGTGACCCTTCTGTTCGAAAACGAGGACAGGGCGCTGCCCATCGATTTTTCCGAAGTCGCCATTACGCGCCGGGTTTACAGAAGCGGAGAAAGCGAATACCAGATCAACAAAGCTCCCTGCCGGCTCAGGGACGTGGTGGACCTGTTCCGGGATACGGGAATCGGAAAGGAAGGCTACTCCCTGATCGGCCAGGGCCGCATTGACGAAATCCTCTCCGCAAAATCCGAAGACAGGCGCCTCGTTTTCGAAGAAGCCGCCGGCATCATGAAATACAAGGTTCGCAGGAACGATGCCGAACGCAGGCTGGAGAATACGCGCCAGAATCTGACCCGCGTGGAAGACATCCTGTCCGAACTGGAATCCCGGATCGAACCGCTCCGGCTGCAGAGCGAAGCCGCCAGGGAATACCTTCAGCTGCGCGAAGAACTCAAAACGCTGGAAATCAACACGTTTCTGATTCGCAGCGAGCGCTTCAATCAGCGCATCGGCGAACTTCGCGCGCAAATGGAGGAAATGCTTCAGGCCCTGAACGAAACAAACGAAGAGCAGACGAAGCTGACAGAACGAAGGGAATCCCGCCAATCCGCACTGTCCTCCCTGGAAGCGGAAACGGCGCGGGCGCGGGAGCAGGTTCAGGCGTTTATCCAGGAGACAGAATCGAAAGAAGGCAGCCTTTCCGTATTGCGGGAAAGAATCTCCGCGGATCTGCGGGAAAGAGAACGGCTTGAAGAGGCGCTCAGCGCGGCAAAAAGCGGGCGCACAGGTGTCAGACAGCGCATTGACAGCCTGAACGCACAGATTCAATCCGATACGGAAACCGTCAGAAGCGAGGAAATCCGGCTGAACGAACTCGCTGTCAGGCGCGAAACGGCGGAACGTGACCTGTCGCAGGCTCAGGCGCGCTCGGAAGAACTGAAAACTGCCGTTATCGATCAAATCAACCGGCTGGGCGATGTGCGTTCGGAGCAGGCCCGGCTGGAAGCGATGCGAGAAGGGCTGAAGCAGCGCGCCGAAGCGCTGGAAAGCGACGAAGCCGTGGACGCAGACAAGGCGCAGGAGCTCAGGAACGCTCTCGAAAACGCTCAGCAGAACCTTGCGCGCGAGCGGCTGCGCAAGGAAGAATTGGACGCGCTGTCTGCCAGAGCCGTTTTGCGGGTTCGCGAGTTCGGCGAAAAAACCGCCGAGCTGTCGGAACGGATCACGCACCTTTCCGCGGACCAGCAGGACAAGGCCTCCCGGCTGCGCGTTCTCAGGGAAATGCAGCGGGATTACGAAGGCTATCAGTTTTCTGTGCGCAACGTTCTGAAATTTGCCCGGCAATCGGGCGGCGCCAACGTGCACGGGGTGGTTGCCAATGTGATCCGCGTGCCGCAGCGCCTGGAGCGCGCAATCGAAATGAGCCTTGGCAGTTCGCTGCAGAATATCATCGTCGACCGCGAAGAAGACGCCAGCCGCATGATCGATTATCTGCGAAAGAACCGCATGGGCCGCGCTACATTTCTCCCGCTGTCCGCTGTGCACGGCAGAACTCTGACGCAGGAAGAGCGCGGCTTGCTGAAAATGCCCGGATGCGTCGGACTGGCAAGCGATCTGATCGATTACGATCCGGTTTACCGCGGCGTTGTGGAAAACCTGCTGGGACGGACCGTGATCGCGGAAAACCTGGATACCGGAATCCGAATCATGCGCGCAGGCCGCTATGCGTTTCGCCTGGTCACGCTCGAAGGGGACGTTATGAATCCCGGCGGTTCCATGACCGGCGGAAGCGTGCAGTCCCGGATGACCAGCCTTCTTTCCCGGGAACGGGAAATCGATGAGCATACGAAAGCACTGGCTGAAATCGAGGCGGCGCTCCAGCAGGCAAAACAGGAGCTGGCGGCGCTGGAGCAGGAACGCGCTGAGCTCAAGCAGACCCGCGCTTCCCTGTTCGATCAGCTTCATCAGCAGGAAATCGCCTGCGCCCGGGAAGAAGCTCATGTCGCGGCGTCCCGGAACGAATGGGACGCGTACCAGGACAGGGCTGCCCGTATCGAAAGCGCGCGCGCGCAGCTCTCCGCGCAGGCGGAAGAAACAGAACAGGCGCTGCGCGAACTGACCAAGCAGCAGAATACCGAAAGCGGAAAGCACGAATCCAGCCAGAAGGAGCTTGCCGGGATTCAAAAATCCATTGTCACGCTGCAGCAGGCAGCGCAGAGCGCGCAGAACGAAGAAAACGATGCCCGCGTCTCTCTGACCGCAAAACAGCGGGATCTTGCCGCTTTGGTATCGGAACGCGATCGCCTTCTGACGCAGACTGAAGACATGACCAGGCTTCTGGCAGACAACGAAAACGATCTGAAAGCCTGTCAGGAGCGTCTTTCCCAATCGCAAACGCAATTGGCGGAAGAAGAAAACGCCTGGAAAAGCGTCAAGGAAGAGCTGGTTCAAAGCCGGTCGGCTTTTGACAGGATCGATTCTGAGCGCACGCAAACCCAGCAGGAGCTTCGCGAGATCGGCGAGGCACTGGACGACCTGCGCAAACGCAGCGACGATTTCACGGACAGGGCGCATCGCAGCGAAGTGCATCTCGGGCGCATCGAAAGCGATCTCACCCAGATGACGAACCGGATCTTTGAAGACTATGAGCTCACCTATGAAACCGCGCTGCCGCTTCGGGACGAATCCTTCAAACTGACGGATTCCGAAAAGCGCATTGCCGAAATCCGCAAGCAGATCAAAGCCATGGGTTCCGTCAACGTCGCTGCCGTCGACGAATACCGGGAAACCAACGCGCGCTACACCGAGCTCAGCGGCCAGCGCGACGATTTGATCCGCGCCCAGCTTGACCTGCAGGGCATCATCGACGAGCTCGTCCGGCAGATGGAAAAGCAATTCTCTGCCGAATTCTCGAAGATGAACGCCAACTTCCAGGAAACCTTCGTCAAGCTGTTCGGCGGCGGCAAAGCAGAACTGCGCCTGTCCGATCCGAAAGACGCCCTGAACTGCGGCATCGACATTGTCGCGCAGCCTCCGGGGAAAAAGCTTCAGCTTCTGTCCCTTCTGTCCGGCGGAGAGCGCGCTCTCACCGCCATTGCCATTCTGTTTGCGATGCTGAAGCTGAAACCGACGCCCTTCTGCTTCCTCGATGAGATCGAAGCCGCGCTGGACGACGCGAACATTGACAATTACGCGGATTACCTGAAGGAGTATTCCAGGAATACTCAGTTTGTGGTGGTCACCCATCGCAAGGGAACCATGGAACGATGCGACGCGCTTTACGGTGTTTCGATGGAAGAAAAAGGCGTAACTCGCCTGATGTCCATTCGACTCAAAGACGCAATTGCGAGTTAAGGAGCTGATTGTATGGGCCTGTTCGATAAAATCAAGGAGAAGCTGTTCAGATCCCGGGAAAACGTCGCCGGAAAGATGGACACCCTCACCGTCAATACCCACCAGCTGGACGACGATTATTTCGACGAGCTGACAGATATCCTGATCATGGCGGACGTCGGGATGAAAACCACCACCGAGGTCGTTGACCGCCTTCGGGAAAGCTGCAAGCGCGACAGGATCACCACCGCAGAAGGCGCCCGCGACGCGCTGAAGAATATTCTGGTCGGAATCATGGGGTCTGAGCCCTTGCGGCTGGCGTCTCCGATGGTGCTTTTGATCATCGGCGTAAACGGCGTCGGCAAAACCACTTCCATCGGAAAACTGGCCACCCGCTTCAAAACCGTGGGGCGGCGCGTCGTCATGTGCGCCGGAGACACCTTCCGTGCCGCCGCCTCAGAACAGCTGACCGTGTGGGCCGAGCGGGCAGACGTGCCGATCGTCAAGCAGGGGGAAGGCGCGGATCCCGCCGCAGTCGTTTATGACGGCATTCAGGTCGCCAAGGCGCGCCATGCGGATATCCTGATCGTCGATACCGCAGGACGGCTGCACAACAAGGCGCATCTGATGGAAGAGCTGAAAAAGATCAGCAGAATCGTGAGCCGTGAATACCCCGAAGCCGTCACGAAGGCGCTGCTTGTCATCGACGCGACCACCGGACAGAACGGCCTGATGCAGGCCCAGGTCTTCAGGGAGGTCGCCGATCTCGACGGGATCATTCTGACCAAACTGGACGGCACCGCCAAGGGCGGAATCGCCATCGCGATCCGCAGCGAGCTGGGTCTTCCGGTGCGCTATATCGGTGTCGGGGAACAGCTGGACGACTTGCAGCCGTTCGAGGCGCGCGATTTCATCGACGCCATCTTCGGCGGATCGCAGCACCAGGAGGGATAACGTGTTCAAATCCGGCTTTGTGGCTATACTGGGCCGCCCGAACGTGGGAAAATCCAGCATCATGAACGCCTTTGTCGGCGAAAAAGTGGCCATCGTATCGAATCGCCCCCAGACGACCCGCAACAAGATCCTGGGAGTCGCGAACCGAAGCGGCGTGCAAATCGTATTTGTCGACACGCCCGGCCTGCACAAACCGCGCACCAGGCTCGGCGAATACATGGTAAAAACAGCAAACGACGCCCGCGAGGGCGTGGATGCGGTGCTTGCCGTCGTGGACGGGCAGCACATCGGCGAAGGGGATCTGGCGATCCTCAACGATCTGTCGCAGATGCGCTGTCCGAAGTACCTGGCGGTGAACAAAATCGACATCGTCACGCCGGAGGTTCTGATGCCGCAGCTGGCCAAACTGCACGACATTTCCTTCGACCAGATCGTTTCCGTATCCGCTAAGCGCGGCGACAACATGGATATCCTGTTTTCACTGCTCGCGAACGCGATGCCGGAAGGCCCGAAATACTTCCCGGATGACATGATCACCGATCAGCCGGAGCGCGTGCTTTGCGCGGAAATCATTCGGGAAAAAGCGCTTCTCAACCTGCGCGAAGAGATTCCGCACGGCGTCGGCGTCGAGATGATGCGGATTGAGCAGCTTTCCGACCATCTTACGGAAATCCACGCGGATCTCTACTGCGAGAAAGCCTCGCACAAAGCCATTATCATCGGCAAAAACGGCGCCATGCTGCGGACCATCGGGGAACAGTCCCGCATGGATATCGAACGCCTGCTGGGAACGCGCGTGATGCTGAAAATCTGGGTGCGCGTGCGCGAAGACTGGCGCAACCGCGCATCCGATCTTCGCACGCTGGGTTACGAGGAATGATCATCACGGACGCGCTTGTCCTCCACCGTACCGCCTACCGGGACAACGACCGAATGGTCACCCTGTTTTCGCCGGACCACGGGCGCCTGGACGCCATTGCGCGGGGCTGCCTGAAAGCGCGTTCTCCGCTGACGAACGCGACGGAGCTATTCTGTGCCGGAGAATACGAGCTTCACGAAACACACGGCAGGCTCTCCGTCGCGCAGTGCCGCATTCAGGAGAGCTTCTTTCCGCTTCGGGAGCAGTATGAACGGCTGACTCACGCCTCCTATCTGCTCCGTCTTCTTTTGACCGTCGTTCAGCCCGGGGACGAAAACCGCCGCCTATTTCTGACCGCGCTCCGTGCCCTGGCCTTCTTCTCATACGGAAACCTTCCGGAAGCGCTGGTCACCATGGCTTTTGAACTGCACCTGCTCTCCTGTATCGGTCAGGCTCCCCGCATGGATTCCTGCGGACGGTGCGGGAAACCGATCGAAGGCCCCGCGCGCTTTGACCCGTCCCGGGGAGGTACAATTTGCCTGAATTGCCCTGCTTCCGGCAGGCGAATTTCCAACGGCGCCCGCCGCATCCTGCTGCGCGTTCCGCAAACCCGCTTTGAAGTCATCGACAAACTGGAGGACCGTCCGGAATGGCCGGAAGCAGCGCATTTGTCCCGCGCGTTTATTCAGAGCCGGCTGGAACTGCATCCGTCCGTCTGGCCGGAGCTTCCGGATCTTTCCCAAACGGAGCAATCATGAAACAGATCGTCGATAAAAGCCTTTTGCCCTTTCTTTTGATCGGCGCCGGCAATACGGTTCTGTCACAGGGGATTATGCAGGGGCTGATGACCGTCGGCGCGGGATACTGGCTTTCAAGCGCAGCCGCATTTGTTTTTACCAGCATTCTGAGCTATTTTCTGAACAGACGGTTTTCGTTCCACAGCAGCAGGAAGATCAGTGATACTCTCTGGCGTTTCGCGCTGAGCATTGCGGTGTGCTACTTCCTGGCCTATTCCGTCGCACGGCCTCTGACCCGCTGGATTCTGGAACGTCTGCTCCCCGAAACCCCACTGGATCCGGAGCGGGCGGCTCTGCTGACCGGCCAGGTGCTGTTCACAGGATTCAATTATTTCGGGCAGAAATTCTTTGCCTTCCGGGAAAACCGATGATCTTCGGTCCGCGCCGTTCGTGGAATCGCAGCGAAAAGGAACAGCAGACGTCTTCTGCTGTTCCTTCCATTTCGTGCCGCTTTCTGATGACGCTTTTGCAGCGAGAAATCCCGTTGAGCCGGAGCGGGCCAGGACGGCGCATGGCAGACGCCGTATCACTCTTTCGATTCAGAATCCGCTCCTGCAGAAAAGCACCCCAATCTCCGCGGCAGCATCCGTTGCGCTTCCCAATCCGCCATCCGCCGGTTGAAATCAGAAATCCGATATCGCGGGGTCTGCCCGCTTCAGCAGTTCGACAACCGCCTGATGAATCTCTTCGCTCGATTCTATTACGCCGCCGAATCCCCAATCGAACGGACCCCCGTCCAGCCGGCTCACCTTGCCGCCTGCCTCGGTAACCATCAGCATTCCCGCAGCCAGATCCCAGGGATGCGGCCCGTACTCGAAATAAACATCCAGCCCGCCGCTTGCAACCTTGCACTGGCTGCGTGCCGCGGATCCCAGCATTCTCAGATTCAGCGCTTCAAGGCCGACCGCATTGTTCCAAATCCCCGTACGCGCCCGCAAATGAATCGGACTGACCGGAATCCCCGTCGCCGCAAGCGCGTCCTTGAGCTCCCTGTGATGAGCGGTTCGTATTCTCTGCCCGTTTCGGCTGGCACCTGCACCCTGTTCCGCCAGATACAGTTCTTCTCCCTGCGGCATATAGACCGCTCCGGCAACGGTCGCACCGCCCTGTATCACGGCAATGGAGACAGCATAACCGCCGAGCCCCTTGATAAAGTTGAGCGTTCCATCCAGAGGATCCACCAGCCATATGCGCTGATTTTCCGGAACGTTTTTCAGCTCTCTGACAACCTGGGCATCGGAAAGATTGTCCTCCTCCCCGATAACCCTGTCCCCGGGAAACAAAGCCCGCACCCTTTCTTTGATCAGGTTCTGCGAAGCCGTATCCGCTTCCGTGACAAAATCATAGGAGGTGCCTTTTTCACTGATTCCGTAGTCCCGTTTCTCTTCCTTTTCGATGAGCAGCTTTCCCGCTTCGCGGGCAATCTCTCCCGCTGCCGAAACGATATCCAGCAATGCCGATTCCATCTCCCGTACCGATTATTTCCTATGGTATGATAACACGAACATTTTTGAAATGCAAGGAGATCCGGCAGAAACAGCAGCAACGCAGCCGGTTCTCCAAAGAACACTTGCGATTATCAGGAGCACATATAATAGGAAATCTCCAAATCCATAGCCACTGTATGTCGGTTTTCAAACCCGACCGAAGCGCAATTTCGCGGCCAAAACTTTTTCTGTCCCATAATTGACAGATTCTCTTGAAAAAGGCGTAATAATTTGCTAAAATATGAGCGGGTTTATCCCCAATAACGACTGTTCATCCACGTTCTGTGGATAAAATGTGGATAATTCAGGTGGAAAACGAAATGGAAGAGAGAATTATAGAAACGGAAAAGGATGTCTGGGCCGAAACGCTTCGCATATTTGAAAAGTCCCTGTCCGCACCGGCCTATAATACATGGTTTCGCTCCTTGAGCGTCGTGGCCATGCACGGCGATCGCCTGTATGTCGGGCTGGATGATCCGTTCGGCATCCAGGTGTTAAAGAATCGGTATCTGACGATACTGACCGAAGCGGTGCGCCAGGCATTCGGACGCAGCTATACCATCGTTATCGTCAATCGGAACGATCCGATCCCGGTGGAACCTGAGAACAATCAGGACGGCAGGAACACCGTGCAGGACATGCTGAATCCCAAATACACCTTCGACACGTTCGTCGTCGGGGATTCCAATCGGTTTGCGCATGCCGCGTCCCTTGCTGTCGCGGAAATGCCCGCAGACGCGTACAATCCTCTGTTTCTGTACGGCGGCGTCGGTCTCGGGAAAACGCACCTGATGCACGCGATCGGGCACCATATTCTCGCTTCCGACCCGACGTGCAAGCTGCTTTACACCACCAGCGAATCCTTCACCAATGAAGTCATTCACGCGATTCAGACCAACACTACCGCGCAGATGCGCGACAAATTCCGCAGCGTGGATGTACTGATGATCGACGACATTCAGTTCATCGCCGGAAAAACATCGACCCAGGAAGAGTTTTTCCACACATTCAACCACCTGCATTCCTCCTCAAAACAGGTCATCATCTCCTCCGACCGTCCCCCGAAGGACATTCCGACGCTGGAAGAAAGGATGACTTCCCGTTTTGAGTGGGGCCTGATTGCCGATATCCAAAAACCGGATTATGAAACGCGCGTAGCCATACTGCGCAAAAAAGCGGCAAACGAGCACATACAGGTTTCTGATGATGTTCTGAATTTCATCGCGGAGAAGGTCGAATCGAATATCCGGGAGCTTGAAGGCAGTCTCACCCGGGTGAACGCGAAATCGGTCATTGACCGTCAGCCGATCACGCTTGAGCTCGCACAGGAATCACTTTCCAATATCATCAGCGTGCGCGACGTCAGGCGCATTACCCCTGAAATCATCCTGACAGCTGTCGCCGAATACCATCACCTGAACAAAGAAGACCTGCTTTCCCAAAGGAGGAACCGGGAAATCGCCGTTCCCAGGCAGATCGCAATGTATCTTACCCAGGAAATGACCTCCCTGTCCACAACCCGGATGGGCGACGTATTCGGCGGGCGCGATCATACGACCATCATGCACGGCTGTAAGAAAATTGAGGCCCTGCTGAAAACGGACCCGCATTTGCAGGAAACGATCGGCGATTTGCGGCGGATCATCCTCGAGGGATAGCGTTCCGAACGGGAATGCGGAATGTGGAAAACAACCGGGTTTTCCCGCCGAATCGGCCGCTTATCCGACCCGTCCTGTTTATAAAAAACCCGCTGAAACAGCGGACAATCCGGGGTTTTCCACGGAATCCACCGCATTACGGCGACTGATACGACATTTATTCTAGAGCAATCGGAGGAATACACTGATGAAATTTCGCACGAGCAATGAGGATCTTCTGCGCGGGCTGAGCACTGTGACCCGCGTTTTGTCCGCAAGAACCACCCAGCCCATTCTGGAAGGAGTTTTGCTGCAAACCGGCGATAACGATCTCCTTCTCACCTGTTCTGACGGAAACATGAGCATCGTTACCCGCGTTTCCGCACAAATCGAAGAAAACGGCGCGGTGGTACTTCCGGGACGCCTGTTTTTGGACATCGTCAGGAAAATGCCCAGCGGAGAACTGAAGGCGGCGGTAAACAGCCAGTCCGTTCTTTCGCTCAAAAGCGGCAGTGTCAGAATGACTCTGTCCGGCCAGGACGCCAGATTCTATCCTCCGCTGCCGATTCTGAGCGCCGAAAACTCAGTGGAACTGAGCCAGTCCGTTTTGCACGACATGATTCAGCAAACCTCCTTTGCGATCGCGTCGGAAAGCTCCCATAGAGTTCTGACAGGCGCTTTTCTTGAAATCTCCGAAGGGGAAATGTGCATCGTATGTCTGGACGGCTATCGGCTCGCCCTCAGCAAACAGAGAATTGCCGATTCCTCCGTACAGCTCAAGGCCATCATTCCGATGAAAGCGGTTCAGGAAATCGGCAGGATTCTTGAGGAGGACGAGGAAAAAACCGCGACGCTGCAGATCGGCGGCACCCAAATGATGATGACCCTCGGCGTAACGACGGTTTATTCCACGCTGATTGACGGGGAGTACACCAATTATCGCGCAATTCTTCCCAGCGTATACAAAACGCAGATCTGCATCGGCAGAGAGTCCATGCAGCATTGCGTGGAACGTGCTTCCCTCATTGCCAGGGAAGGAAAAAACAATCTGCTGAAAATGCAGATTTCCCCGGACGAACTGGTGATCACCTCCAATTCGGAAACGGGTGAAATCTACGAGAAGCAGGAAGTCGAAGTGGTGGGCGACGATCTGTCGATCGCGTTCAACGTTCTGTATGTTTCAGACGTGCTGCGCGTATTGCCGGACGATGAAGCCTATATGCGGTTCAATTCGCCGGTAAGCCCGTGCGTCGTCTGTCCTGTAAGCGGAGATTCCTATCTCTATCTGATCCTGCCGGTTCGCGTAAACGCATGACGATCGCTGCAATTTCCACGCCAAGAGGAATCGGCGGCATCGCAATCGTGCGCGTCAGCGGTCCGGATGCGCGCAGGATCCTCGAGCGTTGCTTTCATCCGAAGAGCGGGGCAATACTGCCCGGCCGACTGCAGTACGGGTTCGTTTCCGGCGACGCGGGAGAAAGACTGGACGATTGCATGGCCGTTTTCTTTCCGGCGCCGAAGACATATACCCGCGAGGATATCTGTGAAATTCAGTGCCACGGCGGTGTGCTGACGGCGGAACGGTGCCTGAAACGGGTATTGGCCGCGGGAGCGCGGCCTGCGCAGCCGGGTGAGTTTACCAAACGGGCGTTTCTGAACGGCAGAATCGATCTGAGTCAGGCAGAAGCCGTGATGAGTTTTATTTCCGCCGGCGGCGAGGCAGCTTCGCGTTCCGCTCTTCGCGCGCTGGAAGGAGGCGTTTCGGCAAAGGTTTCACGGTGGAAGGAAGCGCTCACGGGAATCCTGTCGATGACTGAAGCGGCGATGGATTTTCCGGAGGAAATGGACGAGGAAAAGGACGCCTCGCAGCTGAAATCTGAGATCCGATCGCTTCTGTCCTCTGTGGAGCAGGAATCGAACGAAGAGAGGTTTCGCCTTTTGCGGGACGGGCTGACCGTCGCGCTGATCGGAAAACCCAACACCGGCAAATCTTCGCTGATGAACGCAATTCTGGGCTGTGAGCGCGCGATTGTAACCGAGTATCCCGGTACGACCAGGGATCTTTTGCGGGAGAGCTTTCAGGTAAACGGTATTCCGATCACGCTTGTGGATACCGCGGGGCAGCGGGAAACAGAGAACGCGGTCGAAAGAATTGGGGTGAATCTCGCCAGAAAAGCGGAAAAGGAAGCGGATATCAAGGTCCTCGTCGTGGACGGCTCGGAAGAGCTTTCCCGGGAAGATCGGGAACTTCTCGACCGCGCCGATCAAAGGACGATCCTGGTGATCAACAAGGAGGATCTCCCTCAGAAAATCGAGATTCCGCAGAATCACAGGGTTCCTTCGATCGTCGTTTCCGCCAGGACAGGCGAAGGAGTGGAAGAGCTGCTCGGAAGATTCACCGAAATGGCCGGGAAGCTGCAGCTTCAGGAAGCGGTTTTGACCACCGAGCGGCAGATTTTTCTGGCGAAAAAAGCGGCGGAAAGCCTGAAGCAGGCGCTATCGTCCCTTGAACAGGGGCTGAGCGCGGACGTGATCGGGATCGATTTGATGGACGCGCTGAACAGTCTGTGCGAGATCACGGGAGAAAACGCGCGGGAAGAGGTCATTGACCGCGTTTTTCGGGATTTCTGTGTTGGAAAATAGTTTTTCCTGTTGACGCTTAACCGGAATTGTGTATAATAATTGGGCTGTCGTCAAGCCGGCAGGCAAAAGAGTGAGGGACAATGGACATTCGTCTGGAAGATATCGTGCAAATGCGCAAGCCCCATCCCTGCGGAAGTCTTCTGTGGGAAATCACGCGGGTGGGCGCTGACGTAAAAATCAAATGCAAGGGCTGCGGGCGCGTGGTGATGCTCGACAGGCCGGTATTCGAAAAAAGAGTCAGGAAAATTGTCGAACGAAAAGAAGGTGCTTTGGAAGATGAGTAAACCGATCCGATGGGAAGAAGAGCCAGAAGTCCGCTCCGCAAAGAAGCGCGGATCCTCCTCAAAAACGTCTTCTTCAGCCAGACGGCGCAGCGCATCCTCACAGAGAAACCGGCCGGCGGGTTCATCGGCGCAGAGAAGAAGGGCGCCTTCCGGTCAGAGGCGTCATGGAGTGCGCAGAAAAAAAAGAAGGAATCCATTCGTAACGCTGCTTCTCTGGATCGCGGCAATCGTGATTGCGTTTGGAATCAGTCAGTATCTGCGTACCAACGTGTTTGAAGTAATCAAAGTCTCCGGGGATTCGATGTACGAAACGATGATGGACGGGGATCTTGTTCTGGTGACAAAGGGAGATTACAGGGAACAGGCTCCGATGCGCGGTGAAATTGTCGCGATCCGGGATGACAAAGGCGTGATTCTGCGCAGGATTATCGGCCTTCCCGGGGAGACCATAGAGGTGAAGGACGGGGAAACGTATATCAACGGCGAGCGCTTTCTGGAGAGCTATATGTTCAGAACGTACGAGAACTACGAAGGGCGAACGGTTTCTCCCAATCGGTATTACGTCATGGGAGACAACCGCATGTCCACGTATGACAGCCGGGATGATTCCCTCGGCCTGATCGCAGCGGAGGATTTGGTCGGCAAGGTGCGTTACGTGATCTGGCCGTTCAATCACTTCACGACGTTCTGATTCAGTCCGGAAAGGAGTACATATGAAAGCATCGAAAAGCGGGTCTCCAAGGCAGAAGATGGTTCGGCTGATCGCCCTGATTCTGTGCGTTCTGCTGATCGCGACCACGATCGGCTACGCGTTGATGACCATCGCATCTGCGGAGGAAAATGCTCCGGGAATTCAGTTATCCCTGACGGTGGAAGAAGCAGCCGGCGGCGTACACGCGTCGCAGGCTGTTTTCTTTTCCAACGATACCGGCGGCCCGATCGGCGAAATCCTGTTTCAGATTCCGGCCAACAGCCTTCGGCGCCGGACGACCGTGCCGTCAGACGGAAAACGGGTTTCGATGCTGTACGGAGAAAACGGCTTTTCATTCGGCGGAGTCTCCATATCATCTGTTCTGGTGGACGGCAGGAAGGCTCTGTGGGGTGTGTCCGGAGAGGGAGAGACCACGCTTCATGTCATTGCGGATTTGCCGGAGGGCGCGCGGTGCCGCATTCAGATCGAATACGATATTCTGCTTCCTGCGTCTTCCGGTTTTCTGGGAATGAACGGCAGCGAATGGAGACTTGCAGGATGTTTTCCTGTTCTTGGAGTGTACGATCCTTCGCTTGAGACCACGGATGTTATGGAACCGGGCCCTGTGGGCGAATGGCTGTACGCAGATGAAACGGATATGGAAATCTCGCTCAGCATTCCCGGAAACATGACGGTCGCCGCCGGCGGAACGCTGTCCGAAGAAGAAGAAGAAGGCCGGAAAAACGTCAGGATTCTTCTGACGGAAGCGCGGGACTTTGCCTGTGTAATAGGAAACGGCTACACTGCTGCTTCGGATGAAGGGCTGCGTGCCTGTGCTCCGGTGCAGGAAGAAGCGGATCGGATGCTCGGGATCGCAAAAAAAGCGCTGAATGTGTTCCGCGGCTGGATTGGAGAAACGCCCGGGGAAACGACGGCGTTTGCTGCCTGCGACGTTCCCGACGGAACCAGGGTTTATTCCCGGATGGTGTTCATCGATCGGAATCTCCTCCGCGCCGGAAACGGGGAAAGTCTGGAGCGGGAAATCGTCACCGGACTGGCGAAGCAGTATTTTTCCATCCGGGTCAACAATCATCCTCAGCGGGAGGCCTGGTTGGGCGAGGCGATCCCGGCGTATATGACGCTTTTGTATTACGAAGAGGTTTACGGGAAGGATCGTTTTTTGAAGGAATTGAACGATTGCTGCCTTGACGCTTTGAACCAGACCATTCCCGGAGGGATCGGCGTGGATTCGGATATCTCGCTGATCGCGAGCGAAGAGGAGTACAGGGTGATCATGCAGGGCCGCGGCGCAGCGGTGCTGCACGAAATCCGCCAGGTGACGGGAAAGGATGCTTTCCTGGAGGCAATCCGGCTGTATTATGAGAACGCCTGTGGAAAGCACGGAACCATCGCGGATTTTTCTGCTGCGCTGAATCAGGCCGCCGGAAGGGAAATGGATTACTACCTGATGGAAATGCTGCGCAATATCGGAGATTACGTGAATCAGCAGATGGAATGGTATGAATAAAAAAGAGGAGGAGATTTGAATGACGTACCGGGCAGAAGAACTGGAGATGCAGGCGGTTTTACAGGTGGCGGCTCAGATGTGCGCGGCAGCGCGAACTGCGCCGAAGGCAAGGGGAGTCGATTGCATCCATACGCTGGTCGTAACCGGACAGGAAAAGGACAGCCTCGCGGAAGAACTGCGCAGGCTCGGAAATGAAATGGAAATCG
Organism: Clostridia bacterium; assembly: GCA_017512675.1. Taxonomy (GTDB): domain Bacteria; phylum Bacillota; class Clostridia; order Christensenellales; family Aristaeellaceae; genus RGIG5678. The sequence continues at coordinate 537 of JAFWEY010000198.1, read as the reverse complement.
CGTTTTATCTGCGCGATGCCGATTGTCTGGACAAATCACAGGCAGTCGTACTGATCGGTTCGGAACGGGAATACCGGGGACTCGGCTCCCCCTGCGCCTATTGCGGACACGGATCCTGCGAGGGATGTGCCCAAGCCGGAGGGCACTGCGTTTACGGTCCGATGGATCTGGGAATCGCCCTGGGCTCTGCGGTTGGAGCCGCTGCGGATCACCGGGTCGACAACCGTATTCTCTACTCTGCGGGAAAAGCCGCTCTTTCTCTGCGGATGATGGATGAAAACGTCGATATCATCATGGCCGTACCCCTTTCAGTTACCGGCAAATCCCCGTTCTTTGATCGGAAGAAAAAGAGCTGACGCCGTGGAACTGCCGGGTCAAAGGACCCTTGCAAAATATGGGGCTGTCTCAAAAAAGAGGCAGCCCCCTTTGAATGAAAAGAAGAGGAAAAAAAGGATACCAGGCCTTGCGCAGACCTGGCAGCGTTTGTATGATATTGGTGTGAAACAAAAACATAAAACGCAGATAGATTATACCGCA
>JAFWEY010000197.1 GCA_017512675.1 Clostridia bacterium | reverse complement strand
GAAAGCCGAGGCGCAGCTGGCGGACGGGAAGCACGACGAAGCGACGGCGACCTTCGAGGCGATTTCGGATTACAGCGACGCGGCGGACCGCGCGAAGGACAGCCAGTACCAGAAAGCCGAGGCGCAGCTGGCGGACGGGAAGTACGACGAAGCGACGGCGACTTTCGAGGCGATCACCGGTTACAGCGACGCGGCGGACCGCGCGAAGGACAGCCAGTACCAGAAAGCCGAAGCGCAGCTGGCGGACGCGGATTACGACGGAGCGACGGCGACCTTCGAGGCGATTTCGGATTACAGCGACGCGGCGGACCGCGCGGTAAACAGCCAGTTCCGCAAAGCCAGCGCGATGCTGGAAGACGGGGACAGCGACGGCGCATATGATCTGATGCTTTCCCTGGAGGGATCGGAAGAAGCCGCGCAGGCGCTTGCTTCCGACGAGCGCCTCAGGCTGGTAGCGCTGGACCGTGAATACCAGGCCGGCGCCATCGTTACCTTCGGCACTTACGAGCAGGACGATGCCGTAGAGAACGGGAAGGAGCCCCTCACCTGGCAGGTGCTGGACCGCGACGGCAACAAGGCGCTGCTGCTGACCGAGAAGGGCATCGATGCAGTGACCTACAACAACAGGAAGGACTACTGCAGCTGGCGTACCTGTTCGCTGCGCAGATGGATGAACGGCTATTTCTTCAACGAAGCATTCTCCGCAGACGAACAGCAGTGCATTGCCGAAACCACGGTGAAAGCCGCGCACAATTACCAGTACCGCGTGCGCGGCGGGTGGGACACCAGGGACAAGGTATTCTGTCTGAGCTTCAATGAAGTCAAACAGTATCTGCCCGAGAAAAAGGATCGCCGCATGATGCCGACAGCGGTTACCGAACACAAGCAGGCCTACGTCAGCGAGATCTCCGACGGCAGCAGCTGGTGGTGGACGCGTACGCCCGGCACCAGCCGCAAGGCGGTCATGACGATTCTGGCCGACGGCACCTTCCAGAACTATTACGTCGACCTGGATCTCGGCGCAGTGCGTCCGGCGCTCTGGGTGGATTTGGAACAGATGGCCAAATAAAGAAGCAAAGGGAACACCGCTCAATCGGAACGGTCAGCTGGCGAAAAGAGCTGCCGGGGACGGACTGAGCGGTGTTTTCTTTTGTGTTTTTGGGCCGGATTTTCCGCGAAGGCGAAGGCCGGCAACGCCGGGTTCGCCGGCACGGCGGGCCTTGCACCTGCGGTGCGCAGGGGATTATCGCAAACCGGGCGCGCTCGTCTCCGCCATTATGCGCCGTCCGTTTCCCGGAAATCCCCCGATTCGCCTTCGGGAAACCTTCGAAATCCGCGGGAACGCCTGACGCAAAACCCGTCCGCCGATCCGCCGCCTGATTTGTGCGGCGCTGCGCTAAACCAATGCTTTCGTGACGATCCGGAGCACGAACAGCGCCACGAGAACCCAGGCCATCTTTTCGACCCTTTCGGAACGCCCGGTCAGGGCATTGATGATCACATAGGACAGGAGGCCGAACATGATGCCGTCCGAAATGCTGTAGGCGCAAACCATGAACAGAACGCACAGAAACGCGGGAATCGCTTCCCGAAAATCGCTGAAGTCGATTTCCTTGATTGGTGAGGCCATCATGACGCCGACGATAACGAGTGCGGGTGCGGTTGCAGCACTGGGGATCGAGGCGAAGAGAGGCTCCAGAAACAGGGACAGCAGGAACAGCACCGCCGCCGTCACGGCCGTCAGGCCGGTTCTTCCGCCGGCAGCGACCCCGGACGCGCTTTCGACGAATGTCGTGACCGTCGATGTTCCGAGGATCGCGCCGCCCGTCGTGCCAATTGCGTCAGCCAGAAGCGCTTCCTTGCAGTTGGGGATCGAGCCGTCCTCCCGAAGGATGCCGGATTTTCCCGCGCAGCCGATCAGCGTACCCACGGTGTCAAACATGTCGACAAACAGAAAAGTGAAAAGCACGATGAAGAAATCAAACACGGATTTCCCGCTTCTGAAGATTTCATCGAACGCAAACGGGAAGAAGTACGGCGCAGACGGCAGAAACCTTCCTCCGGCATAACGGGTCACTCCAAACGGGATTCCGATGACCGCGGTAAAGATCATGCCGATCAGAATGGCGCTTTTGACCTTTTTCACAAGAAGGATCGAGGTAACGATCAGGCCGAGCATCGCCACCCCGGCGCTGCCTTTGAACCACGCTTCATTCAGTTCCACCAGCGTGGAGCCGCCGACGACGATGCCGGCGTTCTGAAGGCCGATAAAGGCGATGTAAAAACCGATTCCTGCTCCGATCGCTTTCTTCAGACACCCGGGGATGCAATTTACGATCGCTTCCCGAATGTTGAAAAAGGTCAGGATGAGGAAGATGATCCCCTCGCAGAGGATCGCAGTCAGCGCCCAGCGCCAGGAGTAACCCAATCCCTGACACACCGTATATGCGAAGAACGCGTTCAGCCCCATACCCGCGGAAAGCGCGAACGGGAGATTGGCGGCGATTCCCATCACGAGCGTGGATACGGCGGATACAATGGCCGTCGCGGAGAAAACCTTTTCAAAGCTCATACCGGTGGCCGCAAGAACGGACGGGTTGACCGCAAGAATATACGCCATGGTCATGAACGTAATGATTCCCGCCATAATCTCCGTCCTGAAGTCGGTTCCCCGCTCCTCCAGCCTGAAGAATTTGCTGAGCCTGTTCACAGGCACCGTCCTTTCTGCCGGGCGTTGATGTTCATGCCGGACTCTGTCGTTTCGGGTGCGGAGATCCAAACCGCCCGGCTGCCGCCGTACGCGCATTCGATGGGCTGCTCAGCGATGCCTCGCGGTTGGAAAGGGCCGGTTCAGTGCGGGCAGACAGGGACTGCCGCTGATTTATGATAGCAGAAACGGAATGACAATTCAACCGCTTTTTTCCGCCGCAGGAACGCGGCGATGAAAACTCCGGTGCGCCGGCGCTGCGGGCTCATGAAGGAAGGCCCGACCGCGCGGGATGAGGCGCCGGAATTCTCCGGGTTTAACAGAAAAAAGGGCTGCCCCTCGGATCGATTTCCGTTGTTCCGGGGCAGCCCTGCCGATTCGCCTGCGAGAGGAAGCGGGTTTCCTCAATGCTTATTGTACTTTTTGATTTTGCAGTTCGGGTGCAGCCGCTGAAAGGTATTGATTTGGCGCGTGCTGATCATCCAGGTCGAAAGCTGAAGGTAATCCAGATCCAGATCCAGAACATCATCGAGATCTTCCACGCCGCAGCCGTTGATGTACAGGTATTTCAGGTTGTACAGATCGCTGATGTCGGACAGGTCGGTGATCTGCGGATTCTTCGACAGGAACAGCGATGTCAGGCTGGTCATGCGGGAAATCGGCGTCAGGTCGTATACATCCGTCGAGGTGAGGTTCAGCTTCTTTAGCTTCAGCTTTTTCAGCGGCCGCAGGTCGCTGACGGGGTTGTCTTTCAACCACAGCGTCTTCAGATTCGTGCAGTAACGGAAATCCTCCAGCGAGGTGATGCCGGCATCCTCGAGCCCGCTTTCGTTGTACAGATCCGTTACCCTCAGAAGGTCGTCCTTATAAATATATCCGTTCGGGCGGCCCAGATAATCGCGGATCACGATCTCCACACGGGGGTCGACGAACTCGTAGATGTCCGGATCGCGCCGGCGGGGAGTCTTTTGCGGAGGCTGCCTGTCCCTGCGTGACGGGGGTGTCGCGTCAAAACGATCGATCCATTCCACGGACGACCCCATGTCCTCCGCGAGGCCTGCAAAGGCGCCTGACAAGCAGGCCGGTATAACGAGAGCGGCGATGAGTAGTGAAATAACGACTTTCTTCATTTCCCGTTCCTTCCTTTCAGGAGAAAAGTGCCGATTCAGGAGAAAAGTGCCGATGATGTCTGCCGGACAGCCGATGATTCGCCGGCGGCGGGGGCCGCGCCCGTTTCCTTCCGGCCGG
>JAFWEY010000196.1 GCA_017512675.1 Clostridia bacterium | reverse complement strand
ATGTGCTTCTTGACTTCCTTGGAGATGGTCGTTGGATCTTTACCGATCCGTCTGGCGATCGCCTTGAACGATACGCCGTGATACAGGCAGTCCTGGATTTCAACGCGGTCTTCAAAGGTCAGGTGCTTGCAAGCGGTGGGGTTCTTCTTTAAGTCTGGCATGGGATAACCTCCTTTGTTTTTTTCCCAGACTTAATTCTACCCCTTTTCTGTTTCCCGGACTAACGTCCACCCCCTCGTCCACTGTGGACGTTACTTTGGGTATTTACTGCCGGCCATTTCCCGCGCGATTAACCGGCATATTCCTTGCAAAGCAGATATGCACATGTTATAATAGATGTACAGGAGCAGGCGGTGCGGCGGAAAATGCGCGGCTGCAGGCAGCCTGCCCAAGCGCGAGGGAGGTTTTATTATGGGATACAAGGAAGCCTATCAGCAGTGGCTGACGGACTTTGCCGATGACGCGGCGACGGTTGCCGAGCTTCAGTCCATTGCGGGCGACGAGAAGGAAATTGAGGATCGCTTTTACACGGGGCTCGCATTTGGCACGGCGGGAATGCGCGGCGTGCTCGGAGCCGGCCTCAACCGCATGAACGCGTACAACGTGCGCCGGGCCACGGCCGCGCTGGCACAGTACATCCTGAAAACGCCCGGGCAGGCGGAGCGGGGCGTCGCTATCGCCTACGATTCCCGGCGCTGCTCCCCGGAATTCGCGAAGGAAACCGCGCTGACCCTTGCGGCGCGAGGCGTCAAGGCCTATCTGTACGAATCGCTTCGTCCGGTTCCGGTGCTGTCCTTCACGATCCGCCACCTGAAAACCATCGCGGGCGTCGTAATCACCGCGAGCCACAACCCGCCGCAGTACAATGGATACAAGGTGTACTGGGAAGACGGCGGACAGATGCCGCCGGAGCGCGCGGGCGAAATCACCAGGCTGATCGACGCCACCCCGTTCAAGGAAGCGGTGGCCATGGACGAAAAGGAAGCGATTGAAAAGGGGCTGCTGGTTTACATCGGCGCCGAGGTGGACGACGCGTACATGGCGGCGGTCAAGAAGCTGTCGGTGAACCCGGATCTGGTTCGGGAAATGGGCAGCCAGCTGAAAATCGTCTATACGCCGCTGCACGGTTCCGGCAACATTCCGGTGCGCAGGGTGCTCCGGGAGCTGGGATACACCCAGGTCTATGTCGTGCCGGAGCAGGAGAAGCCCGACGGGAATTTCCCGACGGTTCGCGTGCCCAATCCGGAAGATCCCGCGGCGTTCACGCTGGCGCTGAAGCTGCAGGCGGAGCTGGGCGCGGACTGCGTGTTCGGCACCGACCCGGACTGCGACCGCGTGGGCATCGCGGTGCTGGACGGCGAGGGACAGGCGCACATCCTCAACGGAAACCAGATCGGCTGTCTGCTGCTGAACTACATTCTCAGCCAGAAATCCCAGCGCGGCGAGCTGCCGAAAAACGCTGCCGCGGTCAAATCCATCGTATCCACCGAAATGGCGCGTACGATCTGCAAACACTACGGCGTCGAAATGATCGACGTGCTGACCGGATTCAAGTTTATCGCGGAACAGATTCACGAATTCGAGACGACCGGCTCCCATACGTTTGTGTTCGGCTTTGAGGAATCCTTCGGCTTCCTCTCCGGCACCGACGTGCGCGACAAGGACGGCGTAAACGCCTGCCTGCTGATCGCGGAAACCGCTGCCTGGTACAAGAAGCAGGGCAAGACCCTGTACGACGCGCTGATGGCGCTGTTCGGCGAGTACGGATTCTACGGCGACAAGGTCACCTCGTTCGCGCTGGCCGGCAAAGACGGCCTGGAGAAGAGCCGCCACATCATGCAGTCGCTGCGCGACAATCCGCCTTCGGAATTTGCCGGCGTCAAGGTGCTGGCTGTCCGCGATTACCAGAAGAGCGAGCGCGTTCAGGGCGGCAAAGCCGAACCCATCACGCTGCCCAAATCCAATGTGCTGTACTACGAACTGGAAGACGGAGGATGGATTTGCGTGCGGCCCAGCGGCACGGAGCCCAAGATCAAGCTGTACGTAAACGCGGTGACCGGCGCGCAGGCAGATACCCAGGCGCTGCTCAGCCGCCTGTCCGACGCTGCCGTCGCTTTGCTGGAAGCCCAGTAACCGGCGGAAAACCCGAAAAGTCAAAGGCTGCCTGAAAGGGCAGCCTTTGCTGATACCGGCGATGCCGCCCGTCCGTCTCCGGCGGGCGGCGGTTTTCTTATTCGGAACCGTCGTCCGCGCTTTCCGCGGACGGTTCCTGCACCGGCTCCGTCGGTTCGACCGCGCCGGAATTCATATAGGCAGTCAGCGGCACCGGCATGCCCTGGCGCGTAAGCAGGCGCTTGCTGAGGCGGCGGAGCAGCGAACAGATGATGGTGAACGCGGGGACGCCCAGAATCATGCCCGTGAGGCCGAACAGGCCGCCGCCGACCAGAATCGAGAACAGGACTCCCAAAGAGGAGATGCCGATGGAGGTGCCCAGGATCTTCGGCCCGATGACATTGCCGTCCACCTGCTGCAGAATCACGATGAAGATCAGGAAAATCAGCGCTTTGTAGGGATTCACCATCAGCACCAGCAGGAGCGAGGGAATCGCGCCGATGAACGGCCCGAAATAGGGAATAATGTTCGTGACGCCGACCACCATGGAAATGAGCAGCGCGTACGGGATGCGGAAGACCGACACGCCGATGAAGCACAGGACGCCGATGATCAGGGAATCCAGCAGCTTGCCGATCAGGAAGCCCTTGAACACGTGATTTCCCTGACGCAGCGTGATCAGAAGCCTGTTCGCGTGCTTCACCGGGAAAAACGCGTAAACCAGCTTCTTTCCGATGGCCAGCAGGCGGTGTTTGCCGGCCAGCAGATAAATGGAAACGATGATGCCGATGATGAAATTGTACAGCACCTCGCCGATCTCAAGAAGCTGGTTGGTGATCGAACCGATCAGCTTCATCAGGTCGTTATTCAGGAAATCGTTGATCATTTTGCCGGTTTGTTCGACCACGTTGTCGAACTGAGCCGCCCATTCCGGATACTCCTCAAGGAACGGCTCCGCCCATTCCTCGATGTTTCTGATGTACTGGTTGAAGTTCGCGATGATCGTGCGGATGCTGGCGATAATCTGCGGGATCAAAGTGCCGATGACGAGGGAGATCGCGGCGCAGAGCACCAGTTCCGAAAGGAGAATCGAGAACACCTTTTCAACTTTCTGGCGCTTTTTCGAATTCACATTGCCCTTCGGAGGCAGCTTGTTCATCAGCCGGATGAAGGTGCGCACCATGGAATCCAGCAGGAAGGCGATGATGACGCCGACGGTCACCGGGCTGAGTACAGAGGACAGCTTCGAAAGCACCTGTTTGAACTGTTCCCAGCGCAGGAACAGAAAATAGCAGGCAATCGCGGCCGCGGCGCACAGAAACAGCGCGACTCCCCAGGCAATCTGTGAACGGTACTTCTTGTTCATAAGAGACCCCTCTGCACTTCAATCGATTCTTTCAGAATCTTCCTGTCAGGAGCGAACCGGCATCAGCCCCACAAAAGCGACAGTGCCGGAACAATCTGCTTTTTGCGGGAAACCACGCCCTTGAGGAAGGCTTCGTGATCCTTGATTTCGACGGCGAACGCCTGCGAGACCGAATCGACATCGCCCAGGCACAGCAGCGCGGTGCCTTCTTTCAGGACGTCGGTGATCATCAGAAGCATCATGGAATACTGTTTTTCCGCGGAGCGCTTTTCCATTTCCGCCAGGAATTCCGCTTTGTGCTCCAGCAGCTTCGCGGAATCGAGGGTGGTGATCTGGCTGATTCCCAGGTCGTGTCCGGCGATGTGGAATTCCTTGAAATCCGTGAAGAGCATTTCTTTCGGCGATCGGGCTTCGCCGAAGGACACCGAGAAGATCTCCTTTCCCAGCTCCTCCGGGGAAATGCCGGCGATGCGCGAGAGCAGATGCGCCATATTGATATCGCGCCGGGTGCAGGTGGGGGATTTGAACATAACGGTATCGGAGACGATTGCCGCCAGAATCAGCCCCGCCAGCTTCTCCGAAGGCATCAGGCCCTTTTCCTGATACATTGTGGCGATGATCGTCGCGGTGGAGCCCACCGGCTCGTTGCGGAAATAGATCGGGTTGCCGGTCTGCACGTCCGCCAGGCGGTGGTGATCGATGATTTCCAGAATTTCGGCCTGGTCCAGGCCGGGCACCGACTGGGACAGTTCGTTGTGGTCCACCAGAACCACGCGCTTGCGGCGCGGCTGCAGCAGGTGATAGCGCGAAAGCGTGCCCACAACCCGGTCGTTTTCGTCCAGAACCGGATAACAGCGGTACCGGCTCTGCAGAACGGTTTCCCGGACATCGTCCACGTAATCGTCCAGGTGGAACGCCACCAGATCGTCCCTGCGGCAGACCCGCTCCACTTCCACCGACTGGTAGATCAGCCGGGCAGCCTTGTAGGCGTCGAACGGCGTGGAGAGAATCAGGGTTTTCGATTCTACGGACCGGAACGCCTTCGGAAGCTCCGCCTGGCACAGGATCAGACAGCGGATGCCCTTATCCAGCGCTTCCTGCATTTTCTCCGGCTGTTCGCCGACCAGCAGGATCGTATCCCCGTTCATCGGCAGCAGGCCTTCGCGGGACTGCGGCAGCGCGATGCGCACATACCCGGAAATCGTGTCCGGCGTATCCGAGGATTCGTTCAGGATTCGCCCTTCCAGCGCGCTGAGCAGATTGAAAACCGGAATGTCTTCCACGCGGGGCTCGTCTATGGACTGCATGTCATAGGCCGCGATGTCCCCGGCGGAAAGCATCCCGTGCAAAGAACCGTCTTCATTTGTTACCGGCAGCGCGATCACGTGCTCGTTCTGGAATATCTGCCAGGCGTGATTGATGGTAACCGCTTTGCTGACAGCCGGCGGAACGTCGTAATTGAGATCCCGCACCTGCGTGCGGATATTGTGCAAATGCAGCGGAGGCTGAAAGCCGAACTTGTCGAGGACCAGATGGGTTTCGTCGCTGACGCCGCCCAGCCGCGCCGCGATGTACTGGCGTTCGCCCAGCGCGTTTTTCAGTGCCGCATAGGCCATTGCGGACACGATGGAATCGGTATCCGGGTTGCGGTGCCCTACGATGTAAATCGGCTCCAGATTGACGTTTTCCATGCGATCAACTCCGCAAAAATCGTTTTCGGCATGCGCGCCTGCTTTCCTGGATCAGAAAGCAGGCCGGCATGTAATTATGATTATCATACAACTTTTGACCGCGGAATGCAAGAATCAGTTCACGGTAATGACGAATTTAGCGCGAATTTCGGAGCCGTCCACGGTCTTGCAGGAGATGACGGCCCTGCCTTTCCGGTAGGCCTTCACCTGCCCTTTCGCGTTGACGCGAAGGACCTTCCTGTCGGAGGATTTCCACTTCAAGCCCGTGTTCGTGGCGTTGGCCGGGAGAATTTCCCATCGCAATTGCTGGGTTTTCCCTTTGCGCATGGAGGAGCTGCCCTGAATCGTGACGCCGGTGACGAGCACCCTGGCGACCTTCACCCGAACCGAAGCTTTTTTGCCGTTGACCGTTTTGGCGGTAATGACGGTTTTTCCGGGAGCCAGCGCGGTGATCTCCCCGCTTTCGGAAACGGCGGCGACGGCGGGCTTGGAAGAAGTCCAGGTGACGGAGGGATCGGCGTTTAACGGGGACACCTTTGCGGTGAGGGACTTGCTCTGACCGACTTTGAGCTTGATGGTGCCGGTTTTGCCGAGCGTGATTTTTTTCGGCTTTGCCCCGGCGTCCGGATCGGCGGAAGGCGTTTTTACGGGAATCGGGTCCTCCTTCAGCATATTGTAAACCCGGGTTCGGCGGGATTTGGTAAAGGTCGCGTAGTGCAGCGCCGCCTTGTACAGGATATCCAGCGTGATCGCCCTGTAGCTGCCCGCCAGCCCTTTGGCGTATTCCGCATACTTCTTGCCGACGCCGGTTTGATGCGCGATGTCGGCGTAGTAGCACAGCGCGTTGGGATCGGTGATGCCGAGCGCCATCGCGGTTTCGATATAGCGGGTGATGTCCTTTTGCGCCAGTTCCTTCTGCCTTGCGATGCCCTGCCTGCTTCCCAGAAGCTTGCCGAGCAGCGTTCGCTCCGATTTTGACAGGGTGCGCCGGTTCCAGACCGACGCGGACGCCCCGTTCAGCTCCTTGTACAGCGCGCTGCCCATCAGCGTTTTCGCGCCGGCCGGATCGTCCGCGATGATGGCCTGCAGCAGGGACACGGCCCGGGAGCCGTTCCACTGCAGCACTCCGACGCTCGGCCGGCCGTTGGTGTCGTTGCCGGCCAGCGTGTAATTCGTTCCGGTCTCCATTTTCGAGATGATCTGAAAAGCCCGCTCCACAACGCTGGCGCTCGCCGCGGCGAACGAGGGCGCCGGCAGGCACATCGCCGCCAGCAGCAGCCAGGCCAGAACCCGGCCGAAACATTTCTTATTCATACGGCCTCCGTATTATTTTCTAAATATATGTAATTATATCGTAATATATGGAGGATGTCAAGGGGAAATCCGGATTCGATGGTTCAGGAAGTCCGGAAGAAGTCCGGGTTGTTCGGTTCGGGAAGCGAATGGATTTCGGCGCGCGATGGCCGCGGGCGAAGCATGCATACGGAAGACAAGGGCCCGCTCCGGCAGAGCGGGCCGTACGGGCAGGCACGATCGGGAAACCGGCAGTGCCGAAGCGGCGTCAGTCGGACGGCGTGCCGAGAAAATGGCGCGAGCTGTCAAGGCAGAAAAAGGCGTCCTGCGCGTCTTCCCGGAAATCGTTCCAGGCGGCTTCCACACTGACGCGGCCGGTATAACCGATCCGGTCCAGTGTGCGGAACAGGGCTTTGTAATCCTCTCCGTCGCCGATTTTGGGAAACAGGCGGCCCAGCGCGTTGGCGGTGTGCACGTGCCCCAGAAGCGCGCCCGCGCAGGCAAGGCTGTCAAGGGGTTCATGCTCCATCGCCATGTGATAGGTGTTTGCCAGCACGCGGATGTGATCCAGCTGCAAAAGCGAACACAGCAGCGTCGCCTCGGACACGGTATGGAGAATGTTGCATTCCCCGCGGTTGAGCGGCTCCACGCAGACCAGCAGATCGTGTTCCTGGGCATGCCGTTCGACGATACGGAAGAAGTTGGTCATCTGCCGCCATGCCCGGTCGAAGGGCCAGTCCTCAGGCACCTGACGGGAACCGGCAGAGGCAAACGCGATCACCCGGCAGCCGAGCCTTTTGGCGCGGCGAAACGCGAGATCGAGATAACTGTGCAGCAGCTGCGCGTTCACGCCGCGCCCGGTGACGCTGATCTCCCGCGGAAGCATGTACCCCATCACTTCCGCCTTGATCTGCGACTGATCCACCACCGCGCACAGCGTGCGAAAGGCGTGGTTGTCCATAATCGCGGTCTGCGACAGGTTGCCCTCGATGTAATCGTACCCCATTCCTTCCAGCAGAAGGATCTGCTCCAGCGGCGCGCATACGCCGATTCTGACCGGCATGGGATTTCCCCCTTTCCCGACGGTGCTCCGCTCCCTGAATCCCGCGCGGATTCTTCACGGCCGGAATCCGAACGGGTGCGCGTGATAAGGACGGATTCAGGCCCGGCGGCATTCAGAGCACGGGTTTTTCCAGCGTGATCCGGCCGATTTTGCCGGAACGGAATTCATCCAGGATGATCTGCGCGCCGCGGCCTGTATCCAGCCGTCCGCCGGACAGAAGCCATCCGCGTCCGCGGCAGGCCATTTCCAGAAGAGCGCCGCCGGTGGCCTGCGAAATGTCGCCGTCCAGGCGAAACCGCTCCCGAAGCGCGTCCGGCGCGATGCCCGCCAGTTCCCGCATCAGTTCGCCGGCCAGCGCTTCCTGATCCATGATCTGGTCGCGGATCGAACCCAGATAAGCCAGCGTGCGCGCGCCCCTTTGATCGGACAGGCGGGGCCACAGCAGGCCCGGGGTATCCAGCAGATCCAGATATGGGGACACCTTGATCCATCGGTTGGCGCGGGTGACGCCCGGCCGGTCCTGCGCCTGCGCGATATTCTTTCCGCACAGACGGTTGATCAGCGAGCTCTTGCCGACGTTCGGAATCCCGATGACCATCATGCGCACCGTCTTGTTCGCGCCGCGATCGCGCATCCGTTCGACAACCGGGCGTGCGGCGGCTTCCATCGCGGCCAGGACGTCGCGGGTTTTGCCGCGGGACGCGTTGAACTTCACCGCCGGAATCTGCACGCTTTCGTAGTGCCGCAGCCAGAGGGCGGTGACGCTGTCGTCCGCCAGATCCGCTTTGTTCAGCACCAGCACGCGCGCTTTGCCGGGCGCCATCCGAATCAGCTCCGGGTTGCGGGTGGACGCGGGTGCACGGGCGTCGCACAGCTCGACCACGGCGTCCACGCTTCGCAGCTGGCCTTCCAGAAGCCGGCGGGAACGGGCCATGTGCCCGGGATACCAGTTGATATCAGACATAACTCCTCCAGAGACGAAAGGAAGCGCGGCCGGCCGCTGAAGGGCCTTTGCAGGCGCGGTCGCCCGGACGGCGCTTCCGGAAAGAATCCGTTACAGAAAGAAAAGCCGTTCTTTCGAACGGCTTTGGCAGGTTCAGGTTTTCTCCTTGACCTTTGCGGCTTTGCCGCTGAGTTTACGCAGATAGTAAAGCTTAGCGCGGCGCACGCGGCCGTGTCGGATCACCTGGATGCGATCCAAACGGGGGCTGTTCAGCGGGAACGTGCGTTCCACGCCGATGCCATAGGATACGCGACGTACGGTGAAGGTTTCACGTACGCTGCCGTTGCGGCGGGCAATAACCACGCCTTCGAACGCCTGCAGGCGCTCGCGCGTTCCTTCGACGACCTTTACGAACACGCGTACGGTGTCGCCGATGTTGAACGCGGGGATATCGGAACGCAGCTGAGCGTTCTCGATTGAACGGATGATCTCATTCATGACAGAATCCTCCTTCCCTCTGAAGCGTTCGTGCCCAAAATCAAATATGGACAGAGGACCGCCCAATGACAAAGGTCAGTATAACACAAGGTGGGCCTCCTGTGCAAGCGTACAGCGCGTTAATTTTATTGATGCGCGACGAAAACGGAGAAGGCTGTGGTATAATATCGGAAACAGGCGGCTGCGGGAAACGCGCCGGCCGTCAGGGAAGGCCGGTTTGAGGATCCTGCGCGCGCAGGCTGAACCGGCGGCGCGCCAAAGCCGAGTTTGGCGAAATGAATTGAGAACGTTGGAGTGTACACCATGCGGGACAGGAAGACAAGCCCGGGTTTTTTCAGGAACCGCGGAACAGCGGTCGCTTTTTTTGTCATTGCGGCGGCAGTGCTGGCAGTCGGTTTGTATTATCTTTTCGGCATGCTGACCCGGTATGACTATACGCAGATGATTCCGGAGGACGCGCAGCTGCGCGTGACGCTGATCGACGAAAACTATGAAGCGCCGACGCCGAAACCGACGCCGGAGCCCACGGCAACTCCGGTTCCGGGATATACGCCGCTTCCGACACCGGCGCCGACGCCGCAACCGACGCCGCTGCCGATCGAATACTATTCCCGGCAGGAAACGCAGATGCTGATGCCCAATGACGTCTCCGCGGCGGGGGAAGCGGTCATTCAGGAGATCAAAGTGTCTTCAGCCGATGCCAGCCGCGCGGTCTGGCTGACCGGCTGGGCCTATCTGAACAATCTCGACGCGGAAATGAGCAGCATCTACGTGGTCATTTCCCCGCGGGGCGGCAGCGTGGGGCGCAGGTTTTACTTGGCGACGGTTCTCCCGGGCGGGAGCGGCGTCATGCATGACCGGGACGCGGGGGAAAACCTGGACCGCGCCGATTTCCGATGCGTGTTCGACGTGTCCACTTACGAGGAAGGTCCGTACCGGCTGGGCATCCTGGTTGTGAACCGGACCGGACGGCATTCGAAGGCCAGCGGCTGGTTCGATCTTGACAGCCAGTATCAGATTTACGTCAAATCCGGAGCCGTCGTGGAACTGACGGTCCCGGAGGAATAAGGGACAGCGGACCGGGGGCACGCCGGGAGCGTGCCTGCCGGAAGAGGCGCCCTCATGACGCCGCACAATAATCAGACCGGGGGAACCCCGGAATGGAATTCACGAAGGGAGAAGGATTCAATGGTACGCACACGTTTCGCGCCGAGCCCCACCGGATATCTCCATTTGGGCGGATTGCGCACGGCATTATATACCTATCTGTATGCGCGCAGGAACGGCGGCAGGTTTATTCTGCGCATCGAGGACACCGATCAGGTGCGGGAAGTGCCGGGCGCGGTGGACAAAATCTACGAATCGCTGCGGCAGGCAGGGCTGACCTATGACGAGGGACCGGACATCGGCGGGGAGTACGGCCCGTACATTCAGACCCAGCGCAGGGATCTGTATCCGAAGTACGCGCGGGAACTGGTCAAAAGGGGCGGCGCTTATTACTGCTTCTGCTCCAGGGAGCGGCTGGAGCGCCTGCGCGAGGAAGCCGAGAAGAAGGGCCAGGTGTTCAAGTACGACAAGCACTGCCTTCGCCTGACGCCTGAAGAGGTGGAAAAGAAGCTGGCGGCCGGGGAGCCTTATGTGATTCGCCAGAACATTCCGGAAACCGGAACGGCTTCTTTCGACGACGCGCTGTTCGGGCATGTCGAAGTGGAGTGCGCGACACTGGACGACAACGTGCTGATCAAGAGCGACGGATTGCCGACATACAATTTCGCCAACGTGATCGACGATCATCTGATGGCGATCACGCATGTGATGCGCGGCACCGAGTACCTGTCCAGCGCGCCGAAATACAACCTTCTCTACCAGGCGTTCGGCTGGGAGGTGCCCACGTATATCCATATGCCGCCGGTGATGCGGGAGGATGTCAAGCGGGACAAGGTCACCCGGCAGCCGATTCTGGACGAAAACGGCAAGACCCAGAACGTGGTCCGCAAGCTGTCCAAGCGATACGGCGACCCGTCGTTTGAGGATCTGCTGGAGCAGGGATACCTGCGGGACGCGATCGTCAATTTCATCGCGCTGCTGGGCTGGAGCCCGCGCAGCGATCAGGAGTTCTTCTCCCTGGCGGAGCTGGAAGAGAAGTTTGACCTGGAAGGGCTGAACAAGTCCCCGTCCATTTTCGACATGGATAAGCTCGGCTGGTTCAACGGGGAGTACATTCGCAAGCTGTCGCCGGAAGCGTTTGCCGAAACGGCGGCGCCGTGGATCGCCCGGGCGCTGGATCCCGCGAAGTTTGATTTCGCGCGGATCGCTTCGCTGCTGCAGAACAGGGTGACGGTTATGAACCAGATTCCGGATATGATCGCCTTCCTTGACACGATGCCGGCTTTCGACAGCGGGCTGTACACCAACAAGAAGCAGAAGTGCGACGCGCAGGTGGCGCTGGAGGCACTGAAATACCTGCGCGGGGTGCTGGCCGGAATCGATCCGTGGCAGGAAACGGAGATTCACGACCGGGTGATGGAGGGCGTTCGCGCCTCCGGATTCAAAACCGGTCAGGCGCTCTGGCCGCTGCGCATCGCGATCTCCGGGCTGTCCTCCACACCGGGCGGCGCGATCGAAATCGCGTATCTGCTGGGCAAGGACGAGACGCTCGCGCGCGTGGACGCGGCGATACAGGCGCTGGAGGCGTAACAGATGGGTGCGGCGGAGAAACTGCGTGGAATTCTCTTCAAGTGGATGATGCGCGAGGCGAGACGCGAAAAACTGCGCTGGATGAAGGACGAGCCGTTTCTCAGGCTGCAGTTTTACCTGAAGCTCGGGCGCAGGCTGAACCTGAAGAATCCGGAGCTGTACGACGACAAGCTTCAGTGGATCAAGCTGCACGACCGCAAGGAGATCTACCACACCTTCGTCGATAAAATCGCGGTGCGCGATTACGTCCGGGAAAAGGCGGGGGAGAAGTACCTGATTCCCGCGCTGTACGAACTGGACCGGCCGGAGCAGATCCCGTGGGAGGATCTGCCGGACCGGTTTGTGATCAAATGCACCCATGGGTCCTCCTGCAACATCATTTACCGCGACAAGAGCAAGCTGGACATCGCAAAGGCGAAGGAAGACCTTGCCTACTGGATGCGTCGGGACTGGTTTGATCTGAGCAGGGAATGGCCGTACCGCGGCGTCAAGCCGCGGATCCTGATTGAACAGTACCTGGAAGGGGATACCGGCGACGTGCCGTACGATTACAAGATCATGTGCTTTAACGGCAGGCCGACCTACATCGTGGTGGACGCGGACCGGTACATCCGGCATACCCGCAATTATTACGACACCAACTGGGTAAAGCAGGATATGTTCAACCGGCACCCGAATATCGACCGGGAAATCGAACGGCCCAAAGAGCTGGAGGAGATGCTGTCCGTCGCGGAAAAACTGTGTCAGGGGCTGCGGCATATCCGCATTGACCTGTATACGGTCAAAGGGAAGGTGTATTTCGGCGAAATGACCTTCTTCCACGGATACGGCATGGAGGTTTTCCGCCCGCGCTCCTTCGAAAAGCATATGGGCGATCTGATTCCGCTGGATGAAACGGTTTGAGGCACGGAAGGCGTCTTAAGGAAAGGCCGCGCATGAGGATACTGCATCTCAACAACAATTACCGGAATGACATATTCTATAAGAATCTCTATGACCGGCAGGCACAGGCGGGGGACGACATTGCGGTGTTCACGCCTGTGCCGTACGGGCTTCAGGAGGACGGCAGGGATCACGGCCCGTACTGGCATATGGAAGGCGCGTATCCTGCCTGGAACCGCCCGTTCTTCCTGATGCGGTACAGAGGCGTGCTGAAACACATCGAACGCTGGTATGATCCTGCGGGCCTGTCGCTGATTCACGCGCACGCGCTGTTTTCCGGGGGCTATCCGGCATGGGTGCTGAGCCGGAAATGGAAGGTTCCGTTTATCGCGGCGGTGCGCGACAGCGATGTCAACGGCGTTCTGCCGCACCGGCCTGATCTGGCGATCCTGATGCGGCGGATTCTCCGGGACGCGTCCAGAATCGTCTATCTTTCGGAAACCTATCGCAGGAACGGCCTCAGAAAATACCTGCCGAAGGCGGATTACGACGCGATGCTGGAAAAATCCGTCGTGATACCGAACGGCGTCGCGCCGTTCTGGCTGGAGCGGATCAGCCCCGCGCATACGGCGGTGCACGATCCGGTGCGCATCCTGTTCGTAGGCCGGATTTTCCACCGCAAAAACCTGCCCAACGCGGCAAAAGCAATTGAGATCCTGAACGAACGGGGAATTCCCGCGCAGTTTACCGTCGTCGGGCGGCAGGAAGACGCGGCGGTGGTTTCCCAGCTGCGGCAAATGCCCCATACCAGGCTGCTGGATCCCCGGCCGATGGAAGAGCTTTTGCCTCTTTACCGGGAAAGCGATCTGTTTCTGATGCCGAGCCGGTTTGAAACCTTCGGCCTGGTGTATGTGGAGGCGATGACCCAGGGGCTTCCGGTCATTTACAGCCGCGGGCAGGGCTTCGACGGCCAGTTTCCGGAAGGAGAAGTGGGGTTTGCCGTGGATCCGGACGATCCCGCGGAAATCGCGGACAAAATCTCCCTGGTTCTGGAGGATTACAGCGCTGTGTCTGCCCGGTGCGTCGCCGGCTGCCGGCCGTTTGACTGGGATCTGCTGCATCAGCGGTACTGTGAAGTATATCAGAAGGCGGTAAGCGAATATGCGCCTTGAGCATCTGGCGATCATCTCCCGGGATTACCCGTCGCCCGGAGATCCGTCGTACGCGTTTGTGGAACAGCTGGCAATCCACATTGCCAGAACCGGCGTCCGGGTCAGCGTGATCGCCCCCTGCCCGATCGTCCGGCGCAAGGCAAAGCCGCCTGTCTTTGCGCTGTCGAAAGCGGAGGACGGCACGGAGATCGAGGTTTACCGGCCGCGGTATCTGGGCCTTTCCGGCAGACGCCGGATGGGAATCGATTTGCCGATGATCGCCCTTCAATCGTTCATCCGGGCAGCCGGACGGGTGCTGCGGGGCATGAAGCGGCGCCCCGACGCGCTGTACGGGCACTTCATCGCCCAGGGAGGGCTCTGCGCGGCTGCGCTGGGGAGAGAATTTGGCATTCCTTCGTTTCTCGGTTACGGGGAATCGACCCCGGATCGGTACAAAGCCTTTGACAACGGGTTCATCGAAGCGCAGCTCCGTTCCCTGGCCGGTGTGGTTTCGGTATCGGAAGAGAACGCGCGGGAACTGGTGCGGCTGGGCCTGGTGCGGGACGCGTCGAAGATTCGCGTATTCCCGAACGCGGCGGACGAGGCGCTGTTTCATCCGGGGGACCGGCAAAAAGCCCGGGAAGCGCTGGGCATTCCCCGGGAGGGCTTCATTGTCGCGTTTGTCGGTTCCTTCGACGAGCGCAAGGGCGTTCTCAGGGCGGCCGAGGCGATCAGACGGATTGGCGGCACGGGGTCGTTCTTTATCGGGCGGGGCGCGCTACAGCCGGATTGTCCGGGAATCCTGTTTTGCGGCACGGCGGAGCACAACCGGATTCCGCTGTATCTGACCGCCGCCGATGCGTTTGTACTGCCGACGCGCAGCGAAGGCTGCTGCAACGCGATCGTCGAAGCGCTGGCCTGCGGCCTTCCGGTGATTACCAGCGACCTGCCGTGCAACGACGGCCTGGTGGACCATACGAACGGCATTCGGGTCGATCCGGACGATACGGGCGCGATCGCGGAAGCAATCGATCGCCTGAAGCAGGACGAGCCGCTCAGGGCCCGCCTGGCACAGGGCGCGAGGGAAAAGGGCAAACGCCTCTCGATGACCGGGCGCGCGGCGGGGATCATCGCTTTTATGGAGAAAATGGCATGAAGGACGCCGTCATTGTGCTCGGCGCGCTGGTCCATCCGGACGGAAGGCTGTCCACCACATTGGAGCGGAGGCTGGAAACCGCGCTGAAGGAAGACCGGCGGCAGCGCTGCGCGGCGTTTATTCTCTGCGGCGGAATCGTGGGAAGGGAACCCGGCTCCGAAGCCTCCTGCATGCGCGATTTTCTGGTGAAGCGCGGCGTGGAGCCCGGGCGGATCCGGATGGACGAGAACTCGCGCAATACCGGGGAAAACCTGCGCAATGCGCGGGAAATCATGCGGGCGGAAGGGCTTGCCAGCGCGAGACTGGTGACCAGCGATTACCATATGCGAAGAGCCCTGTATCTGGCCCGGAAGTGCGATATGCGCGTCAAACCGGTTCCTTCGCCCGGCCCGGAGCAGGTTTCGCATCGGTATAAGGCCCGCGCGCGGGAATGCCTGTCCTGGATCCGGCTGCTGCTGTGCGGGAATCCGGAGAAAGCTTCCGCCGGGAACTGCCTGCGGCGGAGAACCAAATCCTTCAAAGAGCCCGGTCACGACTGAAAGCATGCCTGTCAGCCGGCATTCATAATAAAAATTTTTGTTTTTTACCCCTTGAAACGAGCTACCATATGTATTATAATAGTGACTGGTTGTCGATTGTCGGGTCTGTGGTTGCAAGTCGATGCCAGTCGCAGGCAAAACGACCCACGTAAACCGGCCAAAGCGCCGGCGAGCATGGTGCGGCTTAGGAGTAAGTCCGGCCGGAGAAATCCGAGAGAATCAGTAGTGGGAAGCCATAGCGCTTATGAGCGAACGTTCCAGCCGGCGAGTGTGGGGGCAAAGACCAGGTCAGCCGATGATTGAACAGCCCATCTTACCATCATCATAGGGGGAAATTTCCATGTACGAAGACAAGACGCTGGTATGCAGGGACTGCGGCAATGAGTTTGTATTCACTGCCGGCGAACAGGCATTCTACGCAGAGAAGGGATTCCAGAACGAACCGACCCGCTGCAAAGCCTGCCGCGACGCCCGTAAAGCCAGCCGCAATGCCGGCGGCGAGCGCGAGATGTTTGATACCGTCTGCGCCGAGTGCGGAAAGCCGACCCGTGTGCCGTTCATTCCGCGCAACGACCGTCCGATCTACTGCAGCGAGTGCTTCGCTGCCCGCCGTCAGCAGATGTAATAGAGTGACCGAAAGCGCCCCGCCGTGTAACGGCGGGGTATTTTTAATGGGAAAATCCCGCCGGGTTCCCGGCGGGGCTCAGTTCCATTCGACAGTTTGCTTTTCCAGAAACGGCGGATTGTTATTGAAAATGCAGTTCGTCTGCTCGATCAGCGAATCGTTCCCTCGGATGTGCAGAACAATAATCGTGCGCCACCAATCATTCGCGTTTTCCAGAAAGAACGAAGCGGTTTTCCCCTGATAACACAGCGTATAAAAGTATGTGCCGTAATCGCCGCGCATCGAATAGGAATTCTCGTTTCTGTGGATCGCATGATCGCCGTATGCATTTACCGAGTACTGATCCGTCGGCAGCGGCAGCTCTTCGTCATCCCTCAACAGAAATATCGTAATGCTGTCGGAGTACCCGTCAAACGAATAATGGCGCCGGATATAACCGGGAAAATCCACGAAAAAAAGGCATGCCGCGGCGGACACGAAATACAAGCCGGCAAAAATCAATACTACCATCAGTGCTGCCCGCCGATTCTTCTTCACCGGAAATCCTCCTTGCATTTTGTATAAACAGCATAGCCGCGCCGGGCGGCTATGCTGAACCTTTGGCAGGAAAGCCAATGCGCCGAATACTTTTGAACGGCTTACCAGAAGAACGGGAATTCGGTGAACTTCCAGGT
The DNA here is from genome assembly GCA_017512675.1 of Clostridia bacterium. Classification (GTDB taxonomy): domain Bacteria; phylum Bacillota; class Clostridia; order Christensenellales; family Aristaeellaceae; genus RGIG5678. The sequence continues at coordinate 5,414 of JAFWEY010000196.1, read as the reverse complement.
GTCTCCGAACTTCTTGCGGACGTAGGTCAGTTCTTCCATCTCCTCAGTATCCTCATAGTAGAACACGTAAACCTTGTAAACCTGCGTTTGGTCGTCTTCGCTTTCCAGCACGAATTCGTTTTCGGCGATGTTGGGATCCATTTCACGGCCGTCCTCGGTGGTGTAAAGGAAACCGTCGATTTCGGTGTAGACGCCCATGCCCATCAGATCCGCGACGATTTCGTCGCTGAAAATCGTTTTCAGGTACGATTCGAGGGCTTCTTTGGTGTTGTACCGCTCGTCCAGCACGCGATAGAGCGTTCCGCTCTCGTCGGGGAACTCCGGATCGATGTCCAGCGGCGCGAGGACGAACCAGCTGTACGCTTCCAGTGCGGTCAGCATCGTATCCTCGACGGAATCGCTCCAAAGCCATTCCTCGTCGTCCGCGTCTTCGTCAAAATCGTCCCACTCTTCCAGATCCAGATCGTCGAAGATCTCGTCGTCCACTTCGTCCTCTTCGTCGAATTCCATATCGTCTTCGTAGAGCCAGTCATCGACATCGTCCATCAAATCCGCATCCGGCGTGGCTTCCGCAGCCGTCTCGGCCAGAGCGCAGCCTGCAGCCAGCAGAAGAGCCAAAAGGAGCGCGAGCAGCTTTTTCATGTGATATTCCTCCTGTTCGGGATATACGTTTTCCATAGTTTGACGCACCGGGAACGGCGCGCGTTCCATACCGAATTGTGACGTTTCTTTTGCGAAATGCTTCGGGAGAAAACGGGCATCGGCGCGGCCCCGCCGTTACGGTGCGCCGGCCCCTGCGCCGCGCCTGCCTGCGGCCGCAAAGGATCCGGCCAGCCGCCACAGCGGAAGCAGGATCAGGTAAAATGCGAACGGCAGCGAGGATAACGGCGCGCCGATGGTCAGGAGCGGGGTGGCGCCGGCGATGGACCAGGGAACGAGCGGGGCGACGACGACGGCGGTATCTTCCAGATCGATCGCCAGCTCCTCCGGCGCTTTGTACAGAGGGCCGCAAAGCTGGTGCGTCAGCATAATGCTGAACGTCTGATTGCAGGCGAGGACGCCTGAAAGAGCGGCGGTCGCGAGGGTGGCGGCGAAGGGGTTGGACGATCCGGCAAAGCGTTCGATTCTGTGCCGGATGCCGTTCAGCAGCCCGGTTTTGGCGAAAATGCCGGCATAGCAGGAGGACAGGCAGACGATTCCCGCGACGCGCAGCATGGATATGACGCCGCCGCCGTTCAGCATCGCCGAAACGGAGGGATCGTTCGCGTGAAATCCGGTCAGCGCCGTCATCAAAAGATCCGGAACGGAACGATGCTCAAAGAAGAGGCACAGCGGCAGCGCGGTCAGAATGCTGATCAGCATGGCGAGCTTTACCCGAACGCGCAGCAGCGAAAGAACTGGAATGACCAGCGCGGGAAGCACCGACAGTGCGCGCATCGAAAACTCCTTGCGGAACAGCTGCTGAAGATCCGGAACGCTTCCTTCACCGGCGGCAAACGCGCCGATGAGGGCATATGCCGCGCAGCACAGCAAAAAGGGGACGGCTGCCGTGCGAAGCATGCGGCGGATGTTGCGGTAGATGTCGGTATGGGTGAGCTCGGACACCAGAAGCGCGCTGGTGGAAACGGGGGAACAGCGATCGCCGAAAAAGGCGCCGGAAAGGACGGCGCCGCCGATCAGGCGGATGTCGATTCCCATCGACAGACCCATTGTGGCGCAGATGACGCCCATGGTCGCGGCCGTGCCGAAGGAAGTGCCGGTGAGCATGGAGAGACCGCAGTTGAGCAGAAAAGCCATCAGCAGACACACGGAAGGCCGAATGAGGCGGGCGGCGAAGCTGACGATCACCGGAATCGTGCCGGCGGCGCGCCACAGCGCCGTGAGCACGCCGATCAGAAAGAACGTGATCAGTATATTCCGAACGGTCATGATGCCCTGAACGCACATGCCGGCAAGCTCCCTGAGGGCAAAGCCGCGGCGCAGCCCGTAAAGCAGGAACAGAACCAAACCCGCTGCCAGCGCAAACAGCAGCGGAACGCCGAGGATCACGCAAAACAGCAATATCGCGCAGAATGTGCCCAGCGTAAGCATTTCTGTCACAGGCGGAACCTCACATCGGTGAATTGGGAGAAAACCGTTTCGATCCGGACGAAACAGGGAATTCTACAGGACGGTGCGCACCGTGTCCGCCACAACCGCGAAGAATTCCCGAAGCATATTGTGCGGCAAACTGAGCCAGCTGGTCGCCACGGGAACCGGATAGCACGGCCTGTCCCCGGTGCGCCGGGCGATGCGCATCGCGCGGCAGATGTGAAAGTTGTTCGTCACAATGCCGACCGGGGTGTCTTCTCCTTCGATCAGCCGGTAGCTGTTGCGCAGGTTTTCCACGGTGCTGGTCGAGGTGTCCTCGAGCACGATCCGGTTCTCTTCGATGCCGCGGGCGACGAGTTCGCGGAAGATGCATTCGGCTTCGCTGATTCCTTCGTCGTCTCCCTTCCCGCCGGAGGCAATGGCAATGGTTTGCGGGTTTTCCTTCATGTATTCGCTGGCTACCTGGATGCGGTTGCGCAGCGCGCCGGAGGGCGTCGTTCCGTTGACCCACGCGCCCAGCACGACGATGTAGGGCAGATTCTGCTGAGGCGGAACGATGGCGGCGGTCAGAATGGTGCCTTCCACGAAGGTGAACAGGATCAGCCCCGCCAGAAGCACGATATGCCAGAGAATGCGGGCGCTCCCCCGGAGAATCGGGCCCTTGCCGCGCCGGATGCGCCGGCCCACGATCAGCCAGCGCAGAATGCAGATTCCGCCCATCAGCGGCCACAGCCACAGAAGCGACTGATTGAAGCGCACAATCAGCCCGTTGGCCAGCCAGTAGAGCAGGCAGGCAATCCCGGCGACCAGGAACAGGAAATTGACGAAACGGGAAGATGTTTTTTTCATGCGGCCGCTCCTTGTCGGTTTTCTTCTTCGGCCATTATACCAGAAAGCGCGGGCGCCGTTGTAAAAATTTGAGAAAGGAATCCTCTGTACGGATCGCTCTGGTATAATATTTTATTGAAGCATCGCCGAATGAACGGCACAGCTGCTGAGCCGTCATCCGAACAAACACCGTTTTATACCGCCGCGGACGGGCGGCGGATCGACCGAACGGACAGAACGGAGGAAATGATTATGGGCACGAACGGCCTGGGCACCACATGCGTACAGGGCGGCTATACGCCGGGCAACGGCGAACCGCGGCAGATTCCGATCATTCAATCCACAACCTTCAAATACAATACCAGCGAAGATATGGGAAAACTGTTCGATCTTGAGGCGAGCGGCTATTTCTATACCCGTCTGCAGAATCCCACCAACGATATGGTGGCGCGCAAAATCTGTGAACTGGAGGGCGGCACCGCGGCCATGCTGACGTCTTCCGGCCAGGCGGCGAATTTTTTCGCGCTGTTCAACATTGCCTCCTGCGGCGATCACATCGTTTCGTCTTCCTCGATCTACGGCGGCACGTTCAACCTGATTTCCGTCACGATGCGGAAGATGGGCATCGAGGTCACGTTCGTTTCGCCCGATTGCACCGACGAAGAACTGAACGCGGCGTTCCGGCCGAATACCAAAGCGGTCTTTGGCGAAACCATCGCGAATCCGGCGCTTACGGTGCTGGATATCGAACAGTTCGCCCGGACTGCGCACGCGCACGGCGTCCCGCTGATCGTGGACAACACGTTTGCCACGCCGGTCAACTGCCGCCCGTTCGAGTGGGGCGCGGACATCGTCACGCATTCCACCACCAAATACATGGACGGGCACGGTGTCGGTGTCGGAGGAGCGATCGTGGACAGCGGGCGGTTTGACTGGATGGCAAACGCAGAGCGTTTCCCTGGCCTTTGCACGCCCGACGACAGCTATCACGGCATCGTCTATGCGGAAAAATTCGGCAGGGAAGGGGCCTTTATCACCAAATGCACCTCCCAGCTGATGCGGGACTTCGGTTCCATTCAGTCGCCGCAGAACGCGTTTTATCTGAATCTTGGCCTGGAGAGCCTGCACGTGCGCATGCAGCGGCACTGCGAAAACGGCATGGCGGTGGCGGCATTGCTCCGCGATCACGAAAAGGTGAAGAGCGTACATTACTGCTCGCTCCCCGGCGACGCCTATTACGGCCGCGCGCAGAAATATCTGCCAGGCGGTTCCTGCGGCGTGGTCAGCTTTGAACTGAAGGGCGGGCGTGCGGCGGCCAGCGCCTTCATGAAATCGCTGAAGCTGGCTGCGATAGAAACCCATGTGGCGGATGCGCGCACCTGCTGCCTGAATCCCGCCAGCAGCACGCACCGGCAGATGACCGACGAACAGCTTGCGGCGGCGGGCATCCCGGCGGGGCTGATCCGCATCAGCTGCGGGCTGGAGGATGCCGAGGATCTCAAGCGCGATATCCTTCAGGCGCTGGAAGCGATCTGACGGGCCGTGCGGCCGCGGGATTTCCGGCAGGCGGAATGCCCGTGCCTTTTCAGGCAACGCATACGCGGCAGACCGGCAGCTGAAAGAGCCTAAATCGGCCGCCCTTCGTAAAAGAGTTTTATCGTTTTCAGGAATGGCATGGTCTTCGGGTCATGCCGTTTCCTGTTCCATCAATTCACTCAGCGGGATGAACCCGGTCAGATCATAGCAGATATCACCCTTCATGTGAGCTGCGCGTTTTTTGGAAAACTCTGAGAACGATCAAAAGCATCCCCTACAATGATTTGACATGCCTGTTCGTCAATAGCAGGACTGCTGTAATCGTGAACCCTGCTGCGCAGATGACAAGAAGCACTGTGCTGCCGAAAGCCTGGAGTACCGTCCCCGCCAATACTGAGGCGATCGGGATCATTCCCTGTGAACCTACGCTTATGATGCTGCCTGTCTTGCTGAGCTTGTCTTTTTCCACCCTGCGTTGGATGGTAGTGTTGAGAGGAATGTTGATTAAGGAGAGCAGGAAACCAACTGCGAGGCATCCGGCGCCGAACACCAGCAAAAAGGCGTTCAAAGAGACGTCTGAGGCCACCAGCCGCCAGTATCCGGTCGCCAGGGCAATCATCACGCCCGAAAAGACGCACAGCCATTTAGTGACTTTCAGCCCGCATTTTTCCTCCTGCTCTCTGGCGCTCATCATCACGGCTCCGATCAGGGAACTGGCCCCTACGCATACGCTGAACACGGATGACCACAGTTCCGGTTTTAGAACGTTGTCGAACAGATAAGCCGGGGCAGATTCCAAATCCGTCTTGATGAAATATGGAATGAAATTTCCGGTCACAGGCGTTAAGAAGAAGTTGATGAACAGCGCTGCGCCAATGATAGCCATGATGGCTTTCTGACTTTTCAGATATAGTATGCCCTCTTTCATGTCTGAAACCGCGAGTCGGAGCGTTATCGGT
>JAFWEY010000195.1 GCA_017512675.1 Clostridia bacterium | reverse complement strand
GCAGCGCAGCGGCCGCGAAGGGACAAGTGATTTCGGGTTGGTAAGGGTGTCCCTTACGTTAATTCCGCAGGGGCGGCTTTGCCGGCCTGAGGAGCCATTTTTGCGAAGGCAGCTTGCCGCCGAAAGCAAAAATGGTTTCCCTGCAGATTTTCCGCCCGCATCCGAAGGATGCAGGAAAATCTGAAAAACGGCTTGGAATCCTGCAGGCAGGGTTCCAAGCCAAGCGAACGCAGTGAGCGTAATCGGATTGAAATATCGTTGCCGTAGGCAAGGAGATTTCAATCCAAGCTCGCGTCAGCGAGCGTTATTCTTGCCTGTTCCGCCGAAATCCTGTATAATAGGAGACGGTTTCGGCAGCTGCCGAAAAAAGCAGGAAAGGCGGTTTTATCATGGCCACGCGCATAGAGATCCCGGCTGAGCAGGTGCGCCCTTTGGATTACAGGCACGTCAGCAAAAACACCGGCAACACCACCTACGAACAGTATTTTGTTCAGGACGGGGAGACCGGCATGTCCGTCAAATACATCCGCTACCCGAAGGGCACCGTAACGCCGCGGCACGACCATCACTGCGCGCACGGCATGTACGTGCTGAAGGGCACCCTCGTCACCGACACCGGCTCGTTCCCCGCGGGCAGCTTCGTCTGGTTTCCCCAGGGCGACGTGATGAGCCACGGCGCTTCGGACGACGCGGACTGCGACTGCATTTTCATCACCAACAAAGCCTTCGACATCCACTATTTCGATCTGAATCCGAAGCGGTCCTGACCGGCAGGCCAGGGCCGTATCCCACGTCACGAGGAGGAATCGCCATGAAACCCGGAATTCAGGGCCGCAGAACCTATCCCGTTACCAAAGAGGTGCTCGCTTCCGCGTTCGGCAGCGGGCTGGTGGACGTGTACGCGACGCCGGCGATGATCGCCGCCATCGAAAACACCGCCGCGCTGTCGGTGGAAAGCGAGCTCGAGGAAGGCTATACCACGGTGGGCACGCAGGTCAGCGTATCCCACGTTTCCGCCACCCCCGAAGGCATGACCGTGACGGTGGAAACCACGCTGACCGAAGTCTCCGCGAACGGCCGGCTGCTGACCTTTGCCGTCAGGGCGTCGGACGATATGGGCCTGATCGGCGAGGGCACCCACGTGCGCGCGATCGTCAACAAGGCCCGCTTTGAGCAAAAGGCACTCAACAAGGGCAAATGAAACGGTTTCTCCGGAAAGATTCAAAATCGGTTTGAAGGCATGCCGAAAGCGCTGATTCCTGCAAGAATTAACTAAGCCGGATTCATCTGTATCTTGACAGCCCCTCGCTGTGACGGTATAATTTGCTGTACTGAACTTTTTCAGCAAAACAATACAGGAGGCCGTTGTCATGAAGAGGATTACCGCCATGCTGTTGGCAGCGCTGATGCTGCTGTCCGCCGCCGCGTTCGCGGAAGACTACGCCATCGCCACCGATACCGCTTTCCGTCCGTTCGAATACACCGACGAAACCGGCACGCTGGTAGGCATCGATGTGGAAATCCTGGCCGCCGTGGCCGAGGATCAGGGCTTTACCTACACGATCGAGCCGCTGGGCTGGGACGCTTCCATCGCCGCATGCCAGGCCGGCCAGAAGGACGGAATGATCGCCGGCGCGTCCATCACCGACGCCCGCAAGGAATCCGGCTGGATCTTTTCCGACGGTTACTACAACGCCACCCAGTCCATGGCCGTGGCGCAGAACAGCGATATCGCCGGTTTTGAAGCGCTGAACGGGCTTTCCGTGGCGGTGAAGATCGGCACGATGAGCAAGGATTACGCCGACAGCCTGTCCGAAACCTACGGCTTTACCGTTGTGACCTTCGAGAGCTCGCCTGACGTGTACCAGGCGGTCATCGGCGGACAGTGCGCCGCCTGCTTCGACGACACGCCGATCATGGCCGATTACATCAAATCCAACGGCGTTCCGCTGAAGCTGGTGGACGGCACCGCGAACGAAGGCGCCGATTACGGCTTCGCGGTGTTCTCCGCGGACAAGCAGGAGCTGGTGGACAAGTTCAACGCCGGCCTGGCCAACATCAAAGCCAACGGCAAGTACGACGAGATCCTGGCCAAATACCTGGGCAACTGAGCTTTCCGTCGGGAAATCTCAAGGGAGGCACACGATTGTGCCTCCCTGTTTTGAAAAGCCGCCGGCCCGGCTTTGCCGACGTGCCGCCCCCGCGGGGGCGCGGTTTGTGAAGACGGCGCGGAAAAGCGGCAAAAGGAGCGCAGCGTTATGACGAGAATTGTTGCCACATACGGCCAGATCCTGGCCGCCGCCATGGGCAAAACCCTGCTGCTGGCACTGTACGGGCTGTTCTTTGCCTGCATCATCGGCATGGTGGTCGGCATTATGAGCGTGCTGAAAAACAGATTCTGCCGTGCGTTCGCGGCCGTGTTCGTCAACCTGATCCGCGGCGTTCCGATGATCGTGCTGGCGTATTTTATCTTCTTCGGCGTTCCCTACCTGTGGAATACGATCCTGGGCATCGGCGGGCTGACGCTGTCCGCGCTGCAGGCCGGGTCCATCTGCCTGGCGCTGAACTGCGGCGCGTACATGGCGGAAATCATCCGCGCGGGCATCGAATCGGTGGATATCGGGCAGATGGAAGCCGCCCGTTCGCTGGGCATGCCCTACTGGCGGTCCATGTACCGGGTGGTGCTGCCCCAGGCGATCCGCACGATGATTCCCAGCATCATCAACCAGTTCATCATTACCCTGAAGGACACTTCGATTCTGTCGGTCATCGGCTTTCCGGAGCTGGTCAACACCGCGAAGAACGTGGTCGCCGCGACCTTTATGTCCTTTCAGACCTGGGCGATCGTCGGCGCCATGTACCTGATCGTCATTCTGCTGCTGCAGCGCGCCGCCAAGGTTCTGGAGAGGAGGCTCAGGTATGGAGCGTAACGAAGCCATCATCCGGGTGACCGGCCTGAAGAAATCCTTCAAACAGCTCGAGGTGCTCAGGGGCATCACACTGGAAATCGCGGCGGGCGAGGTCGTGGTGATCATCGGGCCCTCCGGCAGCGGCAAATCCACGTTCCTGCGGTGCCTAAACCGCCTGGAGGAAAGCACCGCCGGCCGGATCGTAATCGACGGCGCCGATATCACCGACCGAAAAACCGACATCAACAAGGTGCGCGAGCGCGTCGGCATGGTGTTCCAGCACTTCAACCTGTTCAACAATATGAACGTGCTGCGCAACCTGATGATCGCGCCGACGGACCTGAAAAAGGCCGACCGGGAAACCGTGCGCCGCGACGCGCTGAACATGCTGAACCGTGTGGGGCTCAGCGACAAGGCGGAAGTGTATCCCCACCAGCTCTCCGGCGGCCAGAAGCAGCGCGTGG
>JAFWEY010000194.1 GCA_017512675.1 Clostridia bacterium | reverse complement strand
TTTATGATCTGTTTCGATAATAGCATAACACGATTTGTTACGCAAGCAGGAATTGTGAGCCGGGAGCGGAGTCCGGGCGCGGGCCGCCGCTCCGGAAAGGGAAGCCGCCTCCCGGGCGGGAAGCGGCGTATGAAAACGGCAGGCGCGCACGCGCCCGCCGCCTCACGGAACCGAACGGAACCGGATGCGGTTCTTACGACCCGTGTATCTGTGAATCGATCCCCGCGCTTCTGGCCGCGGCGATCAGCGCCTCGCCGATTCTGTCCGGCGTCGCGGCCATATGGACCCCGGCCGCTTCGAGCGCGCGGACCTTGCCGGCGGCGGTGCCCAGGCCGCCGGTGATGATCGCGCCGGCGTGCCCCATCCGTTTGCCGGCCGGCGCTGTTTGCCCGCCGATGAACCCGGCCACGGGCTTGTGCATATGGGCACGGATCCACTCGGCGGCTTCCTCCTCGCCGGTGCCGCCGATTTCGCCGATCATCAGCACGGCCAGCGTTTCTTCGTCCTCCTGGAAGGCCTGCAGCACGTCGATAAAGGAGGTGCCCTTGACCGGATCCCCGCCGATGCCGACCGCGGTCGACTGGCCGACGCCGGCCAGCGTCAATTGATTGACCGCTTCATAGGTGAGCGTTCCCGAGCGGGAAACGATGCCGACGCGGCCCTTGCGGCAGATGTGCGCGGGAATGATGCCGATTTTGCAGGCGCCGGGCGTGATCAGGCCGGGGCAGTTCGGCCCGATCAGCCGCGTATTCGTGCCGCGCAGGAATTCGCTGACCCGCACCATGTCCAGGACCGGTATGCCCTCGGTGATGCACACCACGAGTTCGATGCCCGCCTCCGCGGCTTCGAGGATCGAATCCGCCGCGTACGCCGGCGGCACGAAGATCACCGAAGCGTTCGCGCCTTCCGCGGCCTTCGCTTCCGCGACGGTGTCGTATACGGGCACGCCCAGCGCGGTCTGCCCGCCCTTGCCGGGCGTGACGCCCGCCGCGATTTTCGTTCCGCAGCGCATCATCTGCTCAGAATGGAAAAGCCCCTGCCGCCCCGTCATGCCCTGCACGATCACCCGGGTGCTGCCGTCGATGTAGATGCTCATGGTACCGCCTTCCTTCCGGCCGTCATTTCGCAGATCCGCCTCGCCCCGTCCGCCATACCGGCCGCGGGAATGATTTCCAGCCCGGACCGCTTCAGGATTTCGCTGCCGGCTTCGGCGTTCGTGCCCTCCAGCCGCACGACGACCGGAACGCGCACGCCGAAGGCGCGCGCGGCGCTCACGACCCCCTCGGCCACCGCGTCGCAGCGCATGATGCCGCCGAAGATGTTGATGAAGATCCCCTTGACGTTCGGGTCGGAGAGCAGAATGCCGAAGGCGCCGGAGATCTTCTCGGCGGAGGCGCCGCCGCCCACGTCCAGGAAATTGGACGGGGAACCGCCGAACGCCTGAATGATGTCCATCGTCGCCATGGCCAGCCCCTCGCCGTTGACCATGCAGCCGATGCTGCCGTCCAGCTGGATGTAATTCAGCCCGTACTTCGAGGCCTCGACCTCCCGCGGATCCTCTTCGTACGGATCCCGCAGTTCCGCGATGTCCTTATGGCGGTACAGCGCGTTGTCGTCAAAATTGATCTTCGCGTCCAGCGCGGCCAGCCGGCCTTCGCTGTCCGCGGCGAGAGGATTGATTTCGATCAGGCTGCAGTCCTTTTCCCAATACAGGCGGTACATGGCCTTGAGGAGCGAAACGAGCTGCGCCGTCTGCGCCGCGTCCAGCCCCAGCCTTTTCGCCAGCGCCAGGCCGTGATAGCCCTTCAGGCCGACCGCGGGATCGACGCTGACCCGGAAGATCCTGTCCGGCATGGACGCCGCGATCTGCTCGATCTCCATGCCCCCCTCTGCCGAAGACAGGACCGCCACGCGCCCCGTTGACGCGTCCAGCGTCATGGACAGGTAATACTCATGCGCGGTTTCCCGACAGGGGCAGACGAGCAGCTTGCGCACGGTCTTCCCCTGCGGGCCCGTCTGCCGCGTCACGAGGCGGGAGCCCAGCATTTCCTTCGCGGCGCTTTCGACCTCCTGAAGCGAAGAGAGCACTTTCACGCCGCCGGCCTTGCCCCGTCCGCCGGAATGGATCTGCGCTTTCAGCACGTACGGCCCCGCGGGCAGTTCCCGCGCCGCCTGCACGGCTTCCTCGGGCGTGCAGGCAACCCTTCCCGCGTTTACCGGAATCCCGTACGAGCGGAAAAGCTCCATCGCCTGGTATTCATGGATATTCATCTGCCGTCACTTCCCTGCTGCGCCGCGCGGTCCTTGCGGCGGTTGACAAAGTAGATCACCAGGTCCAGCGAAACGTTGAAGAAATTGATGAAGTAAATCAGCAGCACGTAAAAGTGCTTCGGCGGGACCAACAGCTTGGCCGTGATCCCCGCCACGTACCCGAACAGGATCAGCAGGATGAAATACACGCTCGTCGATTTCGCGGTTCCCGCCTTCCAATGCTTGTACGCGTTGATCGGCCAGGACAGGCCGAAGCAAAACAGCATGATGAACTCCAGCACCTCATTCATACGGATACACTCCTTTCATATCCCGCTGCGCGCAGGCGCGCCGCACCGTCAGGCCTTGACCTTGCGGTTGCTGCGTATGCTGTCGGAGACCACCACGACGACCAGGACGACGCCCACGAACACGTCCTGCAGGAAGGTGTTGATGCCAATGTACGCAATGGCGCTGTTGATGGAGAACAGCGTGAAGGTGCCGATCAGCAGGCCGATCATGTTGCCCGCGCCCCCGGAGAATTTGATGCCGCCGATCGCGCAGGCCGCCATGATCGTCAGATGCCATTCCTGGGCGATGCTGGGCGCGCCCTGCTTGATGTATCCTGCGTTCAGTATGCCGACAACGGCGACCACCGCGTGCAGCACCATGTAGTTGCGGAAGCGGACCAAATCGGTGTTGATGCCCGACAGGGACGCCATGATCCGGTTGCTGCCCGTGGCGTAGACGCTGCGCCCGGCAGTGGTGAAGGTAAGCACGATGTATGCGGCGGCCAGAGCCAGCAGGAACAGGAAGAAGATGACCGATACCTTTGCCGTTCCCAGGGGCACGCCCTGCCGCACGAACCCGATCAGGCTGTTCGGCAGCGGATATACGTACGCGCCGTGGGTAATGACCATTTTCAATCCGTTCAGGATGTACTGCATCGCGCAGGTGGCGATAAACGGCGGCATTTTCATTTTAACCACCATCAGCGCGTTTCCCGCGCCGATCAGCAGGCCGCCGGCCATCGAAATCAGTATGCAGAGCACGATGCCGATCCATTCGTTCGGCGTGCCGAGCATTCCCATACAGTTCGTTTCGAGCATCAGCGCGGTGCCGAACACCGCGCTGAAACCCGCGCTGGCGCCCGTCGAGATATCCGAATCGCCGCCGATGATCACGAAGCTCAGAAATACGGCGATGATGCCGTAGAACGACATCGTCTTCAGGATCGCGCAGAGGTTGTTGACCGTGCCGTAGTTCCTGTTGATGATGGACAGAGAACACCAGATAAAGACCAGCAGAAAGAAGATCAGGGTTTCGTGCCTTCTGAGGAGTTTCTTCATATTTTGTGTCATGACCGCTCCCTCCTCATTAAATATTCTTGCCCAGTGTCTTTTCCCTGCGGATGGTATCCAGCACGAGAGACAACACGAGGAAGACACCGATAAAGATGTTCTGGATGTTGGCATCCACATTCAGCAGCGTAATCAGGTTGTACACCAGCGCCATCAGAATAACACCGCAAAGCAGGCCGAACATGGAACCCGTTCCGCCCTTCAGGCTGATGCCGCCCATCGATGCGGCCGCGATCGTAATCAGCGACCACGGATTGCCCTGAGTGGGTGTGCACCCGGAATAATAGCCCACCCACAGGATCGTCGTCAGCGCGGTCAGCAAACCGGAAATCAGGAAGCACGCTGCCCGGACCCGCGCGACGCGAATGCCCGCGATCCGGGCCACCCGGGGATTGTCGCCGACCGCGTAGATCTTGCGGCCAAACGCCGTTTTCTGAAGGATAAACTGCGAAAACAGGATCAGAAAGATGAACGTGAAAGCGCCGATGCTGACGCCGAGCGGCTTTACGGAGAACACGTCGCAGAACCGCAGGACCGAATCGCGCACGCCGTACGCCAGCGACATGTCCGCGCCGTAGTTGACGACGTTTGCAAGGCCCTTGCTGACGTAGGACACGCTCATCGTCGCCACAAACGGAGTGACGTTGAATTTGAGGATCAGCATGGCGTTCAGCATGGACATCGTCAGGCACACCGCGACAACAGCCAGGATGCATAGGAAAAGCGGCTGATAGCTGCGGGCGAGAAAGCAGAAAAGCATTCCCGCGAAGCTGAGCGTCGTTCCGATCGAAATGTCCAGTCCGCCGGAGATGATGATGAAAGACTGTCCGATCGCGAGCAGTCCCCACGAAGCGATCAGAGAAGACGCGAGCGTAAGCAGATTGCTGCTGCGCAGGAAAATCGGGTTCAGGACCGTGGCGGCGACGGCAACCACAACGACAGGTATGATGGATGTGACTTCAGGAGTCAGGAAGAATTTCACAAGAGCGTCGCTCCTGGCTTTTTGCTCTGTCAAAGGGTACACCTCCTGTTATTTATATCTGGCTAACGGCTGTGACGGCCAGTCATAAACTGGAGACGGTTACATAAAGCAGGCGGACATCAAAGTCTCCTGGGTGGCCTCTTCCTTATCGATCTCGGCGACGAGTTTCCCGTGCGACAGTACGATAAAGCGATCGCACATACCGATCAGCTCCGGAAGCTCTGACGATATCATGATGATGCTGATCCCCTCGCCCAGCAGTTCGTTGATGATCTCATAGATTTCCTGTTTGGAACCGACGTCGATTCCCTTCGTCGGTTCGTCCAGCAGCAGAATCCGCGGATCCGAATGAAGGGCTTTGGCCATGACCACCTTCTGCTGGTTCCCGCCGGAAAGATTGGCGACCATCATCGTGTTGCTCGGCGCTTTGATATGCAGTTTCCGCATGTATTTATTGGATTCTTCATCCTCTTTTGTTCTGCTCAGCAATCCGTTGCTGTTCATGATCTTCTTCAGGTTGCTCATGACGACGTTGAAACGGATGTTGTTCAGCAAAAGCAGGCCGTTCATTTTTCTGTCTTCTGTCAGAATATTGATTCCATGGGCAATGGCGTCCGCTTCACTGCGGATCTCAACAGGCTGCCCGTTGATGGCGACTTTGGCGGAGTAGTCCCGGTAGCAGCCGAAAAGGGCTGAAATCGTTTCTGTGCGGCCGGCGCCGACCAGCCCGACAAAACCCAGGCATTCGCCGCGCCGCAGGGTGAAGGACACGTCCTCGACGATATTCCGGTTCTGGATACGGGGATCGAGCACCGTCAGGTGTTCCACCTTCAAAATTTCCTCCCCGATGGCGACGTGGCGTTCCGGATAGAGGTTCGTGATCTCCCGGCCTACCATATCGCAGATGATCCTGTCGCGGTCGTACTGATCCCGCCCGTAGGTGTTGATCACTTTTCCGTCGCGCAGGATGGTGACCCTGTCGGTCAGTTCGAAGATCTCCTCAAGCTTGTGGGTCACGAAGATGACGCTCGTTCCTTTGCTTTTCAATTGCCGTACGATGGCAAACAGGTTTTCGACGTCCGCCTGGGACAGAGCGGTCGTCGGCTCGTCCAGGACGAGTATGGAAGGATTCCAGGAAATGGCTTTCGCCACCATGAGCAGCTGCTTCTGCCCGATGCTCATGGTATTGACGACCTGCGCAGGATCCAGGGCGAAGTGATGCTCGGAGAGGAACCGCTGCGCGCGCCGGTTCAGTTCTCCCATCCGGAAGCTCTTCTTCCGGCTGTCTTCGTTCAGATGCCCGACGAACACGTTTTCCGCGACCGTCAGATCCTCCATCACGTTGATTTCCTGCGGCACGTATCCCAGTCCCTGCTTCATCGCGTCGTGGGAAGACCTGAACCGGACGGGCCGCCCCTCGTGGAAAAGCTCCCCTTCATAGTTCCCGTAGGTGTATACCCCATTCAGAATTTTCAAAAGGGTGGACTTGCCCGCGCCGTTTTCCCCGATGAGCCCCAGAATCTCGCCCTTTTTTACATGAAAGCTGATATTGCTCAGCGCGATCACGCCCGCCAGCGGAAACCGCTTGGTAATACCCTTCGCTTCAAGGACATAATCTTCCATGGCAAGTACTCCTTTCTTCTGCGCCTGCGGGCCGGACGCGCGGACGGGGATCCCCGTCCGCGCAAACCGTCCTGTGTCAGCTGAACTTCTTCGCGTAGAGATCCGCGCCGGAGAGCATATCGCGGTATGCGGGAATGTCCTCCGCGAAGATGATCGGCACGTCCTGCACGTTGTCAAAGGGAACATCGATTCCTTTGATGTGATCGTAGATGTGCTGCGCGCAGGCCGCGTAGCAGTCGTACATCGGCTGCGCGATCAGCGCGTCGACGCCGCCCTGCTCGAGGATGTCGAGGTTGGCGGAGGTGGCGTCCATGCCGATGATGTAGCCGTCCCAGCCGAGGTCTTCCGCCGCCTGGGACCAGGTCTGGGCGGAGGTGCCGGTGGTGCCGTAGGCACCGACCAGCTCGCCGATGTTGGCCTGGATGATCGAAGACACGATGCCGACGCCCGCGGTGGCGTCAAGGCCTTCCGCCTGGGGAGAGAGCACCTTTACGTCGGGATAGTTCTCGGTGAGGCCTGCGGTGAAGCCGGCGGACGCGAGGTTCTCGCTGTCCTTGAAGTCCGACTGGGTGATCGCGACGAGGCCCTTGCCGCCGATCTTCTCGCCCATCAGCTTGCCGGCCGAGTAGCCGTATTTGTAGGAATCCAGGCCGTGATATCCGAGGATATAGTCCTTGTTGATGCCGTAGGTCTCGTAGACCTCGTCGTTGTTCAGGATGGACCAGGAGCCCACCACGTAGATGCCGTTGTCCGTGAATTTCTTGACCATCTGCCATTTTGCTTCGGACGCCGGGTTCAGGCAGACGGCGTAGAGATCGTCGTACTGGGCGATGGCGGAATCGATCATCTGCTCGACGGTCGCGTTGTCGGAGGTGTCGCCGCCGAGGTACAGGGTTTTCATGCCCAGGTTCTCAGCCGTCTGCAGGAAGCCCGCCATCATAACCTGGATGGTCGTGTTGGAAGACGGGTAGATGACGACGGCCACTCGCGCTTCGGACGGGTCAGTGATTTCTGCCATTGCAGGAATCATCAGCAGCATGGCCAAAACGACGGCCAAAACGGTTGCCAGGGTTCTCTTCATGGTTCTTCCTCCTTTACTATTTCCGGGCCATGGCGCCGCGCGCCATTCCCTGTAGGATCGGTAATGCTGTTTTGGTCCGCGGGGGCTCACCAGTCGCGGGTGAATCCGCACTGCCAGCCGCCGTCGATGACCAGGTTCGCGCCGGTCGTATAGCCGGATTCCTCCGAGGCCAGGAACATCACGCCCACGGCGATTTCCTCGGTTTTTCCGGGGCGCTTCATCGGCACGTGCGACAGGAGCTTCTCGGTTTTGACCGGGTCGCTGTAGAATTTGGAATACGTCTTTTCCGTCAGGATCGA
Organism: Clostridia bacterium; assembly: GCA_017512675.1. Lineage (GTDB taxonomy): Bacteria > Bacillota > Clostridia > Christensenellales > Aristaeellaceae > RGIG5678. The sequence continues at coordinate 4,637 of JAFWEY010000194.1, read as the reverse complement.
ACCGGGGCACAGGTTATTGACGCGGATGTTGTACGGTGCCAGCTCCAGCGCCATCACGCGGGAAAGCATGTTGACGCCGGCTTTGGCCACCGTGAACGCGCACTGCAGCCGCGCGGGGTTGATGCCCATCACGGAGCTGATGTTGACGATGCTGCCGCCCTTGCCGGCTTCGATCATCGCGCGCGAGACGATCTGGCTCAGGTAGAAGGTGCCGTTGACGTCGATCGAGATCACTTCGTTCCAGAATTCGTGGCGGTATTCGTGGAACGGCTTGCGCTCCGGCTGCTGGCCGTTGATGCCCGCGTTGTTGACCAGGATGTCCACGGCGCCGAAACGGCGGATCGTTTCGCTGACCAGGTTCTCGTCGTCCTCCCACTTGCTGATGTCGCAGCACACGAACATCACGTTTTCCGAGGCCTGCCTCAGCCACTCCATGACCTCCGGCTTCTCGTGCCGGCCCGCGACGACCACGTTCGCGCCCGCCTCGAGGACTTTGCGCGCCGTCGCCTTGCCGATATCGCCCATGCCGCCGGTGATGATCACCGTCTTGCCGGTGAAATCGTATCGGATCATTCTTTACCCCCCTCTTCCTGCTGTTGTTCGTCCCTGATATAGCGCATGGATTTGCCCCACTCCTGCAGGCGCTTGAAATACATCACGTTGTCCTCCTGCCGGTCCCACAGCGTGAACAGCTTAAAGGGCCTGGAGCAGCGCGTATTGTCGATCCAGTGGAACGTCCCTGCGGGGATGATGATGATATCCCCGGTGCGCACCGGCACGTGTTCGTCGTCCAGCACCACGTCGCAGTCGTCGCCGACGTCCACCATGTAGTAGATTTCCGCCTTTTCATGCGCGGCGCCGCCGGTCCTCTGGTACGGCTCCAGCACGCCTTCGTTGATGTTGATGATCGGAAATCCCGCCAGTTCGTCCCCGACGAGCAGCTTGGAGACGTAGTGGGTATCCTTCTTGGAGTGGTAGGCGACCAGTTCGTCGGCGTTGATCTTCTTCCAGGACATACAGGTTTCCTCCTTAATGCAATGCAGTTGGGTCGTTACTGGGCGTTTCCGCCGCCGTCGAGATACATGACGTTCCCGGTCATGAATGCCGAGTTGTCGCTGGCCAGATAGATGCAGGCGCCGACGATCTCCTGCGGTTCGCCGAACCTTCCCACCGGCAGGCGCCTGAGCTGCTTGTCGATGTAGTCCTGCCCGTCCTTGTCGATGCACGCCTGGAACAGCGGGGTTTTGAACGTGCCCGGCATGATGATGTTCACCCGGATCCCCTGATCGGCCCATTCAATCGCCGCGCCGCGCGTCAGCATCACCATGGCGCCCTTGCTGGCGCAGTACGGGACCGAGTTCTTCTTGCCGTCGTGCCCGGCCCCCGAGCCGATGTTGATGATGCTGCCGCCCTTGCCGCGCTCCAGCATCTTCTCGCCGACGTACTTCTGGCACAGCCAGCAGGAACGCTGGTTGACGGCGATGATCCGGTCGTATTCCTCGTCCGGGCAATCGACGATCGGCGAGCGGTAGGTCGTGCCCGCGTTGTTGACCAGCACGTCGATTTTGCCGAAGCGTTCGATCGCCGCGTCCACCATCCGCTTGACGTCCTCCGCCCGGGAGACGTCGGCGCTCACCCAGGCGACCGGGTAGCCGTTCAGCTCTTCCGCCATCGCCCTGAGCGGTTCCTCCCTCCGCGCCACCAGCATTACCTCCGCGCCCGCCATGGCCAGGCCGATGGCCATCTCCCGGCCCAGCCCGCTGCTGGCGCCGGTGACGACAGCCGTTTTGCCCTCGAGGGAAAACAGCGCCAGGGCCGGCGGCAGCAGCTTCCGCCCGGTTTCCACCGTCATCTTCTTGTGAATGTCCCTCGCAACCCCCAGATCGTACTTCATTCTCTTTGCTCCTCCTGTCGCTTGAAGCGCTCTTCCCGCGGCCGCGGGAAAGCGCAGCTCCAACCCGCCGGACTGCCCGTCACCGGGCGTCCCCGCCGGCGATCCGGACCAGCACCTTGATCCTTTCCGCCGAAACGCTCCTGTAAAAGTCCATCGCCCCCGCGATGTCCCGGAAATCGATCTCATGGGTCAGCATCGGCATCATGCTGATGCTCCCCTCGTTCAGCATCCGGATCACGACCGGCATGTTTTCGCGCGTGCCGGACGAGCCGCGCAGCGTCATTTTGCTGTAGGTGAATTCATCCAGGTTGAAATTCGTCAGCAGCCGGTCGTAAAAACCGATCAGGGACAGGGTGCCCATGTTTTCCAGGTACAGGCGGACGTTCTCCACATAATCGATGCACCCGCTCGTCTCCAGGATCACGTCGGCCTTCCTGCCGCCGTTGAGGGCGGCCAGCTGTTCGCCGAGCGGCCCTTCGGTGGTGTTTATGACGTCCGTGGCCCCCATCTGCAGCGCGCGCTGCAGCTTGACCGCCTTGCGGCCGGCGCAGACGATTTTCTCCGCGCCCATCGCCCTGGCCGAGGCGACGCCGCCCAGGCCCAGCGGGCCCGACCCGATTACCAGCACGGTTTTGCCTGCCAGGGACAGCTCCCTCAGCCCGTTCATCGCGATCGCGACGGGCTCGCACATCGCCGCTTCCTTCAGCGATACGTTTTCGCCGATCGGGAACACGTTCTGCTCCGGCATGCAGATGTACTCCGCCATGCCGCCCGGCCAGTGGTCCCTGACGGTGCCGACGGACCTGAGGTTCAGGCAGTCGTACCATTTCCCGGCGCGGCAGTTCGCACATTTGCCGCAGGTGACCTTGCCGTCCCCGACGACGCGGTCCCCGATCTTCAGGCGCCCGACCTTCGCTCCGGCCGCGCAGACCACCCCGGACCATTCGTGCCCGAACCGCAGCGGATACACGAGCTCTCCGCGCCTGGCAAAGCTGGTCGTGCCGCAGAAATTCTCGTAATCCGTCGCGCAGATGCCGCAGTAGGCCACCCTGATCAGAACTTCGTGATCCCCAGGGGTTGGCACAGGCACCTCCAGTACGCACATTTCATTGGTCTTCGCAATTGCCGCCGCTTTCATCCTGTCACCCCTCCCACCCGTTGATGTTTGTTTTGAACGCGGGGTTTTCTGTGATGTCCTGTTTGCATCCTTCTTTATATGCTTTGCATTCGCTGCCGGCGCATCCCCGGAGGACGCGCCCCCCGGTGCCGCGAACAATGGCAGTCCCGTTAACGCAATCGATTGCGTTTCGTGTAAAACAAAACTCTGTCCATTCAAAAGCCCATGTTATTCTTCCTTCAGATATCGTCTTTCGTAAAACTCCAGATTGCCCGGCACAACGATGGTCGAATCGATCTTGATATCCCGCACTTCCGCCGCGTTCCCGCTTTCCAGGTAGCTGTACATGGTTTCGAACGCCTTTTTCCCCTGTTGGAAGGGGTTCTGGTAGATCGTCGCCATCAGGATGCCCTGTTCGAAGTACCTGCGGGTGTTCTCGGTGATCTCGGTTCTGACGACTTTGATATCCCTGCGGTTCAGGTCGTTCAGGACCCGGCAGATCGGGTCCGTCATGGCGGTGCTGCTGTAGATGCCCCGGATCGTCGGGTTCTCGATCAGCAGGCTTTTTACCAGCCGGTAAGCGGTTTCGGGATCGTCGTAATGGTATAGGGTGTGTACGCGGTATCCATACCGCATGTTCTGGTGGTGAAAGCCCTCGAGGCTTTGGGTGTGGTTCTGCAGGGTCGTAAACCCCAGGGTCGTGAGGACCTGCGCGCCCTTGGGCAGGCCGCTGATGCTGAACAGATCCGCCGCCATGCACCCGGCGCGGAAATTGTCCGGCGAGACCGAGAAGGCGATGTTGGGATTCGGCGAGCTCAGGATCACGCTTCCGACCGCGATTCCGCTGCGGGTCACCTCGTCCAGGATGTCGTTGCAGTCGAAGGTGTCGTTGGCGACGAAGATGATCCCGTCGAACCTGTCGCGCATCATCCGGCGCATGATCTCCCGAATCCGGTTGTTCAGGTCGACGCACGGGATGAGCTCGAATTCCCCTTCGACGTTGTAGTCCACCAGCGCGGCGGCGGCGCTGCGGGCCCCTTCGATGACCGCGCTGTTAAAGGTGTGGACGCGGTCGTTCACGATCACGCCGATGCGCATCCTGCTGCGCTGCAGACTCTTCGCGACCAGGTTTGCACGGTAGCCCAATTCCTCCGCGCAGGCCAGAATGCGGCCCCGCATCTCTTCGCCGACGCCCTTGCGGCCGTTCAGCGCGCGGGTCACCGTGGATGCGGATACATTCAGCCTTTCCGCGACGTCGTAGATCGTGACTCTCTTGTCTTTCATGGCGTCCTGCTTTGCTCTGCTGTTCGCGCCGCGTTGGACGCGGCAGGTTGCGCAATCGATTGAGTTAATTGCATTATACACCAGAATCAATGATAAGTCAATATGAATTTGAAATAATATGAAATATGCACATAATTCGATGTGACAAAATATGAAATTTTCCTAATTTAACCGCAGTCTTTCCGCGTGCCGGATCGGACAGGGAGCGCCGGATCGGGTTTCTCCGTCCCGCCGGCGGGGATCACTTGATATCGCAGCGCAGTCCCGCGTCCAGAAACACCTGACGGTAGGCGCCGAGGACCTCGGGATGCAGCTGTTTAACGCCGGCGTAGGCGTATTCCA
>JAFWEY010000193.1 GCA_017512675.1 Clostridia bacterium | reverse complement strand
TCGCTGATGAGCACGACGCCGCTGCCGCCGCAGAGCATGGCAATCAGGATGGAGATGATGGACTCGACAAATACCGCCGTCCAGGTCAGCGTGTCACCGGCCAGGACATCCTTTGCCTCGAGCTTTTCCAGCAGGCTGAAGTCGCTGGCGGCCAGCGCCGAAGAAATCCCGAGGGAACGTTCCGGCACATGATAGCGCCGGCAGATTTCGGAAGTGTACTGCTCCAGTTCCTCCGATACGCTGATCAGCCAGTCGGTTACCGGCTGATGCAGGCTCTGGCAGGCTTCCTCCGAGTAAAGGTAGACTTTGATGCGCTCCTGCAGGGCGGACTCCATATCGCTGAGCCGCTGGATTCTTCCATTCTTCCAGTCCAGAAGCACCGGCTTTACCGCCTGTTCCAGAAGCGGGTCAAGCAGGTAATCCAGCGCAGTGCGGTACAGATCGTTGAGCCTGCCGGAAACGAGCACTTCAACCGTGTTGGAAGAGATCAGCTCATCGACGTCGGCACGGAAGCGCGCCAGCTCATCGTCGATGCGCCCGCACCAGGCAAGGCCGCGTGCAACGCTGAATTCCGGTTCGCGGTCGGTGTAGATGACAGAGTCGGGGAAGACCTCCTGACACCAGCCGCGGATCTCCTCCATCCGGGACACGCCGCCGGTCAGGAACAGCAGTTCCGGCTGCTCACTGCCGATGCTGTCGCGCACCTCGCGCAGCCCCGCGCAGAAGACCTGGCGGAAGGATTTTCCGTTCAGCTGCGGGCAGGGGCGGTCGGTCAGAGTTTTGGAGGTATCGGCGTCCATCCTGAGATCCAGGATCAGCGGATCGTCGTAGGTGATGAGGAGAGATTCCGCGCACTCCTGCTCCGCCCGTTCCTCGGCCGTCATGGAATAGTAGCGCTCCTTCAGATGCCGGGCGTGGAGCTCGCAGTCGACGCGCCAGCTCTCGCTTTCCTCCAGCACCTTGCGCAGGGCAGATGAATTGGGAGAGCGGTTGACGCAGGTGTTCAGAAGCACTTCATCCATCACGCCGCCGCCCAGGGCAACTTCGCCGCCGGTGCGGATTTCGGCTTCCTTGCCTTTGTTGATGTAGGCAAAATCGGTGGTGGAGGAGCCGATGTCGATGACCAGAACCGTTTTGGAGCGCAGGTCGATGTAATCGCGGACGGAGTTGGACTGAATGGCGCCTACCATGACCGCGCGGGATTCCGACACCACGTGGGGCGTCGGGAAGCCGATGGTTTCAAAGATGCGCTGGTAGCGTTCGCGGGCTTCGGCGTTCCAGCCGGCCGGGCAGCCGACGTAGACGCTGTTGCTCTTCTCCCCGCCGACAAGTTCCCCGCTGCCGCGCAGCGATTCAAAGACCCTGGCCGAAAAGTCGCGGATGAGGGCGGCACTGTCGGACTGGGCGTTCAGAAAGCGCCGCTTGAAACGGGCAGCGCTGCGCACGGCCGCTGCGGCCGAACGCGCGGCGTTGTCGCCGATGCGCACTTCACCGTCGCGCATGATGGCCCAGACCGTGATGATGACTTTGTTTCCTTCAACTTCAACGATTTCGGGGTAGCTTTTCCCTTCACTGCTGACGCGGGCAAGGGTGCTTTCCCCGTC
>JAFWEY010000192.1 GCA_017512675.1 Clostridia bacterium | reverse complement strand
GAATCGGCGGCTGCCTTTGATTTGCAATGCGGCCCGCCGCGAGAATTCCCAATGCCGTGCTTGACCCGGCAGGAGGCGTGTGGTACACTTGCCGGAGGAGTGGATGCGGATATGGCAGCGAATCGTTCGCGGAAAACGCGGCGCCGGGGGCGCAGGAGGATGGCCGCCGCGGCGTCGCTGCTGATGCTTCTTATGGTTGCCGGAATCGCCGTTTTCGTTTCCCGGAGAACGGTTCCGGAACGGCCGGAACCGGTGAGCGCAAGCACGCCGGCTGCCTTTGAAACCGCGGCGCCCGTTCCGGCGCCGGAGACGCAGCCACCCTCTCCCGCGCCGGTCACCCCGTCGCCTTCCCCGGCGGCGCCGGCGCCTTCGGCGGAGCCGGTGCAGGTGAAGCTCCCGTACTGCATCACCGTGGACCGGGGCAGGCAGGTGGTTACGGTGTACACGATCGGGGCGTCCGGAAAATACGACGTCGTCGCCCGGCAGATGATCTGCAGCACCGACAAAACCGGCAAGCATCCCGGCAACGGCATCTACCGGATGAACGGGCACCGCAAGCGCTGGGTGGCCACGGTGGGGAACACCTACGCCCAGTACGCGACCCGGATTTCCGGCTCGATCCTGTTCCATTCGGTTCCGTACACGAAGGAGCGGCCCAACGCGCTGGAGGCCGAAGAATACGAAAAGCTGGGGAAAAACGCATCCCAGGGATGCGTGCGGCTGGCCTGCGAGGACGCGAAATGGATCTACGAAAACGTTCCGCGGGGTACGCTGGTCAAGTTTCGGACCGGCACGTACAGCGCGGAGGAGATCGAACGGCTGAAGCCGCCGGCGCTCGGCACAGGTAAGTGGGACCCGACGGACGACGCCGCGGACAACCCGGATTACATCGGCGCTTCCTATCACGCCGACGCGGCCGCGACCCCGTATCCGGGCGTAACGCCGTCGCCGACATCCCACCGCACGAAAACCTGGAAATACCGGTGGTAGGCCGGACGGCTTGACAGGGATGCTATAATCATGGTGGATTACTGTTTGGGAGTGGGAAAAGTGGAATTCGTCGTATTGGACCTGGAATGGAACCAGTATCCCGGTTCTTCCAGGGCGCCGGTTTCCCGCAGCGGATTTGTGATGATGAACGAAATCGTGCAGATCGGCGCGGTTCGCACCGACGAACGTTTTCACGTGCTAAACACGTTTGCGGCCAATGTCCGCCTGCGGGGAAACCGCAAGCTGTCCTGGCAGGTGGCCCGCGTGATCACGCTGACGGAGGAGGAGCTGAAAAGCGGCATTTCCTTTCCGGAGGCATACCGCGCGCTGCGCCGCTTCTGCGACGGGGCGAGCGGCATCCTGTCCTGGGGAATCGACGATCAGAAGGTGCTGCTGGGCAATTCGCAGTTCTATCGCCTGCCGCCGATGCAGCAGCCCTGGTACGACGCGCAGAATCTGTACCGCACCCAGCTGACCGGCGAGAATCCCCGCACGTCGCTGGAAAGCGCGGAGGCGCACTACGAGCTGGAATCCCAGAGCCGGCAGGCGCACGACGCGCTGTCCGACGCGCTGACCGCGGCGCGGGTGCTCAGCCGGTTCGACGCGGCGGAGGTTCTCGGCAGGTATCAGGATGTGGAAAACGTCAGTCCCCGCCGCGGCCTGTTTTCCGGCAGCACGCCGGTGTTTCTCAAGCAGAACCTGGCCAGGGATTACGCGCGGCATCAGGTTCTTCCGTGCCCGGTATGCGGGCAGCCGCTGAAGTACGGGAATCTGCGCTTCGGCCGGAAGGAAAACTGGCAGGAGGTGCGGGGCTGCCCGGATCACGGCGAATACATCGGCCGCTTTCATCTCCGCTGCCGCTCGGGCCGCTATTATTCGGTGCTGTTCAGCGTGCACGCGATTGACGACGAAATGCGGCGTATCATAGAGCATAAACGCAGGCGCCTCGCGGAGAAGGCGGAGGACGGCGGCCCGGCGGAGCAATGAGCGCCGCACGGGGCTGTTCAAACAGCACGCGACACGAAGAAATGGGGTGGAAGAATGTATTATATGGATCCGACGTATCTGATCCTGATCCCCGGCATCATCCTGGCGCTGGTCGCCCAGGGCATGGTGAAGAGCGCTTTCAACAAATACAGCAGGGTTCCGTCCCGCAGCGGGCTGACCGGCGCGCGGCTGGCGCGGATCCTGCTGGACAAGCAGGGGCTTAACGACATTCCGGTTCAGCGCGTGGCCGGAAACCTGACCGACAACTATAACCCGTCGGACAGAACGCTGAACCTGTCCCAGCCGGTGTACGATTCCTCCTCGGTGGCGGCGCTGGGCGTCGCGGCCCACGAGTGCGGCCACGCGATGCAGCACCAGGAAGGCTACGCGCCGCTGGCGATGCGCTCCGCGATCGTGCCGGTTACGCAGATCGGTTCCAACCTGAGCTGGCCGCTGTTCCTGATCGGGCTGATCGCCAGCTTCCGGCCGCTGCTGGTGGCGGGCATCGTGCTGTTCTGCTTTACCGTGCTGTTCACGCTGATCACGCTTCCGGTGGAATTCAACGCGTCCCGCCGGGCGATCCGCGTGCTGGAGGGCGATATGATCCTGGAGGGCGAGGAGTTCGCGGGCGCGCGCAGCGTGCTGCGGGCGGCGGCGCTCACCTATGTCGCTTCCGCTCTCAGCGCGATTCTGAACCTGCTGCGGCTGGTCGCCCTCTCGGGCCGCGGGCGCAGGAGGAACTGAAATGCGCCGGTACCGAACCTGTTCGGCGGAGGAAACCGCTTCCTTCGGCGAAGCGCTGGGCGGCGTGCTGCGGGGCGGCGACCAGGTGCTGCTGAGCGGCGATCTGGGCATGGGGAAATCCGTTTTGGCCCGGGGCATAGCGAGGGCGTGGGGGGTTTCCGGGCCGATGCCCAGCCCGACGTTCACGCTGCTGGCGCTCTATGAAACCGCGCGGGGCACGCTGTGCCATTATGATTTGTACCGGCTGGAGGACCCGGAGGAGTTCTTCCAGGCGGGGCTGGACGAGTACTGGTTCGGCGGCACGCTTTGCCTGACGGAATGGCCGATGCCGGAACTGGATTTTCCCGAACCGGTTCTTCGGATCGGGATGGCCCGGGGCGAATCCTTCGATTCCCGTGAAATCGAACTCGAAACCGCCGGGCTCGCGCCGCAGCGGGAAGAAGGAATCCGCAGGGCGCTGGAAAAGTGGGAGGCGGAGCGATGAGAATTCTGGCGATCGATACCACGGGCCCGGCGCTGTCCGCGGCGGTGTCGGACGGAGACCGAATCCTGTGCGAAATGTGCCTGAACGTGGGGCTCAAGCATTCGCAGACGCTGATGCCGGCGGTGGATCAGGTGCTCGAACGCTCGGGGCTTTCGATGGCCGATATCGATCTGGCGGCGGTGGTCGCGGGGCCGGGCTCCTTTACCGGCGTTCGCATCGGGGTGTGCGCGGTCAAGGGCCTGTGCTGCCCCGGCGGGCAGAAGGCGGTGGCGCTGGACGCGCTGGAGGTGCTGGCCGCAGGCGTGGCGATTCCGGGAACCCTGGTGGCGCCGGTTCTGGACGCGCGGCGCGGGCAGGTGTACTGCGCGCTGTTTTCGGTGGACGGGCAGGGGCTGCCGGTGCGGCGCATGGACGACGCCGCGCTGCCGATCGTGGAATTTCTGTCGCTGCTGCCGGAAGAGGGCAGCGTGGTGTTCACCGGCGACGGCCTGTCGGCCTACGCGGGGCTGATCCGCGAAACGCTGGGCAGCCGGGCGGTGCTGCTGCCGATGCATCTCAATACGCTTCGGGCCGCGGCGGCCTGCCGCCTGGCGTCGGCGCGTGAAAGCGAGGCGGTGGACGCCGCGGAAGTGCTGCCGATCTACGCGCGGGCGCCGCAGGCAGTCCGCGAGCGGCTTGCCCGCGAGGAGGCAATGAAGCGTGGCGAAGGTTGAAATCGGCCTGATGACAATGTCGGATGTGCCGTACATCGCGCAGATCGAAAAGGACACCTTTTCGACGCCCTGGACCCGGGAGGACCTGATCCGGGAGCTGCGCGAAAACCAATGCGCGCGGTACATTGTGCTGCGCGAGGACGGCATTCCGGTGGCGTACGCCGGCGTATGGCTGGTGATCGACGAAGGGCACATCGTCAACATCGCGGTGCGAAGCGACCGGCGCCGCCTGGGTTACGGGGAGAAAGTGGTCCGGGCGATGATGCAGCTGGCGGCGGATACCGGCATCGTGTACATGACGCTGGAGGTGTGCAGATCCAACCTGGTCGCCCAGCACCTGTACAGAAAGGCCGGCTTTGTGGAGCTGGGAGTGCGCAAGCGCTATTACACCGACACCGGCGAGGACGCGCTGATTTACGTCTGCGATTCGATGCCGGAGCCCCATCCGGATGACGATCCGTTTCTGATCCGCGAACAGGACGGCCCGGAAGAAACCCAGGCATGAGACAAAGGGACTGCCCCCAACGGCTTTTGCGTTTGGGGGCAGTCCCTTTCTGGACGCGGTACGCGCCCTTCCGTCGAAAACGGTGTTTTGGATGGAAAGCAGGTTACATCCGTTCCGGCGCCTGGATGCCGATCAGGCTGAGCGCGGTGCGGATCACCTGACGGACGGCGTCGGTCAGGTTCAGCCGGGCTGCCTGCGCGTTTTTGTCGTCGCCCATAATCCGGTGCTCGTAATAGAACTTGTTGAAGGCCTGCGCCAGATCCACCGAATAGCGGGTGACCAGCGAGGGCTCCGAACGGGCGATGGCCTCGGAGACCGTGCCGGGGAACTGCTCCAGCACGCGCACCACGTCCTGCGCTTCCGGATCGGTCAGGGCCGCGTAATCGGCCTGCTCGCCGGCGCCGGGGCCGGCTTTGCGCAGCACCGAGCAGCAGCGCGCGTGGGTGTACTGCACATAGGGCGCGGTTTCCCCGTCGAAATTCAGCGCGCGATCCCATTCGAAGCTGATATCCTTGATGCGGTTGTTGTACAGATCGAAGAAAACCACGGCGCCGACGCCCACCTGCCGCGCCACTTCGTCCTTGTTTTCCAGCCCCGGGCTCTTCTCCTCGATGATGTCCCGCGCTTTTACGATGGCGTTTTTCAGCACGTCCTCCAGATAGACCACGTGACCGCCGCGGGTGGAGAGCGCTTCGCCGCCGAAGGACACCATGCCGAAGGAAACGTGCTCCATATCCCTGTACCAGTCGTAGCCCATCAGGTCGATGACCTTGAACAGCTGCCGGAAATGCAGATCCTGCTGATAGGCGACCACGTACAGGCACTTGGCGAAATCGTAGGTCTTTTTGCGGTAGAAGGCGGCGGCGAGATCCCGGGTGGCGTACAGCGTCGCGCCGTCCTTTTTCAGGATCAGGCAGGGGGGCATGCCGTAGGGCTCCAGATCCACGATTTTCGCGCCTTCCGATTCGGTCAGAAGCCCCTTCCACTCCAGCTCTTCCACGACGGGCGCCATTTTGTCGTTGTAGAAGCTTTCGCCGGCATAGGAATCGAAGTGCACGCCCAGAAGATCGTACACCCGCGCGGCGTCCCGAAGGGTCACGTCCTTGAACCAGTTGAAGATCTCCAGCGCTTCCGGATCCCCGTCTTCGATGCGCTTGAACCACCTGCGGCCTTCCTCTGCCAGCGCCTTGTCCTCGTGGCTTTCCTGTTCGAAGCGCACGTACAGACGGGTCATTTCCTCAATGCCGTCCCTTTCCACCGTTTCGCGGTCGCTCCACATCTTGTAAGCGCACACGATTTTGCCGAACTGGGTGCCCCAGTCCCCCAGGTGGTTGATCGAAACCACCCGGTAGCCGCGGAAACGGTACAGCTGCGCCAGCGCGTGGCCGATCATCGTGGAGGACAGGTGGCCGATGTGAAAGCGCTTGGCGATGTTGATGGACGAATAATCGATGCAAATGGTTTTGCCGCTTCCCTCGTCGCCGCTGCCGTAGCGCCCGTTCGACTCCAGAACCTCTTTTACGATGGTGCCGGCGTACAGCGCGCGGTCGATGTAGAAGTTGAGATAGCCTTTGACGGAATCCACATGATCGAGAAAATCCGCCTGCAGCGCGCCTTTCAGCGCGTCTGCGATCATCGGCGGCGCCTTGCGCAGCGATTTTGCCAGTTTGAAGCAGGGAAATGCGTAATCGCCCAGCTTCGGCTCCGGCGGGATTTCCAGGCCCTGAAGGATGGTGTCCGCCGTCAGATCCGTTTCGCCGAAGGCGGACTGAATCGCCGTGAGAATTGCCGATGTAATGCGTTGCTTAAAATCCATAACCACACCTCGTCGCGTTTGTACCGGACATTATAACACCATTGACCGGCCTTGGCTTGGAATTCTTTGTTAACAAGTGCAGCGGACCCGGGACGGCTGCCCGGGCTGGCCGCGGGCCGTTCCCCGGGGTGCCCTGCCGCCTGCGGGGCATCCGGATTCCGAATCGCGGGAGAAGGCCGGAGAAAACCCAGGACGTTTGCCGGAGAAACGCTTGCCAGCGCTGCGGTTTGCCGTTATACTGTAAGTGCGGCGCAGCCCGTGGATCGGGCGGAAGAGGCGGGCTGCGGTAGCAGCCGCCGACGGAACCGGAGGCGATGCGGCATGCGATGGGCAAAGAAGAAACTGACCCGGCTCCAGGCGTGGCAGTTGGGGGCGGACACGCCGGCGGAAAGCAAAATGATCGAAGAAGGGAAAATCGTAAGGCGAGAAGACGGGAAATACGAGGTTTTCTCTCAGGAAGCAACGGGAAAGACCGGACAGGTTGCTTCCGCGGGGGATTACTTCAAAATCGATTCATCGGGGTGTCCCTATCCCAATGAAAAGAGCGCGTTTGAGCGCGGACACCGGCATCTCGGCGGCGACTGGTACGAGCAGATTTCTTCGCCGGTTCAGATCTGGACCGCGGAGGATCCGCAGTGCGCGGAAATCCGGTTTCTTCTGTCCTCGGGCCGGCTCCGCATCGATCCGGACGATCCCGCGCGGTATTTCCGGGCGGCGCTGTGGGGCACGGAGGAAACCGCGGCAAAAGACGCGGTGGTGGTGTTCTACGAAATCGAACGGGACGGCAGCGGCTCCCTTCGGTCGGCCGTTTTCAACTTCGTCGAGCGAAGCGAATTCGAAAAGACCTATGTGCTGCTGCCCGCCTGACGGCCTCCCGAACGATGGACGGCCGTCAGGCGGGGAACTGCCTTTGCTTCACTTCATCAGTACGATGTCTTCCAACGCCCGCTTCGGAACGTAATGCCGGTCTTCCCCGTCGCGGTAATAGCCGGTTTTTCCGTCCGTGACATCCGTCAGGATTACCTCTTCATCGGGCTTGCCGACCGCGAGAATCAGAAGCGGCCGCAGGTTTTCCGCCAGACCCAGCGCTTGATGCACCGATCCCGCGCTGAAATTCCCGATCATGCACCCGCCAAGCCCCATTTCGACGGCCGCGAGCAGCATGGTCTGCGCGACGATTCCCACGTCCTTCTGATAGCGGGACAGGTTTTCGTCGATCTCCGTGTCCTGGCAGATCACGATGAACGCCGTCGGCTCCTTGCCGGGATGGGGAAGCGTCATTTCCGGAAGCCCTCTCGCCCACTTCGTTTCCGACTGGATGACGGAAACGGTTTCGGGTTCCCAGGCAAGGAAGTATTTCAGCGGCTGGACATTGACGCTGGAAGGGCACAGGCGGGCCGCTTCAGCCATCGCGAGGAGTTCGTCCCTGGTGACGGCGCGGCTGCGGTCATAGCCCCGGTAGCTTCTGTTGCGCCTGACGAGATCGATCAGCATTGCAATTCCTCCGTCTCGTTCCTCTGTTTCAGTGTTTCCCGTTTTGCTTCAGCGAGGACGCACTGGGAAGACCGTACGCGCTTTCCGCGCTTTCCACGGCCCGGACAATCGCCTCGCTGACCGCCTCGGCGGCAACCGTGCCCACCAGATCCTGATCCGCCTGCAGATCGCCGAGGGATACGGCGTAAATGCTGTCGCCGTCGGCGGACGTGTGGACGGGACGGACCGAGCGGGCCAATCCGTCGTGGGCCATTCCCGCGATCTTGCACAGCCGGGCCTTGTCGAAGCGCGCGTTGGTCATCACGACGGCGAGCGTGGTATTCCCGACGAACTTGTTCTCGACCACCGTATAGCTGCCCTTCATGTATTCCGACGTGCTGCGCAGGCCGGTTTTGTCTTCTGTCAGCAGGCCGGCGATCTGCTCTCCGGTTTTCCAGTCGAATACGTCTCCCAGCGCGTTGAGCACGACGACGGCGCCGATCTTCAGTTCGCCGATCTCAACCGCATAGCTGCCGATGCCCGTCTTCATGCAGGTGTCCATGCCGGCGATTTTTCCCACGCTGGCGCCGCATCCGGCGCCGTAGTTGCCGTCCCGGTAGTTCGGCGCTTCCAGGCTCAGCTTCGCCGCCTGATACCCGAGGGCCGCGTCCGGCCGCACGCCGGAATCGCCGACGGAAAGATCGTAGATATCCGACTGCGCGACCAGCGGAACCAGCGCATAGCCGGTGTCGTAGCCGAATCCGCGCTCTTCCAGGTATTCCATCACCCCGTTGGCGGCGCCCAGGCCGTAGGCGCTGCCGCCGGAGAGGACGATCGCGTGGATCGTCTGCGCCGACATCAGCGGGTTCAGCAGCTGGCTTTCCCTGGAGGCCGGCCCGCCCCCGCGCACGTCGAGCCCGGCGCGCATGCCGTCCGGACAGACGAACACGGTGCAGCCGGTTCCCGCGGCGGCATCCTCCGCCTGAGCGATGTGTATCGAATCGAACGCAGTGATCGGTATCTCACGCATTGTCAGCGCTCCTTCCGCGAGTGAGCTGAACGAGGCCGCCGCGGCCAGCAGCAGAATCAAGGCGGCGAACCGGCGCATTTCAATCATCCCTCCCGGGGGAGAAGGGTTTTTGATTGTTCCATGGGCTCCCCGGATTCATTATATCAGCAACGGCCGACG
This sequence comes from Clostridia bacterium, assembly GCA_017512675.1. Taxonomy (GTDB): domain Bacteria; phylum Bacillota; class Clostridia; order Christensenellales; family Aristaeellaceae; genus RGIG5678. The sequence goes on along the minus strand of JAFWEY010000192.1, from coordinate 1,147 downwards.
CTGTCCACAGAAAGGCGAAAATCGATCCGCACCGGACGGGAATGACATTTTTCTTAACCGATCCTTTTCTGCGTCTTGACTATATTTTAAAATCGTTTATAATGGATGCATGACGAATTCCGTTTTACGGACATCAGGGGCGGCGCCGAACAATCCGCCGGCGCATCCGCAGAGCCTTGCGCCCCTGCCCCGCGGGGACCGCGCCCACCAATGAAACAGGAGGTTGTTTATCATCATGCTGAAGGACATTGAATTCAACAAGCCCGAGGACAAGGATTCCCTCAAGAAGCAGATCAAAGCCCTTCGCGCCAGGCTCCTCGGACAGCAGCAGGCGCTGCTGGAAGCGAAGCTGCCGGTGATCGTGCTGATCGAAGGCTGGGCCGCCGCGGGCAAGGGCAGCCTGATCAAGGAACTGATCAGCGAGATCGATCCGCGCTTCTACAGCGTGGTGTCTCCGGTCATCGTGCCGGAAAGCGAGGAGCGCTATCCGTTCCTGTACCAGTACGTCAAAGCCATTCCGCAGAACGGCAAGCTGACGTTCCTGGATTCCGGATGGATGGAGAGCGCGGTGCAGAAATTCCTGCGGCACGAAATCACCAAGGACGAATTCCGCCGCCGCGTGCGCCAGGTGAACGAGTTCGAGCGCCAGCTTCGGGACGGCGGCTATATCGTGCTGAAGATCTTCCTGCACATCGAGAAGAACGAGCAGTTCAAGCGCCTGCAGGGGCTGGCCGAAGCGCCGGAAACCGAGTGGCGCGTCACCGGGGACGACCTGTGGCAGCACCGCGAGTACAAGCGCTTCCGCGACGCCTATGACGATTTCATGGACAGGACCGGGGCGACCGTCGGCTGGCACATCCTCGACGGCAGCAACCGCAAGGCCGCCGTGCGGGACGCGATGTCGCTGCTGGTGCAGACGATCGACCAGGGGCTGAAGAACGGCCGGTACGTAGGCGATCCCTTCGAAGAGGAGTTCCCGCTCATAAAGATGCCGAAGCTGGCGGAGGTGGATCTGTCTCCGGCCATCGGCGACGAGGAATACAGGAAGGAGCTCAAGAAGCTCCAGAATCGCCTGAGCGTGCTGCACAACATTCTCTACCGCAAGAAGATTCCGGTGATCCTGTGCTACGAGGGCTGGGACGCGGCG
>JAFWEY010000191.1 GCA_017512675.1 Clostridia bacterium | reverse complement strand
TACGTTTTTGTACGGATAACCGAGACTTTGTTGACAACCGCGGAATAATCTGCTATTATTCTTTACTATAATATGGTAAATTGAATCATCCGCTGTCCGGAGCCCGGACGCGGTGTTTTCTGCAGGCGGTGAAATCCATGTCCCCCGATTCGTTTGAACTGTACGATCTGAAGGTGGAGGTCATCGCGGGCGAGAAGCCGATGGTATGCGGCCATCAGGCGGGCGATTTCTTTTTGGTCGAAGGCGAAAACCTGGTTTTCGATTCCACCCGCCGCTTCTCCATGTACGCGCTGTCGGCGCTGCTGCCGCTGCTGCCCGCCAAACAGCGCCCGCTCGACCGGAACGACTGGATGCTGTCCGACAGCCTGATCGCGTGTCCGGATCCCAACTGCGGGGCGCGCTTCAGAATCACGCGAATCGGAAAGCGCGTTTTCCGCCACGGAGAATGCACGGTGGTGCCGATAACGCCCGGGGAGAAAGGGGATTTGCAGTGAACCGGAACTATGAGCTCACTCCCGGCTATACGATCAGCCGCGTCATCAACGGCTGCTGGCAGCTGAGCGAGGGGCACTCTCTGACCTCGAAAATCGATTTTTCCGATGTCATGCGCGCGTTCCATATGCTGACGGAACAGGGCTTTACCACGTTCGACTGCGCGGACATCTACACCGGCGCCGAGGATTTCATCGGCACCTTCGTGGAAGAGCTGAAGCACTCGTCCGCGTCCTCGCCCGACGCCATCCAGATCCATACCAAATATGTACCGGATCTGGATAAGCTGGAGACCGTTCGGTTCGAAGACACCGAACGCATCATCGACCGCAGCCTGAAGCGCCTTCGGCGCGAGCGGCTGGATCTGGTGCAGTTCCACTGGTGGGATTACGGCGTTCCCCGGTGCGAGGAAGTCGCGCATCACCTGGTGCGGCTGCGCGAAAAGGGCAAAATCCGCAGCATCGGCGTGACGAATTTCGATACCGATCACCTGGAGCGCCTCCGGGACGCGGGCATCCCGGTGGTATCGATTCAGAGCCAGTATTCGATGTTCGACCGCCGCGTGGAAGCGAGGCAGCTGCCCTGGTGCCGCGAGCACGGCGTCGCGATGTTCTGCTACGACACGCTGTCCGGCGGCTTCCTGTCCGAAAAGTATCTCGGCGCGGCGGATTTCACGCCCCAGACCCGTTCCCAGGTCAAATACATGCAGATCATCGAGGATTCGCTGGGGCTGGACGGCATGCAGAAGCTGCTCGGCCTTCTGAAGGAAATCGCGGGCGCGCACGGCGTTTCCGTCTCCGCCGTCGCCACGCACTACATTCTCTGTCAGCCGGGCGTCGCCGCCGCGATCGTCGGCGTGCGCAACAGCCGCCACGTGCTGGACAACGCGAAGCTGTTTTCGTTCGATCTGACGGAAGCCGAAAAGGCCGCGATCCGCGGTCTGCGAAGCGGATACCCGGATCTTCCGGGCGATCCGTATACGCTGGAACGCACCAGCCCGCGCTACCGCGGCATCATTAAAATGAAGCTGAACGGGGAATAAACCGCGGCGTTCCTGATCCGCAACCGGAAAACGAGGAGTGAACGACTTTGGCATCCTACATCCTGAAGCGCATTCTGGCGGCAATCGGCACACTGCTGATTATTATGGCCATCACCTTCTTTCTGATGAACGCGATCCCCGGCAATCCGTTTCTGTCGGAGAAGGCTTCCCCGCAGGCGATCGAGCTGGCGTTCAAAAAGTACGGGCTCGACAAGCCTCTGATCGTGCAGTTCCGGAATTACGTGTCCAATTATCTGCACGGCGATCTGGGCGTTTCCCTGAAAATGCAGGAGGGAACCGACGTAGCCAAGATCCTCTTTCAGCAGGGCAAATTCGATCTTTCGATCAAGCTGGGCATTTCGGCGCTGGTGCTCGCCGTGCTGATCGGCATCCCGCTCGGCTGCATCGCCGCCTATCGGCGCGGCACCTGGCTGGACGGGCTGCTGCGCGTGATGACCACGGTCGGCGTCGCGATCCCGACCTTCGTGCTGGCCACGCTGCTGCTGGCGGTGCTGGCGGTACAGCTTCGCTGGCTGGATCCGAAGAGCGGTTCGCTGACTGATTTCCGGAGCTTTATCATGCCGGTCATCAGCCTTTCCTCGTACTACATCTGCTACGTCGCCAAGCTGACCCGCACCAGCATGCTGGACGCGATCAATCAGGATTATATCCGCACCGCGCGCGCGAAGGGCGTCAAAACCCGCGTGCTGGTTTTGAAACACGCGCTGCGCAATTCGCTGATTCCGGTCATCACCTATCTGGGTCCGGTCACGGCGGGCATCATCACCGGCTCCTTCGTCGTGGAATCGACCTTTCAGATTCCGGGGCTGGGCAAGTATTTTGTGCAAAGCGTGCTGAACCGCGATTACCCGGTGATCATGGCGACCACGGTGGTGCTCAGCGCGCTGGTCATCGTGATGAATCTGGTGGTCGACATCGCCTACCGCCTCGTCGATCCGCGCATCACGCTGACGAACAGGGAGGGCTGAGCGCGATGAAAGAACGTTTTGCCAAAATCAGTCCCTTTCAGGTGGATCCCAAAGAAATCGAACAGGCGTTCGGCCTGAACAGCGGGGATTTCGAGGCCGCGTCGGAGACCGAAAAGGAATCCGTCGTCGAGAAGCGCAAGAGCGTTTCCTACTGGCGCGACGCGTGGCGCCGCTTCCGCGCGAACACGGTGTCGATGATCGCGCTGTTCGTGTTCATCCTCTGCCTGCTCTTCGCCTTCGTCGGGCCGTCGCTGGTCCCCTACGGCTACGGCGACCAGTACCGCAGCTCCCAGAAGCTCTCGCCGTTTGAGTTATCAAAGGATGAGGCGAAGGTTGAAGCGCTGTCCGGTCACTGCGACGCCTTCTACGCCACCGCACTGCAGCCCGGTTCCCTGACGGCAATCAAGAAGGGCGATTATTTCATCCGTTTCGGCGGGAAGACCTACGCCTTCACCGCCTCGAAGGCCATTGAAAAATCCGTCATCGTGCTGGACGTCAAGGCGGAAGAGCCGCTGATGCTGGTGAAGATGTCCGACATTCAGGATGACGGCACGTGGAAGAAGAGCACGCCGATCGAGCACACCGATACGCCCGCCGAAGGCGCGGCGGAAATCAAGCTGATCTCGCGGGTATTCCCCCACGTGTTCGGAACGGACTCCGCCGGCCGCGACCTGATGGCGCGCACGATGTACGGCGCCCAGGTATCGATCATCATCGGCATTTCGGCGGCGATCATCGTACTGCTGATCGGTTCCGTTTACGGCGCCATTTCCGGCCTCGCCGGCGGCGCGGTCGACTTTGTGATGATGCGCATCGTCGAACTGATCTACTCCATCCCGGAAGTGCTGATCGTGCTGCTGCTGCAGGTGGTGCTGAAGGATCCGCTGCAGGCATGGTTTGACGCGCACAAAACCGGCATCGGCGGGATGCTGGGGGATCTGGGCGCCGGAATCGTGAGCATCTTCATCACGTTCGCGCTGCTGTACTGGGTGACCATGGCGCGCATCGTCCGCGGCCAAGTGCTGCAGCTCAGAAAGCAGGAATACGTGACCGCGGCCGTGGCGCTCGGCGCGACCAGCGGGCGCATCATCAAGCGGCACCTGCTGCCGAACGCGGTGGGATCGCTGGTCATCACGACCTGCCTGCAGATCCCCAGCGCGATTTTCCTGGAATCCTTCCTGTCCTTCCTGGGGCTCGGCGTATCGGCGCCGATGGCCTCTCTGGGCTCGCTGTGTTCGGACGCGCTGGAAACCATTACGCTGTTCCCGCACCGGCTGTTCTACCCGGCCATCATGCTGACCGTCATCGTGCTGACGCTGAACCTGATCGGCGACGGCCTGCGTGACGCGCTCGATCCGCGTCTGAAGAAGTGAGGGAGGATGCACAATGCGTGAGACAGACACTCTGATCAAGGTTGAGGATCTGCGGGTTTCCTTCTTCACACCCGCCGGCGAAGTCAAAGCGGTGGACGGCATTTCCTACGCGCTCGGCTACAACGAAGTGATGGGCGTGGTGGGCGAAAGCGGCTCCGGCAAGAGCGTGGAAGCCTATTCGATCATCGGCCTTCTGCAGAATCCCGGCAGGGTGATCGGCGGCAGCATCACCTTCGAAGGCGAGGACCTGCTCGCCTATACGCCCGAACAGATGCGGCAGTTCCGCGGCAACAAGGTCTCGATGATCTTCCAGAATCCGATGACGTGCCTGAATCCGGTCTACACCATCGGGGATCAGCTGATGGAAGCGCTGACCTGCCACGACAAATCGATTTCGCGCCAGGACGCGCGCGCCCGCGCCATCGAGATGCTCGAACTGGTCGGCATCAACAACGCCGACAAGCGCATGGATCAGTATCCGCACGAGTTTTCCGGCGGCATGCGTCAGCGCGCGATGATCGCGATGGCGCTGATCTGCAAGCCGAAACTGCTGATCGCGGACGAGCCGACCACGGCGCTGGACGTGACCATTCAGGCGCAGATACTGGAGCTGATGAAGAGCCTGCAGAAGCAGGAGAATACCTCGATCATATTCATCACCCACAATCTGGGCGTCGTCGCCGAAATCTGCGACCGCGTATCCGTCATGTACGCAGGAAAAATCGTGGAGCAGGGCAACGTGAACGACATCTTCTATCAGCCGCTGCACCCGTACACCCGGGGGCTTCTGGCTTCGATGCCGCGCCTGGACGAAGATGCGCACGAGCGCCTGATCCCGATCGAGGGCACGCCGATCGACCTTCTGAACCCGCCGAAAGGCTGCAACTTCGCGCCGCGCTGCAAGGACTGCCGCAAAATCTGCCTCAGGGAAAAGCCGCCCTATGCGGACTTTGGCGACGGGCACATCAGCGCCTGTTGGCTGCACTTCATGGAGGCTATGAATAAGGGGGTCGGCGCGGAATGAACGGCAACCGTCAGAAACTGATAGAAATCGCCAATCTGCGCAAGTATTTCGCGGTCGGCGGCGGGATTTTCTCGAAGAAGCAGTACGTTCAGGCCGTCGAATCGGTGACCTTTGACATCTACAAAGGGGAAACGCTGGGCCTGGTCGGCGAATCCGGCTGCGGCAAATCGACCCTCGGCCGCGCGATCATCCGGCTGCACGAGCCGACCTCCGGCAAAATCGTATACGACGGAACGACGATTTACGACAGCGAAGCCGGAACGGCGGTTCCGATGCTGCCGTACCGCCGGAAAATGCAGATCATTTTTCAGGATCCCTCCGCCTCGCTGGATCCGCGCATGACCGTCGGCGAAATCGTCGGCGAAGCGCTGGACATTCATAAGCTGTATCCCGGGAGGGTCGAGCGCAGGGAGCGCATCAACCAGCTGCTGGACGAGGTCGGGCTGAATACCGAGCACGCGAACCGCTTTCCGCACGAATTCTCCGGCGGCCAGCAGCAGCGCGTGGGCATCGCCCGGGCGCTGGCGGTGAATCCCGAATTCATCGTGTGCGACGAGCCGATTTCGGCGCTGGACGTTTCGATTCAGTCCCAGGTCGTCAACATGCTGGAGGATCTGCAGCAGGAAATGGGGCTGACCTACCTGTTCATCGCGCACGACATCTCCGTTGTCCGCCATATTTCCAGCCGGATCGGCGTGATGTATCTGGGCAGCCTGGTGGAACTGTCCGAAAGCTATGAGCTGTGCAACCATCCGATCCATCCCTACACGCAGACGCTGCTCTCCGCCGTGCCGCTGCCGGATCCGGTCAAGAGCCGCGCGCGCCAGCGGATTCTGCTGGAGGGCGATATCCCGAGCCCGATCAATCCGCCTCCCGGCTGCCGCTTCCACACCCGCTGCCCGTACGCGACCGACGCGTGCACGCAGTCGATGCCGGCGCTCAAAGAGTACGCGCCGGGCCATTACGCCGCCTGCCACAAGCTCGACGGGCAGTAAACATCCGAATACAGTCCGCCTCGGCGCGGGTTGTAGATATATCACAAGGAGGAACCCATCATGAAGAAGATCCTTTCGCTGATCCTGGCCCTGTGCCTGGGCCTGGCGATGGTCGGCGCGGTTGCCGAGGGCGACGAGTTCGTGCTGAACGTCTGTGTCGCTTCGGAACCCGAAACCATCGATCCCAACCTGGCCAACTCGGTCGACGCCGCCATGATGACCAACCATCAGTTCGAGAACCTGATGAAGTACGCCATGACGGACGAGAACCTGACCGAAGACACGACGGTGTTCAACACCGAAGTCGTCCTCGGGCAGGCGGCTTCCTACGAAGTCTCCGAAGACCAGACCGTGTACACCTTCACGCTGCGCGACGACATCTTCTGGTCCGACGGCGAGCCGGTCAAGGCCCAGGATTTCGTGTACAGCTGGAAGCGCCTGGTCAATCCGGACACCGCGTCCGAGTATGGCTACTTCCTGGATCACATCGTGCTGAACGCCGCCGAAATTCAGGCCGGCGAAGCCGATCCGGACACTCTGGCCATCGAAGCGGTGGATGACAAGACCGTGAAGATCACGCTGGAATCCCCCTGCGCGTATTTCCTGAGCATGTGCGCGTTCCCGTCCCTGATGCCCATCCGCCAGGACGTGGTCGAAGGTTCCGAGAACTGGACCGATCCGGCGAACATCGTGGTCAACGGCGCGTACAAGGTCACCGAGTGGGTGCATGACAGCTACATCCGCATGGAGCCGAACGAGAAATACTACGATTACGAGAACCTGGGCCCCGACGCGATCGTCTGGAACCTGTCCGACAGCGAAACCGCGATCCTGTCCAGCTATCAGACCGGCGCGTGGCAGTTCGTCGACAGCTTCCCGACCGATATGATCGAGACGCTGCGCGAATCCGGCGACTGCTTCATTAACCCCTATGTGGGCACCTATTATCTGTACCTGAACTGCCTGAAGATCGAAGACTGGCGCGTCCGCGCCGCGCTGACCCTGGCCATCGACCGCGACAACATCGTCGAGAACGTCACCCAGGGCGGTCAGGTTCCCGCCACCGGTCTGGTCGCGTCCGGCATCCTGGATTCCGCGGGCAACGATTTCGCGTACGGCAACTCCGAACTGGGCGACATGTATGCCTGGCTGAGCGAAGCGTATCCCGAAGCGGATCTGGAGACCTATTCCGGCCGCTGCGAGCTGGCGCAGGAGCTGTACCAGGCCGCCGTCGATGAAGGCGCCTGGGATCCCGACACCACCATCGTCTACAACTTCAACACCTCCGATACCCACAAGGCGATCGCCGAAGCGGTCGGCTCCGACTGGCAGACCGTGCTGGGCATCAACATCACCCTGCAGAACCAGGAGTGGGCGACCTACACCAACGGTCTGGGCGAGCACAGCTTCGGCGTCGCGCGTCTGGGCTGGATCGCGGACTACAACGACGCGGTCACCTATCTGGAGCTGATGGTCACCGGCCAGAGCAACAACTACGGCGTGTTCTCCAATCCGGAATACGACGATCTGATCGTCAAGGCCAAGGCCACCCTGCCGGGCGCCGAGCGCGATGAGATCCTGTACGAAGCGGCCGAACTGCTCTACAGCGAAGGCGGCTTCCCGGTTGCCCCGCTGTACTTCTACACGCAGCCCTACTGCAAGGTCAGCACCGTGGACAACGTCGGCTTCACCTCGCTGGGCTACTTCTTCTTCCAGTACGCGACTGAGGTGGCGTAATTTCCCTTCAGGCGCACCCGCACAGGGGCTGTCTCAGCACTGAGACAGCCCCTGTTTTCTGGTTCCCAGACTAACGTCCGCCCCCTCGTCCACTGTGGACGTTACTTTGGGAATTTGCTTTCCCGCCCGCGCACGGCCGCGTCCTTCCGGATCGTTGACAACTTCCGCCTTTTCGTATAAAATGGACGGTGCTGCGGGGAGGGATGATGTGATGAAACCGTTGATCGCTGTGGTGGGCACCAACGCGTCCGGCAAGAGCGCGCTGGGGGTGGAGCTGGCGCTGCGCCACGGCGGAGAAGTGATCTCCGCCGATTCCCGCCAGGTTTTCCGGGGGCTGGATCTGGGCAGCGGGAAAATCACCCGGGATGAGATGCGCGGCGTTCCCCATCACCTGCTCGACGTGTGCGACGCCGGGGAATTCTTTTCGATGGCCGATTACCAGCGCCTTGCGTACGCCGCCGTCGACGGCATCCATTCCCGCGGCCGGCTTCCGTTTCTGGTGGGCGGGACAGGCCTGTACGTGGATTCCGTCACCGAAGGGTATATCTTCTCCGACATCAAGCCCGATCTGGATTACCGGAATCATCTCGAAACCTTTTCCACTGAAAAGCTGTACCGTATGCTGAGCGAACAGGTCCCCGGCGTTCAGGTGGACGCCAAAAACCGCAACCGCGTGATGCGCATGCTCGAAAAGCTGCACGACGGGGACAGCGTGGTGCCGCGGCGCGAGCCGCGCTGGCGCGTGCTGAAGCTCGGCGTCCGCTGGGATAAGGAAACCCTCGCCCGCCGCATCGACGAAAGGCTTGAGGCGCGCCTCGGACAGGGGATGATCGAGGAGGTCGCGCGCCTTCTGGATTCCGGCGTATCGTTCGAATTTCTGGACAAGCTGGGCCTTGAGTACCGCTATATCGCCCGCTACCTGACGGGCGCCATGCCGGACCGCGATCGGATGCTCGGCGAGCTTTCTCTCGCCATCAAGCGCTTTGCCAAGCGTCAGATGACCTGGTTCAGGCGCGACCCTGCCATCCGCTGGCTGGACATGACGGCAGATCCCCTGGCTGAGGCGGAGGCCTGCATCAGCGCGTTTCTGCGCGAACCGTGACGGCGTCGCGCGATCCGGCGGCACAGCGCGCGCCCGAAAGCTTCGCGGCGCGCCCCGAACCGCGGCCGTGCATCGGCGCACTCAGCCGTCGTCCGCGGGGGAACAGGCGCGCCGGTCCCGCTTCGAAGGATCACCAGTTAATAGCTCCCGGCAGGGCAAAGGGCTTCTCCCCGCGTGTTCATGTAAAGGCAGCTTCCGTCCGTCCTTTGCGCCCAGAGGACATTGCCATATCCCCTGGACCAGAGAACCCGCGCATATTCCGCTTCATTCGGCCATCCCAGATCCTTCAGAATATCTGTTTCCAGCCACGAATTCCCCTCATCACAGTATACAAAGCTGTAAGGGATTCTCCAATCAGCAAGATGAAAGGACTTTGCGGGGACGCGCGCCGTCACGTTTCCGCGGTCATCCACTACGCATGTGTTTCCCTCCGCGTCGTTGATGGCAATTCTTCGGCGATCCAGGAAACGCACGCTGCCTTCAAGTCCCGGATAAAAGCCTTCCGTGCGCGGAAAAGAATCGGCGCAAATCCTTCTTCCGCCGTGATCGTACAGGCAAATCCCGCTCCCGGACGGGACCGGTATGATCCTCGATACGTCCGAGCAGTTTTCCACATACTCTCCCCCGCCGGAAATCCCGTAATCCAGCAAATTGACATCCCATACCAGATTCCCCACCTGCCGGCCGTTCCGGTCGATGAGAAACCATTCGTTCTCCTTCAGGGAAACGATTGCCGATCCGTTTACAAACGCACGTGCCTGCCGGTAAACCGGGGGAATTGCCCATTCGCCGTCCCCGGTCACATAGCCCCACAGGTTCAGTGCTTTTGCCCGGTAAAGGCCCTCTTCATCCCGCTCTGACAGAACAGAACCGGGAACTTCCATGCGGCTGCCGTCCGGACGGAGGATTCCCGACACCTCGAAGGTCTTCACCGCCGTCTTCATGTTATTGAACGCGGTTTCGTGCCGTTTGAGGCTTTCCCGGGCGCTGAGAACAATCCCGGGAGCGAACCGCTTTGCGATCCTGTACAGGCCCCACAGCGGACTGCGCACCGCGCGGGTATAGTGAACGGCTCCGTCGCCGTCTTCCCACGGAAAGCTGCAGAGATCATCGAGAACCGGATGCCCGCTGCTGTCGATGATGCGGTACGCGTCCCAATAATCGCTCCGGATCCATTCGGCGTCTTCTTCATCGCTTTCGGTCAGGTAATATCCGTCCCCCATCCGCGTTATGATTTTCCTGTCCACGCCGAAGCGAAGGTTCATCCGCCCGTCAAATACCTCCGCGAAGAACGGCCCGTTTACGAATTCCCGGCCGTCGTAATCCCAGCCGCCATAGTCACTGAACGACATGCGGACGGTATCGCCGCCCTCCATCCAGATGACACAGTGCCCTTCCAGAACGGTTTCCCCCGTTTTGAGATCGACGAACCGCCCGTACTCGTATTCCGGGGTATAAGCCGTCGCCCGGTCCCGCTCCGGCCACATCTCGATATCCGTATACTCACAGGGAATCACAATTCGGCCGTCTTTGGAGATCACGCCTTTGCTGTCGTGATACGCGGTTTCAGCGACCGCATAATCGCCGGCAAACGGATAGATCATTCTGAACTGCGCGTCCAGCAGTACGTTCCCGTCCGCATCCATCAGGCCCGCGAGCCCGTCCTCACTGAATACACGCACTCCGTTCTGTTCCGTATAGATTTTCCGCTCGGCCCTGACCGCGCCGCAAAGCAGAAGAATCCCCAGTGCAACCAGGCATACCATGCGTTTCATCTTCAGTCCCTCCGTATCCTGCGATTGCGGGAAAGGTTCTTCCGGCATATCCGCTGACAAAACGGACTGCGAATCCGGTCCGTCGTTACGAATTCGCAGCGGTTTTGCTCCAAAAGCATCGATGGCGCTGCACGCAGCGCCATCGGGATTCATTCCACGATCACCGTCGTATTTCTCGGGCAGTTCTCCCAGACCCACTTCGCGTCCTCCACCGAGAGCCGCACGCAGCCGTGTGACGCCCTGCGGCCCAGATTGTAGACGGACGATCGGGTGACCGCGCCGCCCCTGGACCCGTACAGCACCGAGTGGAACAGGATATCCCCCTGAATCGAATAGGCGTACTGCGCCCAGCAGCCGAATTTCTTGAAATAGTGCCAGCGGGCGCCGGGGCCCGTGGAGGCCTTGTACGTTCCCTTGGGGGTCGGCGAACCGGCGCGGCCGGTCGAACACTTCATCGTGCGCACCAGGACCGTGTAATTCTCCTGGTCGTCCGGCGCGTAGGCGTATACCCGCTGCTTCGCGGTGCTGACCCTGAGCAGGTACGGCTTCAGCGCCTGCTTCGCGTCCAGCGAGAACAGCGCCGCCAGCGTGCTGCGGCCCGCCGTGCCGTCCGCAGTCAGGTTGTTGCGCATCTGGAATTTCCGGATCGCGCCTTTGGTGCCTTCCCCGAAATCCCCGTCCGGACTGGAATACATGTATTCCAGCGTCTTGAGCCTGCGCTGCAGCCGAACCACTTCTTCGCCGGTCGCGCCGACCTTCATTACGTCTTCCGGTACAATCGGAAAATCGTTGGCATAAAAGGCGTCAAGAAGCATCGGATCCGCCACGCCGTTGACCTCGATCACGGCGGCGGCTCCTTCCTCCTCCGGGAATCCCGCGGCATCCTGCTCGTATTCCGCGCCGTCCGCAAATCCGGAAGACTGCCTTGCCCGCAGGTAGGACTGCAGGTTTTTGACGCCTTCCACGGTGCTGGCGCCGTAACCGCCGTCCACCGACCCGGTATAGAAGCCGCCCCGCCGGAGCCGCCTTTGCAGGTTTTTGACCGCTTCTCCGGAAGAGCCCTCCCGCAGCAGCTCGTAATCCGGCGCTGCGGCGCTGTTCGAGAAGATCAGCCGCAGCGTCGCTTCGTCCGCGGCGCCCGTTTCCGGCAGGCCGTTATAATGCTGGAAAATCCTCACGCCCAGCCTGGTCATGCTGCCGTAATCCCCGTCCGCCTTGCCGGTCAGGCATCCCAGCGCCAGAAGCCTGCGCTGAAGCCTCGTCACCTCTGCCTTCGGCGATCCGGAATCGATGGCCGTGTTCTCCGCCGGCGCGTCCGAATACAGCAGCATGACGGTCAGGCTGTCCGCGGCGCCGTCGTTCGCGAGGGTCGGTTCCGCCTGCGCGGTTTCGATTCCGATATCCGCCGACACGACCCCGTCGGATTGCGCCGGCATTCGCTCTGCCATGTTCCGTTTCTGTATGCCGCGCAGCGCTTCCTGTGCTTCCCGGACGGCCTGCGCCGTCTGCTTTCCGTACTGCCCGTCGGCCTCGCCGTCCAGATAGCCCAGCGTTATCAGGCGCTGCTGCAGCTTCTGAACCTCTTCGCCCTTGTCGCCCGGCTTCATCGACGGATACCAGGGGATCGACACCGTAAGGCGGGTAAGATACAGGTTTTCCCGGGCGTAAACCGCGCTTTCCCCGTCGGAGGCAACCCGCCTCTGCTCGAAGCTCCCGGCGATGGCATTGGCCGCCGTGCGCGCGTCCACGCCGCTGAGCGACGGAACGCTTTCGCCCACCAGCGCGCCCAGCTGCCCGGTCAGCTCCGCGCTGTCGCTTTGGGAGAGCTCGCCGCTGACCGCAAATTCAAACACCACCCGCGCCTTTTCGCTCCCGTTCATCGGCGCGGTCAGCGTTATGGTTTTGGCGGCCGCCTCTTCCGGCGTTTCCCGCTGGAACGCCAGGGTGCAGGTAAGGCGGATGTCCTCGCCGTTCAGAACGCGCTGCACCAGCTCCTGATCCGCGCGGGCGGACAGGCAGAGCAGCAGCAGCAGAACAATTGTCAGATATCGCAGAATTCGAATCCTTCGCAGCATAGAATACCTCATTGAAATGTGGTGTTCTTTGGACGCATCCGGCGCCCTTCCGGTTCCCCGCGGAAAATTCCGCCCGGCAGAGCGGCCGCTCTGCCGGGCGGAATTTCTGTTACCGTTTTATGCGCCTGCCCGCGGCGCTTTGCCGCTGCGCGGCAGCGCCGCTCAGCGCATTCGGGCGCCGAATTGTCATGATTCAGCGGAGAGCTTTGCGTTTTTCTGACAGAAGCGCGCGAAAGTGTAACGCTTCCTTCACCGGATGCCGGCGGGATCAGGCTTCCCCGGAGAACAGATCCGGTTCTTCTTCCTCTGCGCCCTCACTGCGCACCCTGCGGTCCTTCATGTTCTTTCCGGTGAACAGATCGTACAGCGCGGGCACCACGAACAGCGTCATCAGCGTCGCGTAGCTGAGCCCTCCGATGGTGACCACCGCCATCGGCTGCATCATCTCCGCGCCCATGCCCCGCGCGGCAGCCAGCGTCGACATGCCCAGAATCGTGGTCAGCGCGGTCATCAGAATCGGCCTTAAGCGGACGCGTCCGGTTTCGAGCAGCGCTTCCCGCTTTTCCATGCCCTCCAGCCGCATCTGGTTGACCGAATCCACGAACACGATGCCGTTGTTGACGATTACGCCGGAGAGGATCAGGAACCCCAGCATCGACACCACGGAGAATTCCATGCCGGTCAGAAGAAGCGCCAGCAGCCCGCCGGTAAAGGCCAGCGGCACCGTGAACAGCACGATGAACGGCATCATAAACGACTGGAACTGCGCAACCATGATCAGGAAGATGAACGCCACCGCCAGCAGGATCATCAGCCGCAGGTCGGCCATGGTGTCGGTGATCGTCGTGCTCTCGCCGGAGACCTCCGCGCGATAGCCTTCCGGCATCTGCAGCCCGGCCGTGAGCTCCTCCACGCTTCTTCCCACCGCGCCGATATCGTAATCCGGATCCACCTCGCAGGAGACCCGCAGGGACCGCGTCTGCGAGGTGCGGCTGATTGCCTGGAGCGAGGTGTCCTCCCGCATTTCGACGATATCGCCCAGGCGGACCTGCAGGGATTCGTCTCCCTTGTCCACATCCAGCGTTTCGTCCAGCAGCGTCTCCCGCGTCAGCTCCAGATACCGCCCGTTGATGACCATCACCGGGTATTCCTTGTCCTGAACGGTGATCTGCGTCACCTCGGCGCCGTCCGAGACCAGCTGCGCCACCCACTGGTACACCTGGGCGACGGTCAGGCCGTGTTCCACCGCCTTGCGCTTATCCACGGTCAGGCGCATTTCCGGGGTGGTCGCCTCCTGGCCGTCGGAGATGTTCACCGCGCCTTCGATCCCCGCCATGCCGTCCGCCAGTTCCGTTCCCAGCCTGCGCAGGGTATCGAGATCCGGGCCCATCAGATCCACGATCACGCCGCTGCCGGACA
Organism: Clostridia bacterium; assembly: GCA_017512675.1. GTDB lineage: Bacteria > Bacillota > Clostridia > Christensenellales > Aristaeellaceae > RGIG5678. Next base: position 20,767 of record JAFWEY010000191.1, on the reverse strand, counting down.
TCATCGAAAGATCCATATTGCTCGTCGCGATGCTGCATTCCAGGCCGACGGGTGCGATCGCCTTTTCCAGGTCCCGGGCGATTTCCGTGTTGCGGCGCCCCTTGTCCTCTTTCAGCATCAGGTAGAACGTGGTTCCCCCGCCCCTCGAGGAGAGGAGCATGCCGGATCCCGAATCGAATACGCCGACCGTATCCACCTCCGGAACCGTCTGGATCGCCTCGGACACCGCGTCCATCAGCGCGTACTTTTCCAGGTCCGTCGCGTTGACCGGAATATCGACCGAAACCGTCATCTGGGTGGAATCCACATCCGGCATAAACGAGATTCCCATCGAGGCAAGCCGGTTCACGCTGAACGCCAGAAGCCCCACCGCGAGGAGAAGCACCAGGGGCTTCACGCGCAGAGTCGCGCGCAGCAGCGCGGCATAGGCGTTCTGCACCGCCCCGAACAGCCGGTGCCTGCCCTCGCGCCTGCGCTTCAGAAGGCCGCTGCACATCATCGGCACCAGCGTCATCGCCACGGCCAGCGACGCAAGCAGCGAATAGGCGATCGTCAGCCCCATATCGGTGAACAGCTCCCGGGCCAGGCCGTGGGTGAACACGATCGGCAGGAACACGCAGATCGTGGTCAGCGTCGAGGAGAAAATCGCGCCGGACATCTGCTTTGCGCCGGTGACGCAGGCCGTGCGGACCGGCATGCCTTCGCCGTGCAGCCGGTAGATGTTCTCAATGACCACGATCGAGTTGTCCACCAGCATGCCGACGCCCAGCGCCAGCCCCATCAGCGACATCACGTTCAGCGTGATGCCGGTAAAATACATCGTAACGAACGCGATCACGACGCTCAGCGGAATCGAAAGGGCGACGACGATCGTCGGGCGGAAATCCCCCAGGAACAGCAGCAGAACCAGAATCGCAAGAATGCCGCCGTACCCCAGGTTTTCCAGCACGGAATTCACGACCATGTCGATATAGATGCCCTGGTCGAGCAGGGTCGTGATCCGGAGCCCCTCCTGCCCGCCGGTCAGGCGCGCGAATTCCTCCAGAATATTGTCCGTGACCTCCGAGGTGGACCAGATGGATTGCTTCTGGAAGGACAGCAGCACGCCGTTGTTGCCGTTGACCTTCGCGTACACTTCCGCCGAATTGTCCGTCTTTCTGACTTTGGCGACGTCGCGCAGGCGCACCTTCTGAATGGAATCCAGCTCCATCGTGAACAGGACGGTATTGCGCAATTCCGCTTCGGACGCGTATTCCTCGCCGACCCGCACCAGATAATCCTGGTCGCCCTCGGTCAGGTACCCGGCCGGCATGCCGAAATTCTGCGCGCCGAGAATCTGCCCGATCAGCTGAACCGTGATCACGCCGTCCAGCTTCGCGTTTTTGAACGCTTCCTCCCGGGCTTCTTCAAATTCCTTCCGCTTTTTCCCCAGCTCCGTCTGGGCTTCGCTGATCTTCGCCTGCGCTTCGGATATCGCGCTCTTTGCCGTGCTCCGGGCGCCCTTGAGCTGGGACTCCGCGGAATCGAGATCCGTATCCTTGTCGATCCCGTCGATCATGCCGCCGGGAATGATCCCCTTCTGCAGTTTTTCGATCACCGCGTCAAGCTGCGCGATCCCCTCCTGCAGCTGCGGAATCCCCTCCTCCGCCTGCTGAAGCTGCGCTTCCAGCGCCGGCCGCGAGGCAACGGCCTGCTGAAGCTGAACCAGCCCCTGATAGGCTTCGCTGCCCTGGATCGCCTGCAGCTGGGCTTCCAGGGATGCCTTCTCCTCCCGGGCGTCCGCCAACTGCGACGCCAGCGTCTTCTGACGCTCCAGCAGCACGGCGAGTTCGCTTTCCATTTCTTCCCGGCTGGCCGGCTCGGCTTCGGCATACGCGCTGATCAGGAAGATTCCCTGTGCGGACCGGCGGCTTTCCCCGCCGGGTTTTTCTTCCCGTCCGGAGCCGGAGGCCGCGTCCGGTTTTTCTCCGCCGGATTCCTTTGCCGCCGGCGTCGGCTTTGGCGTCGGTTCAGAGGCGGGAACGTCTTTTGTTTCCCCGCTGCCGGAAGCGCCCGGTGTTTCCGGGGCCGAAGGCGCCTCGTCCCGCTGCCGCGCCCTGTCGCCGTCGCGGGTTTCGTTCGGGTCCTTCGGCTGTTCCGGTTCGGGCTTCTGCTCTTCCGGCTTTTGCTCTTCGGGCTTCTGTTCCGGTTCAGACTTCTGCTCGTCGGCCTTCTGCTCCGATTCGGGCTTCTCTTCCGATTCGGGCTTCTCTTCCGATTCGGGCCTCTCTTCCGATTCGGGCCTCTCTTCCGATTCGGGCCTCTCTTCCGATTCGGGCTTCTGCTCCGATTCGGGCTTCTGCTCTTCCGGCTTTTGCTCCGGTTCCTGTTTCTGATCCGTCTCTTCCCCCGAATCGGGATCCTCCGGCTGCTCCGGGTTCTCCGGCCGGTCGGTGTCCTCCGGCTGTTCGGTGTTCTCCGGCTGTTCGGTGTTCTCAGGCTGCTCCGTGTTCTCCGGCTGCTCGGTGTTCTCCGGCTGCTCGGTGTTCTCCGGCTGCTCGGTGTTCTCCGGCCGCTCCGTGTTCTCCGGCTGCTCGGTGTTCTCCGGCTGTTCGGTTTTCTCCGGCTGTTCGGTGTTCTCCGGCTGTTCGGTGTTCTCCGGCTGCTCGGTGTTCTCCGGCTGTTCGGTGTTCTCCGGCTGTTCGGTGTTCTCCGGCTGTTCGGTGTTCTCCGGCTGCTCGGTGTTCTCCGGCTGCTCGGTGTTCTCCGGTTCGTCGGTGTTCTCAGGCTGGTCGGTGTTCTCCGGCTGCTCGGTATTCTCCGGCTGCTCGGTATTCTCCGGCGATTCCGGGTCCTCCGTTTCTTCCGGCTTGTCCAGCGCGGCGATCCGGTTTCGAAGATCCTCGATTCTCTTCTCCGTATCCGACAGCTTTCCCTGTATCTCCCCGATTTCCCGGTCCACGTCGGCAATCGCGCTTTTCAGCTCGGCGATCTGCGCTTCCATCGCGGCCAGCGCGGCCTCCTGTTCCGGGGTCATTTCCTCCGGAATCCCGCCGAGCGCCCCTTCCAGCTGCGCCTTTCCCTGCTCCGCCGCTTCCAGCTGCGCAGCCAGCTGCGCGCGCTGCTCCTGCAGCCCCGGCAGGATTTCCGCGATCTGCGCTTTGGCTTCCCGAACTTTCTTCAGCGCCTCGTCGATCATATTCAGGCCCTGCCGGCCCTTTCTGCTGAGCATTTTCTTGGCTTCGAGCAGCTGCGCTTCCCCTTCGTTCAGCTTGTCCTCCACCTCGGCAAGCTCGCTGTCCACTTCCTGCAGGATGGTATGGTTGATCCTGTCGATGCGCGTCTGGTCGATGGTAACGTCGATCGTCTCCTCGACGATGCCGCTGGCCGTTACCTGCGCCACGCCGTCAACCGCCTCCAGCTGCGGAAGCAGCGTCTTCTCCACGTAATCCGAAAGGCTGATGATGTCGCTTCCTTCCATATCCACCGCGGCGACGACCACCGGCAGCATATTCGGATTGATCTTGAACAGGGTCGGCGCGCCGATCTCGTCGCTCCAGCCGGCGGACACCTGATTCACTTTGGAATTGAGCTCGATCATCACCGTGTCCATATTGGTGCCTGAGTTGAACTGGAGAACCACCAGCGAATAGCTCTCGTTCGATGTTGACGTGATTTTTTTCAGGTCGGTCGTCGTCGCCATCGAGGATTCCAGCGGCCGTGTTACCGATTTTTCCACCTGCTCCGGACTCGCCCCCGGATACGCGGTCATGACCATAACGTAGGGGAGATTCATTTCGGGCAGCAGATCGGTCGTCATCTGCATGAAAGAGATGACTCCCAGCACCAGAGCCAGAATGACCCCGACGATCACGGTATACGGTTTTTCCACGCTGAACCTGGAAAGCATCCGCAAAGCTCCTTTTGGGAGATAATCTGCCACTTTATCGCATTATATCGCAGTTGGCCGCGGGTTGCAACGCCAATTCCCATGATTTAAACAGGATGTGTACAAATTGTCAAATTCGCCTTCCCGGGAGGGCTTTCGCCCGCGGAGAGAACGAATTTCCTTGACAAATGCCGCCAAAAGTTGTACCTTATATCCATTGAACTTTTGCAGGAGGCTTGACATGGACGAGGAAAAGCGCGGCGTCGGCCGCGAACAGGAAAACGAACAGCAGTACACGAACGAACCGGCCAGCCCGGCTGAAGACGGCGGCACAGCCGCAGCGCACAGCGCGGCGGAGACCGCGCAGAACCCCGAAGCATCCGGCGCGGGCGAAGAGACGGCCCCCGCCGGCGAATCCGGCGCGGCTCCCTCCGGTGCCGCAAAGGCCGAGGACGCGAAGGCGGCGCGCGCCGCGTATATCAAACACGAAATCCTGGATTGGGCAAAATCCATCGCCATCGCGCTGATAGCGGTCTTTCTCATCCGCTCCTTGCTGTTCAACGTGGTGCGGGTGGACGGCCAGTCGATGGAAACCACGCTCCACAACGGCGAACGCCTGTTCGTCACCGTCGCGGACGTTCGGTTCGGCGAACCGCAGCGCGGGACTGTCGTCATCTGCCATTATCCGAACCGCGGATGGACCTATTTCGTCAAACGCCTTGTCGCGGTTCCCGGCGACCAGGTCAAGCGGGAAAAGGGCGTAACCTACGTGATTTACACCGACGAAAACGGCAATACCGTGGAAGAGCCGCTGGATCCGAAATACTACAATCCGTACTCGTCGGACGATTACGAGGCGTATACGCTGGGCGAAAACGAATACTTCGTGGTCGGCGACAACCGCTACAACAGCCACGATTCCCAGGACTGGAATCAGCCCAGCTACATGGGCACCGTGGGCCCGATCAGCAAATCCATGATCGCGGGACGCGTGCGGCAGGTCTTCTGGCCGTTCAGCGCCTTCCGGTCCGTGGAATAAACGATTCAGTATGCCTGCCGCGCCGTCGGCAGGCTTTTATTGTACATCATAAAGGAGGCATTCGATGCTGCAGGAATTCAGATTTGACGGAACCCGCATTCTCGATCTTACGCAGGCCGCCACCGGCGCCGGTTTGTACGCGGACGACAAGAAGGCGCTGAAGGCGAAAACCGACGGAAATCTCGAAAAACTGGCGGTGCTGCAGGAAAAGCTCTACGCCGACGGCCATGAGGGCCTGATCGTGGTGCTGCAGGCCATGGACGCCGCCGGCAAGGATTCCACGATCAAACACGTGATGACCGGCATGAACCCGCAGGGCGTCAGGGTACACCCGTTCAAAGCGCCGAATTCAGCGGAGCTGAAGCACGATTACCTGTGGCGCGTCGCGAAATGCCTGCCCGCGCGCGGTGAAATCGCGATTTTCAACCGTTCCCATTACGAGGATTGCGTGGCGGTCCGCGTGCGCCATCTCGAGAACGGCCTCGGCCTGCCCGGGCGCTGCCTGACCGGAGACGATTTTTTCGTCAGGCGCTATCGCCAGATCGTCGATTTCGAAAAGTACCTGTACGAAAACGGCGTGCGAATGGTGAAGATTTTCCTGAACGTCTCGGAAAAGGAACAGAAAAAGCGGTTCCTGGAGCGGCTGAACAACCCGGAGAAAAACTGGAAGTTCTCAAAGAGCGACCTGGACGACCGCGCACTGTGGGACGATTTCCTGAAAGCCTACGAGGACGCGATCAACGCGACCGCAACCGCCTGCGCGCCCTGGTACGTTCTGCCTGCGGACAACAAATGGTTCACCCGGTATCTGGTCAGCGAAATCCTGGTTCGGACGCTGGAAGACATGGACCCTCGCTATCCCGTGATGCCGGCCGAGCTGGAAGAGGAGATTCCGGAACTGGTGGCCCGGCTGGAAAACGAATAGGCGCCCCGGAACGCATCAAAATCGCCCCCCGCGTCATGCGGGGGGCGATTTGACTGTGTCTCCGGATCCCTTATGCTGCGGGGGTGCCCGCCATCGACATATAGATGTACATGATCAGGCCCATCGCGGCGCCCTGAAGTTCGCCCTGGAGGGCTTCCATCTGCTCGTCCGTGAGGTTCTGCACGTCAATGGCTTCGTCCTCGTTTTCGATCGCGTTGAAGGTGACGTCCTCCTCGCCCACCGAAACGGTCATCGAAAGCGCGTAGGCGCCGTCCGGCGTGTCAGCGCTCAGGTTGACCGCGAAGGCGCCGCCTTCCGGATACATGTCGAAATGGAAGCTGCCCGCGTCAGCCACGGAGCAATCGACGCCGATCGCCTGACCATCGGTCTCAAAGTGCACGGAAGCCATGGCGTCCTCCATGACCTCGCCGTTCTGGACCATCGAGCAATACAGGTCCGCCACGGTGCTGCCGGTTTCGACGCCCGAGACGCTGCCGTAAACCTCGATGCCGGAATTGCTGTCGATCATCTCCTGAATGCCCTTTTCGAACTCTTCCGCATTCAAGCCTTCGATGTTCATCTCACCGATGGTCGGAGCCAGCATCAGCAGCATCTCGTTGACCGCGGTGTAGGGCAGCCTGACGGTCATGCCGTCCTCGCTCTCTTCGTATTCGACCGAGGTCATCACTTTCGCAACCAGTTCGTTCATGACCTCTTCCGGCAGCTGGAATCCCTGCAGGCCCTGCACCGCCGGGGCGCCCGTGTATACGGCATACAGCGGAGTCGACACGCCGTCGATGGCCATCACGAAACGGCTCTCGTCGATCTCGATCTTAAAGTCCGCGCCGATCAGTTTCTGGCCGCCGCCCAGGATGTCCACGCGTCCGAGAATCTCATTCTCGCCCGACTGGGTTCCCGCAAGCTTCACATCCATCGGAATGTCCATCTGCTGGGGTTCGCCGTCAGCTGTCATCGAAACGGACAGGTTTGAAATCGTAATGACCTGCGTGGTTTCCGCGAACGCGGTCGTCATCAGGAGCATCAGTGCCAACAGAATCGTAAGTACCCTCTTCATTGCTATCCCTCCCGTTTTTCTCGCTCATTCCGGCAGTTCCGGAATCACAAACGCATTTTAACACAGGTTCGGCCTGCTTGTCAATGCTTCGGAAAACGACTGTTTTCGCAGTGCTCCGCGTCAGTCCAGCATTTCCAGCCGGAGATCGGTCTCATAGAAGGACCATGCGGGGAGCGGCTCACCGGTCAGATCGTTGAAATACCGGCAGATCTTCAGATGGACGCTTTCGCCCGCCGCGTGCCGGTCGATTTCGCTCGTCAGGTCGTTGATGTCTCTCACCCGGATGCCGTTGATTTCTGTGACGATGTCGTACATGCGGATGCCCGCCATATCCGCCGGCCCGCCGGGCTCCACCACCATCACCTGCGCGCCGGCCGGCGCGTATTTGCGCAGCGGTTCGTCCGGCCCTTCCAGCGTGGCTACAGACACGCCGATGCGGGGGCGCGTCACCTTGCCGGTGTCGATCAGCTGGTTGACCACGTTTTTGACCGTATTGACCGGAATCGCGAAGCCGAGTCCTTCATAGATGGAATCGTAGGAGACCACCATTTTTAACGTGGGGATGCCGATCAGTTCGCCCTTCGCGTTGAGCAGTGCGCCGCCGGAATTGCCGCTGTTGATCGCCGCGTCCGTCTGGATGGTTTCGACCCGCCGGGTGAAATTTCCGGCGCTCACGTTCTGCCGCCCCAGCGCGGAAATGATGCCGCAGGTCACGGTGCCGAGCAGCACGTCGTCCGCGTCGCCCGGATTGCCGATGGCGATGGCCAGTTCGCCGATGACCAGCTGGTCCGAATCGCCCATCGGCACCGGATCGGCCTTGATCTTTCCTTCTTCCACCTTCAGCACCGCCAGATCCGTGCCGTCGTCGAACCCGATCAATTCCGCCTCCAGCACCGTGCCGTCCAGCGTCTCCACCCTCAGGACGTCCGCTTTGTCGACCACGTGATTGTTGGTGACGATGTAGCCCCGTTCGTCGATCAGCACACCGGACCCGTAGCTCTGCGGCTGATGGATCTCGCCGGTATCCTTTGACCACATGACGGCTTCATTGATGACCTGCACCACCGCCGGACGCACGCGCTCCGCGATTGCCGGAACCGGATTGTCCGCGGAGTACACCGCGGCATAGGTTGTCGTTTCCGCGCTCGATACCGATACCAGCATGAAGGCGCAGATGAGCATCAGCGAAAGGATCTTCTGTTTCATGGGGCACCTCTTTCCTGTTCATTTGAATTGGCGTTCTGCGCGGGCGGCGCCGAAAGCTCAAGAGTAAACGCAAACCGGGTTCCGGAGGAATCGGAGGAAACGCGGATGGTTTGGCCGTGCTGCTCCAGAATGCGTTTGGTGATCGCCAGCCCAAGCCCCGACCCCTTGCCGGAGGTGTGCGCCGAGTCCACCTTGTAAAAACGGTCAAACACCATCGGAAGCTTGTCGGGCGGGATGACCGCGCCGGAATTGATGACAGAGACCTCCGCCTTTTCCCGAACGGCGCGCGTCTGCACCGTAAGCGTTCCGCCTTCATCCACGAATTTGACGGCGTTGTCGATCAGGTTGGTCGCGACCTGGCGGATGCGGTCGGCGTCGGCGAGGACGTACATCCGGTCCTCCGCGAAGGACACCTCCACATGCACCTGCTTTTCTTCGATTCGCTGTTCGAACTTGAACAGCTGCTGGGCGATCAGCCCGTTCAGTTCGAATACCGTGCGATTCAGCGAGAATTCTCCCGATTCGATCCGGCTCAGATCCAGAAGCTCGTTGACCAGCTTGGTCAGCCGTCCGGTTTCATCCAGCGTGACCCGCAGGTACCGCGCCTGATCCTGCTGCGGAATCACGCCGTCCAGCATGCCCTCCACATAGCCGCGGATGCAGGTCAGCGGCGAACGCAGCTCGTGGGACACGCTGGCCACAAAGCTCTTGCGCGATTCCTCCAGCCGGCTCAGGTCCTCCGCCATCTTGTTGAACGCCGCGCCCAGCTCCGCGATTTCATCGTCGCCGGATACCCTGACCCGCCGCGTCAGGTCGCCGCCGGCGAATTCGCCGGCCGCCCGGCTGATTTCGTTCAGCCGGATCGTCTGCCTGCGCGCGATCACGTAGCTCAGGCAGATGCCCAGCGTAAGCGCGATCACTCCGGCAATCGCCGTGTACCGAATCAGATCCCGGTAATCCCCGGACAGCTCCCGCGTCGGGATGTGCAGCAGCACGGCGCCCGCCGTGTAGCCGTACGCGTTTACCCAGGGAACCCCGATCGTCACCATATCGTTGCCCAGTTCGGGAATCAGGCCCTGCACCCGGATTTCCCGGCCGGAAAGAACGTTGTAAATCTGCGCGAGGACGTCCGGATCGTTCAGCTGCTCCTGCGCGTTATCCGTATCGCCCAGGACCAGCACGCGCCGGTTTCCGTTCACCAGCCATACGCTGGCGCCGTAGTTCGCCCGGATCTCCTCAAATTTCCAGTTCAGCGTCTGGGAAATGGCCTCCGATCCGTTCCAGAAGGACAGCGAATCGAACTGCTGCATCAGCCTCGCCACGTCCCGTGCCTGCACCCGCACTTCCGCCTCCAGCGCCTGGGTGCGCTCCCGGCGCACCAGGACCACCATCAGCAGCGACAGAACCAGAACCGTCGCCAGGATTGCCGCGACGAACGCCAGAAGAAGCCTTCGGAACAGCCGGTTTTTGTGCAGCGCTGCCTTTTTCATTTGATTTCGAATTTGTAGCCGACGCCCCAGACCGTTCGGATGCCCCAGCCGAAGGCTTCTCCCTCCGCCAGCTTTTCGCGCAGCCGTTTGACGTGTACGTCCACCGTTCTGGAATCCCCAAAGTAGTCATAGCCCCAGACCTGTTCCAGCAGCTGCTCCCGGGTGAAAACGTTGCCCGGATGGCTGGCCAGGAAATACAGCAGCTCCAGCTCCTTCGGGGGCATCTCCACTTCGCGCCCCATCAGGGTAACCGTATAGTGGCTGATGTTGATGGTCAGCCCGGGAAACACCAGCTCCTTGCCGGGCGTTTCCGCCGTCTGGTATCTGCGGAGCACCGCTTTGATGCGCGCGACCAGCTCTTTTGTCTCAAACGGCTTGACGATGTAGTCGTCCGCGCCGAGCTCCAGGCCCAGCACTTTGTCAAAGGTTTCGTCCTTCGCGGTCAGCATGATGACCGGGATGTTGGAAATCTTGCGCACTTCGCGGCACACCTGCCAGCCGTCCATGCCCGGCAGCATCACGTCCAGCAGAAGCAGGTTGGGCGCGGTCGCGCGGAACATCTTCAGCGCGGTGTCGCCGCGGTCCGCGATCTCGACGTCGAAGCCCTCCCTTTCCAGGTACAGGCTGACCAGCTGGGCGATGTTCGGATCGTCGTCCACCAGCAGCACCTTGGTCTCATTTGCCATAGCTTTTCCTCCTGCGCCGCCCCGGCGTTATTTCAGCGTGACCACCGTTACGCCGTCCTCGCCTTCCCCGTAATGACCCAGCCGGTATTCCTTCACCCTCGGACAGCGCTTCAGGTAATTCTGAATTCCGCTCCGGAGAACCCCCGTTCCCTTTCCGTGGATGATCTGCACGTTCTTCAGCCCCTGCAGCGCCGCGCCGTCCAGGAACAGATCCACCTGCGTGATCGCTTCCTCCAGCGTCATGCCCCGCACGTCGCATTCCAGGCGCACTTCCCGGCCGGACAGCGACGCCGAAGCGCGGGTCGGCGCCCGCGACGCCTGCTTTTCCTTCACCCGGACCAGCTGGTTCACGTTGACCTTCATTTTCATGATTCCGGCCTGAATCGTCAGTTCGCCCCGGGAATCCGGAAGCGTCAGCACGCTGCCTTTCGTCTCGGTGCCGCGCAGTGCCACCGTTTCGCCGATTTTGAGGTTCGCCGGCGCTTCCGCCTGATCGGCCGCGGGCACTGCTTGGCCTTTGGCGTCGTCCAGCGCCTGCTGCAGCTGACTGCGCATGTTGTGCAGCTCGTGTTCCTTCAGCGACGCGTCGCCCTTCCGGCTCTTTTTCAGCTCCGCAATGATGCTTTCCGCGTCCCTCTGGGCCTTCTGGAGATAGCGCTTGGCTTCCTCCCGCGCTTTGCGCAGGTATTCCTCCTTCTTTTGCTCCGTCTCCCTGCGCACCCGCTCCGCCTCGTCCAGCGCTCTTTGCGTTTCCAGATGCGCCTGTTCCGCCAGCTGCCGCTCCTTCTCCGCGATCTGGCGATGGTATTCGGCGTTGGCGATTACGTCCTCGAAGCGGATCTGATCCTTGCTGAGGCTCTGCTGCGCTTCCCGGATCAGATCGTCCGGCAAGCCGAGCTTGCGCGAGATTTCGAAGGCGTTGGATTTTCCCGGCACGCCGATGGACAGCCGGTACGTCGGCCGGAGCGTTTCGACGTCGAATTCCACGGAAGCGTTCTCGACGCCCCGGGTGCTGAGTGCGAACGCCTTGAGCTCCGCGTAGTGGGTGGTGGCCAGCACGCTGACGCCTTCGCCCAGCAGCCGGTTCAGAATGGCCATGGCCAGCGCCGCGCCTTCCGTCGGATCGGTGCCCGCGCCCAGTTCGTCAAACAGCACCAGCGATTGCGGCGTCGCGTTTTTCAGTATGCTGACGATATTCGTCATGTGACTGGAGAACGTGGACAGCGACTGCTCGATCGACTGCTCGTCTCCGATGTCCGCGTAAACCGCGTCGTACACCGCGATCTCGCTGCCGTACGCGGCGGGAATCGCCATGCCGGACTGCGCCATCAGCGCCAGAAGCCCGACCGTCTTCAGGGTTACCGTTTTGCCGCCGGTGTTGGGCCCGGTGATCACCAGCTCCCGGAATTCTCCGCCCATCCACAGGCTGATCGGCACCACCGCTTGCGGATCGATCAGCGGATGCCTGGCCATGATCAGGTTGACGCGGCCTTCGCCGTTGATCTTCGGCGGCACGCCCTGCATTTCCCGGCCCATCTGCGCTTTCGCGAACACGCAGTCCAGTTCCGCCAGAATCCGGATGTTGTTGATAAACAGATCCGCGTCCGGCGCGATTTCTTCGGCGAACGCGCGCAGAATGCGCTCGATCTCCTGGTTCTCTTTGGCCGTCCACTGCTTCAGGTCGTTCCCCGCCTCCACCAGCGCGATGGGTTCGATGTACAGCGTCTGTCCGCTGGCGGACTGGTCGTGAACCAGGCCCGGCACGTCCTGATGGCATTCCGCCCTTACCGGAACGACATAGCGCCCGTTGCGCATGGTGACGATCGTATCCTGCAGGTATTTCGCCAGCTGCGGGGAACGGGTCATCTGGCTGAGCTTTTCCTTCATGCGGTCGTTGATCTGCCGGATGTGGCGGCGGATGTCGTACAGCTCCGGGCTCGCCCGGTCCGCCATCTCGTCTTCGGACAGGATCGCGTTGAAGATCTCCTCCTCCAGCTCCCGGTGGGTTGTGAGCCGGGACGCCAGTTCCGTCAGGTGCGGCGTGTCCTCGCGGGAGGTCACCAGCGCGGAGCGCATGGTGCGGGACGCCTTGTAAAGCTCCGCGACGCTCAACAGCGACCGCATATTCAGCATCCCGCCGGCCTGGCAGATTTTCAGCGAGCCGGTCACGTCCGTGAAATACATCATCGGCGATCCGCCGATCTGCGCGCGGGCCGCGTCGGCCTCCTCCGTCATCGCCAGCAGGCGCGACACTTCCTCCAGCCTGTTCTCCGGCCGCAGCGCAAGGCACTTTTCCTTGCCCGGCGGAGACACCGCAAAGCCGGACAGCCTGTTCAGGATTTTATCATATTCCAGAACGCGCAAATCCCGTTCGTTCATTCATTCCACCCCCCGAAAACAATGCCCCGAAGTGCCTGAAATATCGTTCAGGAGATCTTCCGCCTTCCCCGAAAGCGCCGCAGCGTGCGCCTTGACCGCGCGCCGCGCAAGCTCCTCTCCCTCGTCCGTCAGCGTAACGCGCCAGCGCTGCGCCCGGGGCAGCCTTTCCGTTTTGTTCAGAAGCAGCGTCGGTACGCTGTTCAGCAGCTCGATCACACAGCCGCTGGGAAGCCGCACGCGCCGCAGCGGGAACGCCACGCCGCGCCGGTCGGTCAGAATTTCCTTTTCCAATTCGTTGGACCGTTCACAGCGCCGGCAGTCGGCGTGCAGCCCCCGGCCGGCCCGGGCGTTCAGCGGACAGTGTCTGAGAAGCATCAGCCGCGCCCGGCCGTACATCCACAGCTCCTTCGGCCCGTCGAGGTTGCCGATTTCCCGCGCGGTCATCTCCAGCGACGGCATGCACGGCAGGCCGAACGCGCGCTGCGCGCGCAGGTTCATGATGTTCATCGCCGCGTCCAGCCGCTTTTCTCCCGGCCACTCCAGCGCCAGCTGGCCGGCGTTTGACAGAACCGTTCCGCAAAGGCCGTCCATGCGGCTCACCAGGCGGTGAATCGCGTCCAGATCCCCGCCCGTCGCCACCGGCGGAAGCAGCAGCCAGAACGGGCGCTTCGGCGCGCCGCCAAGGCCTTTTTCCGTCCAGTCCGCCGGCGCCCAAAGGATCTCATCCGCGCCCCAATCCAGCGACGCCTCCAGCGTTCGCGCCGAGCGGGCGCAGACGACCAGCCGCGGGCGGTCTCCGGTTTCCGGTTTCGGAAGCCCCGCGGGCGGCTCAAGCGGCCTGACGGCTTCCCCGCAGCCCGCGTTTCTTTCGATCCGCAGCGCGCCGAGCCGCGACAGCGCGTCGCGCCTGAGCGCGTTCAGCGCAGACACGGGCACGAACGCGTCCGGCGCGATCTCCTTTCGCAATTCGGCGATTCTGTACGGAGTCGACCCGGTTTTCAGGATCTGCGACGCGATGCGCTCTTCATCCGCCGGCACGCGGCGCGCGGTCTCGACGGCGGCGCCTTCGGCCTTCGCCCGGGAAATCCCGTCGCTGACCTCCAGAAGCGCGGGTTCCCCCGGCTTCAGCACCAGCTTCGCGGCGACCGGAACCGTGCGCGCGCGGACGGGCCTTCCGTCCGCTTCGCCGGTCTGCTCCTCCACGTGCTTTTCCGTTTCGTCCGACAGGAAATCGCAATCGCGCAGGCCGTCGAAATAGCCTGTCGAATACCCGCGGTTAAACACCCCACGCAGCGCGCGGGCATCCCACGCTTCGCCGTCCAGCGCCAGGCGGTAGGCGCGCGTGACCGCGTATACGTACTCCGGCCCCTTCAGCCGCCCTTCCAGCTTGATGCTGTCCACGCCCGCGCTGCGTAGCTGCGGAATCCTGTCCGCCAGGCACAGGTCCTTCGGCGAGAGGAGCGCGCCCGCGTCCGATACCGGCCCGCCTTCGAGGCGCCAGGGCAGCCGGCAGGGCTGCGCGCACATGCCGCGGTTGCCGCTGCGCCCGCCGATCATGCTGGAGAGCAGGCACAGCCCGCTTGCCGCCACGCACATCGCGCCGTGGGCGAACACTTCGATTTCAACGCCGGCATCCGCGCATTCGCGGATCTCTTTCGCGCTCATTTCCCGCGCGAGCACCACCCGGGAAAAGCCCGCGTTCTTCGCGAACAGAACGCCCTGGCGGTTCGAAATCGCCATCTGCGTGCTGGCGTGCAGCGCAAGGCCCGGCAGCATCTGCCGAAGCGCCGCCGCCACGCCGAAATCCTGAACGATCGCGGCGTCCGCGCGCGCCGCAGCGATTTCCTTCGCCAGGCATTCCAGCTGACCGAATTCGCTGTCCCGAATCAGCGTATTGACCGTCACGTGAACCTTCACGTCCCGCTCGTGACAGTAATCCGCGGCCCGCTTCAGTTCATCGGCGTCGAAATTTCCCGCGCCGCGCCGCGCGTTCAGATACTTGCCGCCCAGATACACCGCGTCCGCGCCGGCTTCCACCGCCGCGCGCAGCGCTTCCATGTTTCCGGCCGGTGCCAACAGTTCCATCGTTACCTGCCCGCCCGCAATTCATCCAGCTGGATATGCAGCTGTTCGACTTCCCGTTTCAGCCGGTTGTTCTCGTCGTGGGCCTTCAGCATGTCGTCCGCCACGTTCAGCGCCGTCAGAACCGCCAGCTGCACCTGCGTCAGCGAAACCGCCGACAGGGAGATTTCCGTCATCGTACGGTCCACATAGGCCGCGACCCTGTGCATGTACTCTTCGGTGTCGTATCCGCTCATCGCGTAATCCCTGCCCGCGATGCGCACGGTGGTGCGTGTTTTCTGCATTTCCATCCCTCCCGGACAATTCCTGCGATATTATAACACGGCAGGCGTGTTCCCGCAAATGAAATTCGCTTCTGCCGCCTAAAACCCTTCGAACAGGCTGACCTGGCTGGTTTCCGGCAGGTCGCCCAGCGCGCCGGCGAGCGACAGCAGCTCAATGACGCTGCGGGATACCTTGCGCCGCTCCATGTCGTCCCGGCTGATAAACGGCCCTTCCCGCCTGACGCGGTCGAAGTTTTCCGCGGCGGCCAGCCCCAGCCCGGGCAGCGACAGCAGCGGCGGCAGAATCGCGTTTTTCGACAGGACCCTGAAATCCTGCGGGTGGCTGTCGTACATCGAGATCGGCTCCAGCCGGATGCCCCGGGCGAGCATTTCCACCAGGATCTCCATCACCGTGATCTGCGATTCCTTTTTCGCGCCTTCGCTCTTGTCCAGGCCGCGCAGCTCCTTCAGCCGCTCCTTGATGACGTCGATGGGCGCCACCATGGTCAGCGCGTCGAAATCGTCGATGTTGCGCTTCAGATAGCAGGCGTAATACTCGACCGGATAATAGATCTTGAAATACGCGATGCGCAGCGCCATCGTCACATAGGCCACCGCGTGGGCCTTCGGAAACATGTATTTGATCTTCTTGCAGGAGTCGATAAACCATTCCGGCGTATTCACGTCCCGCATCGCCTGCTCCATTTCCGGCTTCAGGCCCCTGCCCTTGCGCACCGATTCCATCGTGGTGAACGCCATCTTGCTCTCCACGCCCCACTTGATCAGCTGGTTCATGATATCGTCGCGGGTGCAGATGCACTTTCTCAGCGGCGCGATGCCGCCGGTGACCAGATCCCGCGCGTTGCCGATCCACACGTCCGTGCCGTGCGACAGGCCCGAGATCCGGATCAGCTCCTCCATCGTCGACGGGCGCGTCTCCTCCAGCATGCCGCGCACAAAGCGCGTGCCGAACTCCGGCACGCCGAGTGTGCCGGTTTTCGTGCCGATCTCCTCGCTCGTCACCCCCAGCGCCTCCGTCCCGGTAAACAGCGAAAGGATCTTCCGGAAAACCTCCGGATCGTGCAGCGGAACCTGCTGCGGGGCGATGCCGGTCAGGTCCTGCAGCTTTTTCAGCATGGTCGGGTCGTCGTGGCCCAGAATATCCAGCTTTACCAGCACGTCGTGCATCGACGAAAAATCGTAATGCGTGGTGATGGTTTCGCTTTCCGTGTCGTCCGCCGGATGCTGGATCGCGGTGAACTGATAGATCTCGTAATCCTTTGGCAGAACCACCATGCCGGCGGGATGCTGCCCCGTGGTGCGCTTCACACCGGTGCAGCCCCTGGCGAGGCGGTTCTTTTCGGCGTTCGACGCGGCCTTTCCCCGCTCCTCCAGGTATTTCAGCACGTAGCCGTACGCCGTCTTCTCCGCCACCGTGCTGATGGTGCCAGCCCGGAACACGTTGTCCACGCCGAACAGCTCCTTGACGTAGTTGTGCGCCCGCGGCTGGTACTCGCCGGAAAAGTTCAGATCGATGTCGGGCACCTTGTCGCCCTTGAAGCCCAGGAACACCTCGAACGGGATGTCAAAGCCGTCCCGATCCATGCTTTCCCCGCAGACCGGGCAGTTTTTCGGCGGCAGATCCAGCCCGCAGGTGTACTCCTCCGGCACGTCGAATTCGCTGTGCCTGCACTTCGGGCAGACGTAATGCGGCGGCAGCGCGTTGACCTCCGTGATGCCGGTGGCGAACGCGACAAACGAAGAGCCGACGGACCCCCGCGACCCGACGATGTACCCGTCCGACAGGGATTTCTTCACCAGCTTCACCGCGATGTCGTACAGCGTCGAAAAGCCGTAGCCGATGATCGAGCCGAGCTCCTTTTCGATGCGCTTTTCGACGATCTCCGGCAGCGGATTCCCGTAAATCCGCTGCGCCTTCTCGGCGGTCAGCCTGCGGATGTCGTCCTCCGCTTCCTCCCAGAACGGCTGGAACGTTTCCTTGCCCTCCGGGTGCTTCACGAAGATCGTGATGCCGTCCTCCACCATATCCGCGATGCGGTTTGTTTCGTCGACCACGACGCGCCGCGCGACGTCCTCGCCCAGGTAGGCGAATTCCGCGAGCATGTCGTCCGTCGTGCGGAAGTACAGCGGCGGCTGATAATCCGCGTCCTCGAAGCCCTTGGCGTTCATCAGGATCGCCCGATAGATCGCGTCCTCCGGCTCCTTGAAGTGCACGTCGCCCGTCGCGACCACCGGTTTCCCCAGTTCCTCCCCCAGCGCCACGATCCTGCGGTTGATCTCCCGCAGCGCCTCTTCGTCTTCCACCTGTCCTTCCCGTACCAGAAAAGCGTTGTTGGCCAGGGGCTGGATTTCCAGGTAATCGTAGAAGGACGCGATGGCCCTGATTTCCGCGTCCGGCCGTTTCCCGACGAACGCGCGGTACAATTCGCCCGCTTCGCACGCGCTGCCGACGATCAGCCCCTCGCGGTACTTTTCGATCAGGCTTCTGGGCATCCGGGGCGTACGGTAGAAATGCTTCAGATGGGATTCGCTGACCAGCCGGTTCAGGTTGGTCATGCCGGTCCGGTTCTTCGCCAGCAGGATGATGTGATGGCTCGAACCGGCGTCCCCGGAAAACGCATTGTTCAGGTCGTTCAGGCGTTCCAGGCCCTCGACCCGCTCCAGCATGATCATCAGCGCCTGCGCCGTCGCCCGGGCGTCGTGCACCGCCCTGTGCGCGTTCTTCAGGCTCACGCCCAGCGTCTTGCAGATCGCGGACAGCTTGTGGCTCTTCTGCCCCTTGAGCAGATTGCGCGACAGCGTCAGCGTATCCAGCACCGGAAATTCGAACGGAATGCCGTTTCCCTCGAAGGCGCGGCGCATAAAGGCGCTGTCAAAATCCGCGTTGTGGGCGCAGAGCACCGCGCCTTTGCAGAATTCGGCAAAGCTGCCCACCACCCGGGAGATTTCCGGCATGTCCCGCACCATGGCGTCGGTGATGCCGGTCAGCTTCGTCACCTTCTCCGGAACCGGACGCCCCGGATTGATCAGCTGCGAAAACTCCGCGACCTCCCTGCCGTTCTCGAAACGCACGGCGCCGATTTCCAGAATCGTGTCCAGCGACGTCTTCAGCCCGGTCGTTTCCACGTCGAAAACGACAAAGACTGCGTCCTTCACGGGCCGGTCGTCCGCGTCGCGCACCACCAGCGCGCTGTCGTCGATCAGGTATCCCTCGCAGCCCGGCAAAAGCTTGATATTGTTCTTTTTCGCGGCGTTGAACGCTTCCGGGAACGCCTGCACCACGCCGTGGTCCGTGACCGCAATCGCCTTGTGGCCCCATTTGGCGGCCTGCGCGATCAGATCGCCCGCCGACGCCAGCGCGTCCATCGTGCTCATCTGGGTATGCAGGTGCAGCTCCACCCGTTTGCGGTCCGCCGTGTCCACTCTTTCCGGCGCCCGCGCGGGATTGATGTCGCTGACGCGCAGCACCATATCCTTTTCGAAATCGTCGAACGCCCAGCTTCCCCGCACCAGGATCCAGCTTCCCTCCCTGACGCCGGCGCTGAACGTTTCCCATTGCTTTTCGGCGATTTCCGGCTTGTCCTCGCCGCGCTTCCCGCCCAGGAACATCTTGCAGGCCGCGGCGCCGGTCGCGTCGGATACGGAAAACAGCACCAGCTTCGTGCCGCTTTTTATCTCCCGCGTGCTGATCCCGAAGACCTCGCCCTTCAAAACCACCCGTCCGCTGTTGTCCGTCAGCTCGGCGATCGGCGTCGGCGCCTCGGTGATGTCTTTCCCGAAGATCTGCCTGGGGAGCTCCGGCTTTTGTTCCTGCTCCTTCTGCTGCGCCTGCTTGATCGCCGCGAACCGCTCTTCCTCTTCACGGCGGCGCCGGGCGATTTCCTCCAGGCGTGCCTCCGTATTCCCGCTGGCTTCCAAGGCGACCCGGCAGTCGATGCCGAACATCTCCTTCATGTGGCGGGCGATCTGCGCGTCGACGCCCCGGGCTTTGAGAAAGCCCGCCCCCGCCGGATCCTCCAGCGAAATCGAAAGCACCCCGTCCCCGAGCCGCCACCCGGGTGCGGCCGCCGTCAGGATCGGGCGCGCGCCCGGATACTTTTCCGCCACCAGATCCGTCACAAACCCGGACACCAGGCCGATATCCTTCAGCACTTGCTCCTTCAGGCCGTGGTAGCTGACGCGCAGGAAGACCTGGGCCCCGGGAAACCCCGCGGCCAGGCATCTGCGAATCTTTTCGAATTCCCCCTTGCGCAGCAGGCGCTTCGCGTTCAGCGCGATGGTCAGGCGGTCGCCCGAGCGCGCGGCCGTCACCCGCCGCAGCGACAGGGAATCCGCCAGCTCCTTATCCAGAGGGGTTAAAAGCTCGCGCCACAATTCAGCCATCGATCAGCCTCCGAATCTCCTGCATCAGCGTTTCGCGAAGGTCTCCCTTCACCGCGCGCGGCGGCTCGCCCTTCCGGAACAGCACGCCGCCGTCCCGGCCTCCCGCGATGCCGATGTCCGCCTCCCGCGCCTCGCCGGGGCCGTTGACCACGCACCCCATCACCGCGATCTTCAGCGGTTTGCGAATGTCCCGCGTCATGCGGCGCACGTCCTCGGAGAGCCCCGCCACATCCACGCAGGTTCTGCCGCAGGTGGGACAGCTGATCACCTCGACGAAATCCCGGCGCAGACCCACCGCGCGCAGGATTTCGATGCCCAGCGCCACTTCTTCCGCCGGATCGCCGGTCAGCGACACGCGCAGCGTATCGCCGATGCCCCGCAGCAGCAGCGCTCCGATGCCGATCGCCGATTTCGTGCCGCCGAAGCCGGCGCCGCCCGCTTCCGTCACCCCGATGTGCAGCGGGTAATCGCACACCTCCGAAGCCAGCTGGTACGCTTCCACAGTGGTGCGCACGTCGGACGCCTTCATCGACAGCGCGATGTCCGAAAACCCGCAGTCCTCCAGCATCCGCACGTGCCGCATCGCGCTTTCCACCAGCGCCGCGGCGTTCGGGGATCCGTATCTGCGCAGCAGCTCCGGCTCCAGCGACCCGGCATTCACGCCGATCCGGACCGGTATATGGTGCGCCTTCAGGCAGTCCGCCAGCATTTCCACATGCGCTTTCCCGCCGATGTTGCCGGGATTGATGCGCACCTTGTGGATTCCGTTTTCCGCCGCCCGGATCGCGAGCCTGTGGTTGAAATGAATGTCCGCCACCAGCGGAACCGGAGAACGATCCACCAGCTCCCGCACCGCTTCGGCGCAGGCCTCGTCGTAGACCGACACGCGCACGATGTCGCAGCCGGCATCCGCCAGATGCCGGATCTGCGCCAGCGTCGAGGCGACGTCCCGGGTATCCGTATTGGTCATCGACTGAACGGTCACCGGCGCTCCGCCGCCGATCGCCAGAGGTCCGACATGAATCTGCCGCGTCATACAATGCTCCTTCGCGCGCCGGAAACGCTCCTTTCCGGCCGCCCCGTATCCTGTAAGCAGTCCAAAAACACGCCTATAACTTTATCATGCCCGCGCGGTCGTGTCAATCGTCAAATGGTAAGGTTCCTGCGCCGGATTCGCCGAAGGCGATACCGCACAAATGCAGCGTCCTCTTAAGGCAATACCGCACAAATGAGGTGGTCGACCGACAAGTGGATTTTGCGTCAGGCGTTCCTGCAGATTTCGATGGTTTACTGGAGGTAAATCGAGAAATTTGCAGGAAATGGATGGCGCAAAAGACGCTGCCGGGCGTG
>JAFWEY010000190.1 GCA_017512675.1 Clostridia bacterium | reverse complement strand
GGCGAGCGCGCCCAGTGGGCGATAAAGCGAGCCGGAAGCGTGCTGAGCAAAGGAGCGGGCGAAGCAAAGCTGAAGCACGCGACTATTGCGAAGCTGACCGAAGCGCCGAAGGCGCAAGAAGTCCCTTACGTTTATTCCGCAGGGGCGGCTTTGCCGGCCCGCGGAGCCATTTTTGCGAAGGCAGCTTGCCGCCGAGAGCAAAAATGGTTTCCCTGCAGATTTTCCGGCCGCATCCGAAGGATGCAGGAAAATCTGAAAAACGGCTTGGAATCCTGCAGGCAGGGTTCCAAGCCAAGCGAACGAAGTGAGCGAAAGGGATTGAAATATCATTGCCGAAGGCAAGGAGATTTCAATCCGATCAGTTCCAATGCCGCATTCCAGCATTTCTCCGCGGCCCGGTTTCCGGTCTCCCCGGATGCGCAGATTTCGTCCTGCAGCGCGTCCATTGTCTGCCGGATCCGCACCGCTGCCGCTTCATCCTCCATCGCGATGTGCTCCAGCATGGAAAACACCCAATACCACGAATCCCGCCATCCTTCCGGATAGATCCCCCAGCCGTCATGCTCCGTCGCGTAGTACAGGCCTTCCGCCGGCTCTTCGTCCGTGTGCTCAGGCATGGCGAGACCGGTGCGGAACGGCGGAAACACTTCCGCCGCGGCCATCGGAAGGTACGGGACGAACACGCTGGTGCGGTTGTCCGCCATCGAGACCCATTCCACCGTACCGTTCCGGGTAGGATCGCTGATCTGGAAGATGTGCGTCTCGAGGCTTCTGTGCCTGCTGATCGGCTCCTGCCGGTAGAACGCCATCACGTCGCGTACGCTCAGCTTTCTTTCCGGCCGGATGTTGGTATACGGCGGAACGATCTTTCCCTCCGGATCCACGTTGGAAATCCGGTAAGCGCTTCCGTCGATCCCTGACCGCGTCAGATTCGCAGGGTACGCGCTGCCCCCGGACAGGAAATTCAGCGCTGCGGCCAGCCGGAGATACGGCAGATCGGGAGCGCCGTCAAAGGAAGCGGCATAATCGATCGTCCGCGCCTGCGGGTCTCCGACAAGGGTTCCTGCTTCGATTGCCGTTTCGATCAGTCCGTCCGAAGCGGCAATGTTCTCCGTGTCGTTCAGGTTTACAAGCCCGATCGCGGAAATGTTTGGGCAAACGAACACCAGGTCCGGGTTCAGCCTGACCGCGATATACTGTTTGCCGCTCATGTTCTCGATATACCAGACCTCGTCGGCATCCCCAGCGATCACGCTGCCCCCGCCGCAGGCCCCGACGGATGCGTAAATGGAGGTCAGCAGCGTCATCGCTTCGCGGGCCGTGGAGGCTTCGCTCAGCAGAATCGTGGGAATTTCGGCTTCTTCGATCCCGGATTCCGCGTTGAACGGATCCGCGGCGGTGACCGCCGGGTTTCCCAAAAGCGTTTCCGTTGCCGTGACGCTTAAGC
Organism: Clostridia bacterium; assembly: GCA_017512675.1. Taxonomy (GTDB): domain Bacteria; phylum Bacillota; class Clostridia; order Christensenellales; family Aristaeellaceae; genus RGIG5678. The sequence goes on along the minus strand of JAFWEY010000190.1, from coordinate 4,380 downwards.
CCTTGCTGTTCGTCCCTCCCGCCTGATAGGGAGTATGCGCGTGGGTTCCCCCGCAGTCCGGACAGACGCCCTGGGAATTGTCGTCGCGGAACGCGGTGTAGCCGTAGCTGTCGTGGGTGAAGGTCCAGGTGAATCCATAACAGCCCGTATAGACTTCTCCGGCCGCGTGGGCGCCTTCCGGAACCGCCTCAAAGAGCTTGGGCCAGCCGGCGTCGGAAGTGAACTCCTCCAGGCGCGCGAAGATCGTGCTTCCGTCTGCGGTCCGCCCCGATCCGACGTAGACGGCCGTGCACGCAAAGGCCCCGGCCGGCAGGATTGCAAGGGCGAGAAGAACCGCAGGCAGCTTTTTCAGCAGAGCCGTCGGGAACGGTTTCATAGGGCGCTCCTTTCCTCTGTTTGCCGCCGGGGCGCCGAAGCCTTAGGCTACAGCAGCCCCTCGGCCCGGAGCTTGTCGAGCATTTTGCTGTTGATCCGGAATCCGGAATTGGCGTTGTCGTAATAGGTGGTCCAGATGCCCACCGCGTAGTTGTCCGAATCGTAGATCGGGGAGCCGCTGTTTCCGGGCAGTACGTCCATATCCACCCACATGCGGTCGGAATCCATCACCCGGAGGCCGCCCACATCGTATTTCAGCTTTTTATCCCGGTATCCCGCCACGGTAAAGGTTCCGGATTCCAGTTCGCTGTCCGACAGGTTCCTCATGCCGAACCATCCGGTTTTGTCACCGACGTCCTTATCGAACACCACATAGGCCCAGTCGTTTTCCGACGTATATCCGTTGGGGAACAGGGTGCCGACGTAAGCCTCCCAGTGGGATTTGTACCGGTAGAGGTAGTTTTTGTTGCTCTTGTAGCCGAAATAGAACGTCAGCTTCTTTGCCCATTTGTTGTGCTTCTGGCAGACGAGGCAGTGCGCCGCTGTCAGCAGCGTATTCCTGGTTACCATGAATCCCGTGCTCTGCGTCGGGCAACCGCAGGAGAATTTTCCGGTAATGTTCGCGATCGCGCTGTACGGATACTGCTTTGTTTTTTTCACGGTTACCCGGTCGTCTCCGATCAGGATCGTTTTCTCCAGATCGTCCGGCGTGAACGGTTCCGACAGCGACAGGCTGCCGGCGTTCGCGAAGGAATCCTGTTCTTCGATCAGATTGATCGCGCCTTCGCCGCCGTCGTCTTCTTCGCACAGCGCGCACGGGGACAGCGCCAGCAGCAGCGCCAGGAGCACCAGGATGATTCTTTTCATAAACAATCCCCCCTTGAAATTCCGGCCGTTCTCCGGGATATCGGATCCGTTCCCGATCCTTTCCGCCGCCGCCAGGACCGGAGGACGGTTTTCCGCGGAACCATTATAGCACAGAAAAGGCGAATGGGCTACCATGAATTTTCGGGCCGCTGCGGACGGCGCTGCCCGGCCCGCGGAGGCGCGGGATTCCCGCCGCCCGGCGGCGGATCTTAACTGCATGTTGATGGAATCGGGGGCGCAGCATAGTTATACTTTTATTGTAAGGAGCCTCACATGACGACCCGAGAGGAGGAACCCGAATGAAGAAACTGCTCAGTGTGCTGCTTTGCCTTTGCCTGCTTTTCAGCGGCATCGCAATGGCGGAAGGCGCCAAATCCGGCACCTTTGAAGGCGTTGGAACCGGGCGCAACGGCGACGTGAAGGTAGCCGTGACGGTGGAGGACGGCGTCATCACGGATGTTACGGTGACCGAACACATGGAGACCCCGGGCATCGGCGAACCCGCGATCGAAGCGGTTCCCGCGTCCATCGTGGAGCACCAGTCGCTGGCGGTGGACGCCCTCAGCGGCGCGACGATCACCAGCATGGCGATCCTGCAGGCGGTGGAACAGGCCGCGGCGGAAGCCGGCCTGGACGTGGACGCGCTGAAGAACCGGACCGTCGAGAAGGTCGCGGGAGAGCCGATCGACGAAACGTACGACGTGGTGGTCGTGGGCGGCGGCGGCGCCGGCCTGTCCGCGGCGATTACGGCTGCCGAGAACGGCGCTTCCGTCGTGCTGATCGAAAAGACGATGGTGCTGGGCGGCAACACGATTCTGTCCGGCGGGAAATGGAACGCGGCGGACCCGGAAATCCAGGGACGCACGGAGACCGTCGGCGGCCAGATCGAAACCCTGAAGGGATATCTGGAAAAGAAGCCGGAGGAGTATCCCGCGGGATACGATGAAACGCTGAAGGTGCTGCAGGGCCAGATCGAGGAATACCTGGCCGGCGACACCACCTACATGTTCGACTCCGTCGAGCTGCACATGATTCAGTGCTACGAAGGCGGCCTGCGCCAGGATCTGGACGGCAACTGGATCTACGGCGACTACGACCTGATCAAAACCTTCTGCGGCGCCAGCCTGGATACGCTGCACTGGATTCAGACCAACTGGCAGATGCCCTTCCAGGACAACGTGACCACGGTCTACGGCGGCCTGTGGAAGCGCGGCCATTCCCCGATCAACGAACAGTCCAAGGGCTCCGGATACTTCGAGAGCGGCAAGCCCTACGCGGAATCCCTCGGCGTGAACATCATGTTCAACACGGCCGCGAAGAAGATCATCATGGAAGAGGGAAGAGCGGTCGGCATCGAAGCGGAGCAGACCGACGGCACACCGGTCACGCTGCACGCGAACAAGGGTGTCATCATCGCCTCGGGCGGATACGGCGGAAGCGTCGAGCTGGTGAAGGAATACAACAATTACTGGCCCGCGCTGCCTGAAGAGATCACCACGAACAACGCGCCCGGCAACACCGGCGACGGCATCTTCATGTGCCGCGAGGTGAACGCCGATCTGGTGGGCATGGGATTTGTCCAGCTGATGGCGCTCTCCCACCCGGTGACCAACACCAACACCGGCCTGAACAGCAACCCGGAGCAGGTGCTGTATGTGAACAAGGAAGGCGTCCGCTTTGTGGACGAATACGCCGCCCGCGACGTGATCGCGGCCGCGGCCTTCGCGCAGACCGACGGCATGTTCTATTCCATCGACGATATCGATACCGCGCACATCCGCTACACCGATGAGCAGCTGGAGGGCTGGATCAATCAGGGATACATCTGGGGCGCGGACACGCTGGAGGAGCTGGCGGAGCAGATCGATATCGATCCCGAGGTGCTGGTGGCCAGCGTCAATACCTACAACAGCTACGTCGAAGCCGGCAAGGATCCGGATTTCGGCAAGGAAGTCATGGACGCCACCATCAAGACCGGTCCGTTCTATGCGACCCCCCACAAGCCGAACATCCACCATACGATGGGCGGCGTGCACATCAATACCAACGCCGAAGTGATCGATACCGACGGCAACGTGATTCCGGGCCTGTACGCGGCCGGTGAAGTCTGCGGCGGCATCCACGCGGGCAACCGCCTGGGCGGCAACGCGGTGGCGGACGCGTTCATCTTCGGTCACATCGCGGGGAACTCGGCCACGAAGTAATCGTTTCCATTCGACCCGACGGCAAAGCCGCCGGCCTGTGACGGGCCGGCGGCTTTTTCGGAAAACTCGGCGGACGCCGCGGCCGGCGGGCATGAGTGCTTTCGCGCGGGCCGTACCGGCGGCTTGCGCGACGGTTTTTGTTGCGCGCGGCGCGCCGGTGTGGTATACTGCCCACAGCGCCGGGGACGGCAGCGCATGGGTTTTGCGGAGAAGGAGAGAAGCAGGATGCCGGATATCAGGAAGGAACAGGAACGGGACGAGCTGCACCGCGCCATCTGGGCGATCGCCGACGAGCTGCGCGGCAGCGTGGACGGCTGGGATTTCAAGAACTACGTGCTGGGCACGATGTTTTACCGCTACATCAGCGAAAACCTGGCGGCCTACATCAACGAAGGCGAACGGGAAGCGGGCAACGCCTCGTTCGATTACGCGTCGATGCCGGACGCGGACGCCGAAGAGGCGCGGCAGGGCCTGATCGAGGAAAAGGGCTTCTTCATGCTGCCCAGCGAACTGTTCTGCAGCGTGTGCGCGCGGGCGGCGCAGGACGAAAACCTGAACGAAACCCTGGAAACCGTGTTCCGCCACATCGAGGACAGCGCGAAGGGCAGCCAATCGGAAGCCAGCTTCGCGGGCCTGTGGACGATTTCGACGTGAACAGCAACAAGCTGGGCGCGACGGTGGCGAAGCGCAACGAGCGGCTGTGCAAGCTGCTGTGGGGCGTGCGGGACATGGCGCTGGGCGAAGTGAAGCATCACGACATCGACGCCTTCGGCGACGCCTACGAATACCTGATGACCATGTACGCCAGCAACGCGGGCAAGAGCGGCGGCGAGTTCTTCACGCCCGCCGACGTCTCCGAGCTGCTGACCCGCCTGGGCACGGTGGGCAAGAGCGAGATCAACAAGGTGTATGACCCCGCCTGCGGTTCGGGTTC